>WHTP01000160.1 GCA_009377695.1 Hyphomicrobiales bacterium | reverse complement strand
TCGTAGTTCGCACTCTCTACAACAAACCCACGCGGCACCAAGCTGGAGCGGTGGAGTGCGTGCTGCATGGCGCTAATTCTCCCCCAAATCAAAGCGTCAGCCATCCCACAAACTGCATCAAAAGTGAGTCAGAGCCCAATTATTCCCCCGTCAGCGGCCGCGGCGGCGACCTCCCGGACGGCGGCCGGAGCCGCGAGCGCGGCACCTGCCAGCGACAGGAACTGACGACGGATGAGTGTCACTGGCTTTCCTCCCACGACCGTGCCGCATTTTTTCGGATTCGGTATCGCAAACACCCAGATGGCATCCTATCCAACCTGTGTTACCGCCGGAAGGGTGGAACTCCCGAGACGTCAGGACGCCCACCATTGCCTCGGGTGTTGTGCGGCACGCGCGCGTGATCTATGCCGCGGCCAGCCACGCAAAGGCGTGCGCGGTGCCAATTGGTCGCTCTCGCGCGGCGACATGTGCACTGCTAAAGACATGCGTACGGTTCAATGAGCAGTGCCGCCAGGAAACGGCGGCCAAGACGACGGGAGCGTCCTATGAAACGCCTGTTTGCCACCCTCGCTTTGTCGATCGCGCTCGGAACGGCGGCGCAGGCGCAGAACCTCACCAAAGTGCGCGTCGCCTATGACGGCTACTCGATGACCTCCGGCCCGCTGATCTATGCCGACAAGCAGGGCATCTTCAAAAAATTCGGTCTCGACATCACGCCGGTCTTCGTCGAAGCGGGCTCGACCTTGACCAGCGCCGTGATCGGCGGGTCGGTCGACATCGCGCAGAACGGTTACACGCCCGCCATGTCCGCCGGAGTTGCCGGCGCCAATATCGTCATCATCGGCGGCATCTCCAACAAGCTGCCGTTCCAGCTTGTGACCAAGAATACGATCAAGGACGCGGCGCAGCTCAAGGGTCAGGCGATCGCGATCAGCCGCTACGGCTCCTCGACCGACCAGGCCGCGGACTTCGCACTCAAGCATCTCAAGCTTGACCGGACCGATGTGAAGATCCTGCAGCTCGGCGGCCCGGCGACCCGCGTTGCCGCCGCCATGAGCGGCCAGGTCGCCGGCACGATGGAGCAGTATCCCGACACGGCCCGACTGACGCGCGAGGGCTTCCACGTGCTGGTGGACGTCACCCACATCGCCGGCGACTACCCCAACACGTCTTATGTCACCAACCGAACGTATCTGAAAAACAATGCTGATGTCGTGAAGCGCTTCATGATGGCGATGGCGACCGCGGTGCATCAGTACAAGGCCAATCCCGATATCGCGATCCCGCTCACGCAGGCCTTCCTGAAAGTGAAGGAGCCGGCCGACATCAAGGCGGCCTACGAAGCCTATGTGAAGATCTATCCCGACGATCTGCGCCCCTCGCTCGCTGGGATGCAGCTCGTGCTGAATGAGATCGGGCAAAAGGTTCCGAAGGCGAAATCAATGAAGCCGGAGCAGCTCGTGGACACATCGGCGCTGGATGCCTTGCAGAAGGATGGCTTCTTCACGAAGCTCGGGAAGTAGGATTGATTGTGGAAGCGCCGCGCCAAGCAAAACTCGAATTGCGCAGCGTCTCGCTTGAGCACGTCAACGAGCGCACGCGGCAGATTCTTCCGGTGCTGCAGGATGTCGACCTCAAGGTCTACGAGGGCGAGCTGGTCTGCCTGGTCGGACCGAGCGGCTGCGGCAAGACCACACTGCTCAATGCGGTCGATGGCCTGATGCCGCTCGCGGGCGGCACCATCCTGGTCAACAAGCGCGCGATCAACGGGCCTGGTCCGGACCGCGCCATGGTATTCCAGGCGGACAGCTTGTTTCCCTGGCGCACGGTCGTGCAGAACGTGATGTACGGCCTCGAGCTGCAGGGCAAGCTGCCGCAGCAGAAAATTCGAGAACGCGCGTGCGCGCTAATCCAGCTTGTCGGGCTCGCGGGCTTCGCCGATCACTATCCGCATGAGCTGTCCGGCGGCATGCGCCAGCGCGTCAACATTGCCCGCGCGCTTGTCATGGAGCCGCAGCTTCTCCTGCTGGACGAGCCGTTCGCGGCGCTCGATGCGCAGACGCGCGAATTCATGCAGGTGGAACTTCTGAAAATCCTGCAACGGGCGCGCACGACCGCGCTGTTCGTCACGCACCAGATCGGCGAAGCAGTGTTCCTCTCGACACGCGTTGTCGTCTTGTCGGCACGGCCGGCACGGATCAAAGAAATCATCGACGTCAACCTGCCGCCGACCCGCACGCTGGCGATGAAGCATCAGCCTGAGTTCCTGAAGATGGAACGGCGCATCTGGCGGCTGATCGAGGAAGAGGCCGAGAAGACCGGCATGCTAACGGTGGCTTGAGGCGAATGGACGTTGTTACGACAGAAACAGAACCAAGAACGCTCGACGCCTCCGAGCCGCGGCTGGCGCCGCCGAAATCATTCTGGGAACGGAACGAGCATGCGCTGCTCGGCGCGCTGGCGATGACGATCTTCCTGTTGTTCTGGGAAGCCGCCGTTGCGTTCGAATGGGTCAACGCGCTGTTCACGAGCTCCCCGAGCCGGATCGTGACCACCGGCCATGGCATGTTCGCAGACGGCAGTATCTGGCCGCATCTCAAGGTGAGCGGCTACGAGTTCGCGGTCGGCTTCGGCATGGCGATTGTGACCGGCGTGCCGCTCGGCATCCTGATGGGCTGGTACGGCCGGCTCAACGCGATCCTCGATCCGTTCGTCTCGGCGCTCTACGCGACGCCGCGCATCGCGTTGTTGCCACTGATCATGATCTGGTTCGGCATCGGGCTCGAGTCGAAGATCGCAATCGTGTTCCTCGGCGCCGTCTTCCCGATCCTGGTCAACACCATCACCGGCGTGCGCACCATCAATGCCGACTTCGTGAAGGTCGCGCGCTCGTTCGGCGCCAGCGACCGGCAGCTGTTCATGACCGTAGCGCTGCCCTCGTCGGTGCCGCTGTTGCTCAGCGGATTGCGGCTCGGGCTCGGCCATGCCCTGATCGGCATCGTGGTCGGCGAGATGTACGGTGCGACGCACGGGATCGGGCACCTGATCGCGGTCTCGGGCGCACGGTTCCAGACCGACGCTGTCATGGTCGGCATCATCATCATCGCATCGACCGGGGTTGCGATGACGGAGCTGTTGCGGCTGATCGAGAAGCGGTTCGAGTGCTGGCGCCCGACAGTGGGTGGTTAGCTTCGCGCAGTGACCTTCATCCGCCCTCATCCTGAGGGCCGAGCAAAGCGAGGCGTCTCGAAGGATGGGGCGGCCCCATGCTTCGAGACGCGGCCCACGCCCCGACTGTGCGCACCGCTGCATCTCAGCTAAGCCGCTCCTCAGCATGAGGCCGGGAGAGATTGTGCTCGTCGGTAAACTGCCCATCATCCGATCACCTTGCGCATCGTGACGTGCGGAATGCCCGCCTCTTCGAACACCTCGCCTTCTTCGCGATAGCCGAGCCGCGCGTAGAACGCCTTAGCCGTAAGCTGGGCATGCAACATGATGTCCCTGACACCCATCATACTGGCGATCTCGTCGGCACGGCTCATCAAGCGTGAGCCGATCCCGGACTTGCGATCGCCCGGCAGCACCGCCATACGGCCGATCTTGGCAGTGCCGCCGACGACGACAATTCGCAGCGTACCGATCACGTCGTCGCCGCGGAGCGCAGCCAGGTGGACCGCCACCACGTCGAATTCGTCGCGCTCAAGCTCGGGTGGAACACCCTGCTCTACCACGAACACCTGATGCCGGACGGCGAACACCGCCGGCATCAGGTCGGCGCTGGCAGGGACAGCGATGATGCGCACGCGCCCGAGCGCTACTTCGCCGCGGCCTTCTGGCGCTTGAAGTGGCCGAGGCCGGGGCGATAGCTCTTGTCGTCCAGGAACTGCTTCATGCCCTGCTGGCGGCTGTTTTCCTTGTCGTTGTGCTTGAGCGCGTCGCTCTTGGCGTTGAGGTAATCGGCCGCCTGCGGCTCGTTCATGAAACGCACCGCGCGGACCGCCTCCTTGGTATATTGCAGCGCTGCCGGGCTTTTCTCCTGCAGTTTCTTGGCGAACTTGATCGTCTCTTCCTTCAGTTTCGCCTTAGGGAAGTGAAGATTGACGAAGCCGATCTCCTTCGCCTTCTTGCCGTCGAAGGTATCGCCGGTCATGGCGTAGTACATGGCATCGCGGAAATTCATCATCTGCACGACGTTCCACGACACGATGCCGCCCGGCAGGATGCCCCAGTTCACCTCCGAGAGCCCGAACTGCGCCTCGTCGGCGGCAATGGCAAAGTCGCACGCCGAGACCTGCGTGAAGCCGCCGCCGAAGCAGAAGCCATTGACCATCGCGATGGTCGGTTTCGGAAAGGTCGACAGCCGATGCCAGCGCCACTGGTTCGACGCGCGGCGCGCCTTGGCGCGCGTCTTTGGATCCTGCTCGGTGCCGCGGAAATAGAGCCGGATGTCCTGGCCGGCGCAGAACGCCTCCTCACCCGCGCCGGTGAGCACCAGAATTTCGGTCTCCTCATCGGTCGCGAGATCGTCCAGCGCATCGTCCATGTCGAGATGCAGCTGCGGACTCATGGCGTTGCGCTTGTCGGGCCGGTTCATGATCAGCCACGTGATGCCCTCGCTCTTTTCGATCAGGACCGTTTCGTACTTCTTGGCCATTTTCTTCTCCTTGCGTGTTTGATCTCGGTATTGCGCGCTAGTGGTCCGATTCTAACATTCGCATCCCTTCTCAGCTGGCGACTTTGCGAATGTTAGAATCAAAAGGACCACTAGCAAATATAAGCTGCTAGTGGAGTTTTGGATTTGACATTCGCGTTGCGCGCCTGCTGCCAGTGGGTCGCGAATGTCAAATCCACTCCACTAGGCCCTGCGTTCGGCCGGTGTTTTCGCGGATGCTTTGTTTTACGACACCTTCCCGGGCAAAGCGACCGTCCGCTCCGGCGCGAACAGGAGGTCAACCGCACCATCCGCCGGCAGCAGCACATCGGCGGCCGTCGTAACCTGCAGCGTCACGCCATCGCTCACCACGTCGACGCGGCGCGTCGCGCCGAGGAAGACGACGCCTGTGACCGTGCCCGGAATGCAGTTGTCACCGACGATTGTCGGCGCGTCGGCTCGCGGCACCAGCCGGACGCTTTCCGGCCGGATCGACACCGAAACAGACGATGGGTCGGCGATGGCGCTGGGAACGAGACACGTGATCTTGCGACCGCCGAGCACTTCGACATCGCCACGGCCATTGGCTGCGCCGACCAGCCGCCCGGCAAGCAGATTGGTGGCGCCGACAAAGCGCGCGACGAACGGATTCGTCGGCCGGAAATAGATGTCCTGCGGCGAGCCGATCTGCCGGATCGTGCCTTTGTCGATCACCGCGATCTGATCCGACAGTGCCAGCGCCTCCGACTGGTCATGCGTGACATAGACGGTGGTGATGCCGATTCTGCTTTGCAGGCGCTTGAGCTCGCTCCGCATCTCGTCGCGGAGCTGGGCGTCGAGATTGGACAAGGGCTCATCGAGGAGGAGCAGCCGCGGCTCGTGCACGATCGCGCGCGCGAGCGCGACGCGCTGCTGCTGGCCGCCGGAGAGCCGCGGCGCCGGCCGGTCCTGGAAGCCGGCGAGATCAACGACCGCCAGCGCCTTCGCGACGGCTTGCTCGATGTCAGCGCGAGAATAGCGGCGGTGCTTCATGACCGTGAGCGGGAACGCGACGTTCTCCGCCACCGTCATGTGCGGCCAGATCGCATAGGACTGGAACACCATCCCGACCGCGCGCTGCTCGACCGGCACGTTGATCCTCTTTCCACCGCCGTCGAACAGAGCGCGCCCATCGACCGAGATGATGCCATCATCCGGGGTCTCGAGCCCGGCGATGCAGCGCAGCGTCGTGGTCTTGCCGCAGCCGGACGGACCCAGCATGGTGAAGAAGGTACCGGGATCGAGCGTAAAGCTTGCGTCGCGAATGCCACCGGCGATCTGGTCGGTGGAGTTTTCGAAGATCTTGGTGAGGCGCTCGACACGAAGCATGGCTACGACATGCTCCGCTCGACTTGGGCCTCTCCACCGCTCATTCTCGCGTAAGCGGGAATCCAGAATCTTCCTTTACGGCTCCTGGGTCCCCGCTTTCGCAGGGACGAGTGGAGAGACATTGCAACGTGATTCACATACATGGACATCCTCAAGCGCGTCCGAGCGCACCGCCGGCCGAACGGCGGGCAACCACATAGAAAACAAGCGCGATCATCGTCATCAGCATCGACCACATCAGGCCGAGCGCGGCGAGCTCGGTCCCCTGGCCGTTCCCCCACAAATCGAACATCGCGACCGCCATGAGCTGCGAGCGCGGACCCGACAACAGGATCGGCAGCGACAGCGCGCGCGCCGACATCAGGAAGATGAACAGCCAGCCGGCGAGCAGCGCCGGCGCCAAGAGCGGCGCCACGATCCGGCGCAGCCGCGTCATCGGCGTCGCACCGCAGACCGCGGCGGCCTCCTCGAGCTCGCGATGGATCTGCAGCATGCCGGAGGCGCTGTAGCGCATGCCGTAGGGCAGGTAGTTGATGACAAAGGCCCAGACCAGGATGCCCAGCGTGCCGTAGATCGGGATCGGCACCGCGAGGAAGAGCTGCATGACAGCGATGCCGAGGATGAGGCCGGGGAACACCAGCGGGATCGTCGCCAGCCGGTCGACAATCCATCCGCACGGCGCGCGCCGCACGGCGAGCCATCCCGCCACGAATGTGAGGCCGACCGCGATGGTCGCGGTCGCGACCGCGACCATAAGCGTGTTGAGCATCAGTTCGAGCTGCCCGGACTCGAGCACGGTCCGGTAGTTGCTGAGGCTGACGAGCTTGAGCGCGGCAGCGCTGACCGGCTGGAAGAACGGCAACAGCGACACCCAGACCAGCATCAGCATGGGCACCAACAAGAGCAGGATGAAATTGAAAATCAGAATGCCGGCCGCAACGTAGCGCAGCCGGCCGAGATCGAACGGTCGCGGCCGGAAGCCTTTGCCGGTGATGGTGGCGAAGCGCTCCGCATGCCGCGACAGCCGGCCGTAGACATAAAGCAGCACGAACACGAGCAGCAGCATCAGCACCGACAACGCGCTGGCGCCGCCGATGTCGGGCGGCGCGCGCGCCACCATGTTGATGTAGATGTCGGTGGTGAGCACCGAGATGCGGCCGGGCAGGCCGACCAGCGCCGGCACCTCGAACGCCTCGACGGCGCGGATGAACACCAGCATCGCCAGCGCCATGATCGACGGCAGCGACAGCCGCATGGTCACGCGGCGGATCGTCGCCCACACGCCGGCACCATGCACCCGCGCCGCTTCTTCCAGCTCCGGGTTGGCGTTGCGCAACGTCGCGCTCACCAGCAGGAACGCCAGCGGGGACCACAGGAAGCCCTCGACCAGCACCATGCCGGCCATCGAATAGATGTTGATGAGGACATCGATGTTGCCGGTGAGCGTCCGGTAGAGATGATTGACCGGGCCTGCCTTGCCGAAGAACAGCAGCCACGCCGTGACGTAGAGGATATAGGGCGTGCCCAGCGAAATGATCGCGGTGAGGTAGGCGAGCGGCTTGAGCGGCGTGTTGGTGCGCTCGACAATCCACGCAGTCGCCCAGCCGAGGAGCAGCGCCAACGCGGCACTCGCCGCCGCGAATACCAGCGAATTGATGGTGGTGGTAACGATGTGCCGCCCGCTCAGCACGGCTTCGAAGTTGGTGAGACCGAAGGTGGACGTGCTCGGCGTCGGCCCGGCGACGGTCAAACTGCCCTGCACCAGGAGCAGGAACGGCGGAATGACCAACGCCGAGAGGATCACGATCAGCAGCGCGGACAGGATCGCCGTCTGCCACGCCGACAGGAGCGAGCGGCGCGGTGCGGCGGCGGATCGTTCGGCAGCCGTATCGATACGTGCGACGTCGAAAGACGCGGTCACTGAGCGCGGTTCCTCCCCCGCTTGTCGTTGACCACATCTTGCAAGCATCAATGCGAAAGGGCCAGTGATGATTTTGGCGCAGGCACTTGCGCGCGTGATCGGGATCGCGTGTCCCAGCCGTGTCCACCACCGAAAGCCGGCGAGCTGACATCTTTGTGGCAAAATCGCGACGCTCAGAAACATCCAGCCAATCGCCACGCTCAACCGCCGATGCTATGCTGCGCAAACGGATGCGGCGTTTTGTTACGGACCTTGTAACCATGAGTATCGTGTTTTTGAGTGAGAGCCCGCCGTTTGAGCAGGACGAGATCGTCGACATGGCGCTTGCCGTCGACAATGTCTGCGAAGTTCTGGAAATCGCGCCGGAGGATGCGCCAACAATGAAGTCGATCGCCGAGCGCGTGGTCCAGCATGCCCGTCGCGGCGAGCGCGACCCGGAGGTGCTGGCCGAGCGGGTGATCAGCGAGATGCGCGCGGCCGACTCCGGCGATGCGGTATCGTGACCATCGGTAAACCTTGACCCTCATAATGCGGAGCGAGGCTGAAAGGCCGAGGTCTCGAACCACGAGGGCCCGCTGTTGCAGCCCCGACCCGGGCCGCCCCCCCGCCTCGAGATGCTCGCTTACGCTCGCTCCTCAGCGTGAGGACGGTGAGAGGTCTGAGCAAACGAAAGATCACGCAAGCCCGTGCTGAGCTGAAGGACTAAAACCGGCACAACCTGTTCCAATCGGAGCCCGGACCGGGCAGATTGACCTCGATCGATGCCGATAGGGCCCAAGTCGGCGCGGCCGTCGTAGGAGATGGTCATTGAGTTCTGAGATCGAGGATCTGCTGACCTACGCCCGCGGCCTCGGCCTGAACCTTTTCGTTTTCTGCGACCGAGACTCGGCCGTCGAATACGAGACCATCGATCCCGACGCCAAAGTGTATCGGCCCACCAACCGCCAAGGTCCGATTGCGATCGACGCCCGCGGACACTGGCGGGTGGTCCTGCCGCCCCGCTGGAGCGGCCACGTGCTGACGAGATCGCCGGAATTCATGAACAGTGTCTTCTTGAATTTCGATCTGGCGAGCCGGGGCTACTTTCATCTTCATCTCATCACGGCGGCCGGGATTCAGACGAGATCATCGCTCTGGCTGCTGTGGGCGGCCCTGCTTGCACGAGTGCTGAGCGCATCGGCCGCAGGCGTCCTTGGCGCCCTCAAAGTGCTTAGCACCTGCCTCACGGGAATGTTCGGCGCCTTGCGAATACTTGGCGCCACGCTCACAAGAGTGTTTGACGTCCGACGAATGTTTAGCGCCGCGACCGCAGGCGCACGGCAGCGCATCCACGCGTATCTCAACCAACCGAAGTCCCGATCCGCAGTTTTTCGCAGCATGATGGCACGGCGCAAGACCGCCTATCACGTCGTGCCGAATCGAATTCTGCTGGTTACACCCTCCTTTGGGCGTGGTGGCAGCGAACGGCTGACGATCGATACGGCGCAGTTGCTGGTTCATCGAGGCTACGACGTTTGCATGCTTGCGTTGCAGCCAGTCGAACCTGGCCAAGCCAGCTACATGAACGAGATCAAGGCCCTCGGGCTGTCAATCCAAACCTTGCCGCGCGAGGCGACACAGGATCATTCCGTCAGGGCGGTCTCGGAGGAACTGCGGCTGTACGAAAAGGATTTGCCTCCGTGGCTCTTAAATTTCTTCGATGCGGTCGCCCGCGTGACGAAAGACTTTCGCCCGGCCGTGGTCCATTGCTGGCTCGGCCAGGCGATCGCCATTGGCGGATTGGCAGCCGGCGCTTTGGGCGTGCCGCGCATCATCGCGCACCAATTATCGATGGTTCAAGAGGACCTGCTCGAGAACCAGCAGTTTTATCGCGACGCCTATTTCGCGCTTGCGCGAAGTCGCGCTGTCACATTCGCGAGCAACAGCAAGGCTGCCGCCGTCGACTATGAGCGCTGGCTTGGTTTCAGGAGACACGCGTTTCGGGTTCTGACCAACGTGCTTCATCCATCGACGGTTCGGGTACCCAGCGCTCAGGAGGTCTCGAATTTCCGAACTCAACTGGGGCTGCAACCCGGAGCCCGCGTGGTTGCCACCATGATCCGCATGGTGCCGGAGAAAGACCCCGAACTATGGGTCGAAGCCGCCGCGGCGATTGCGACGCTACGACCGGACGTTCGGTTCGTGATTGGAGGTTATGGCGTGCTGGAAGATGCGGTCCGGCGCAAAGTCAGCGAACTAGGGCTTGAGGACCGCATCACGATGTTGGGAGCCGTCACCGATGTGGTACTGGTCTATGCCGCCACCGATATCTTCATGCTTTCGTCGCGTACCGAGGGCCTTCCCTGCGTGCTGCTCGAAGCGCAGTCGGCCGGGTGTCCCGTCGTCGCTACCGACGTTGGCGGCAATGCCGAAGCGTTCCAGGATGGAGTCACCGGACATCTGGTTCGACACCGCTCGGCCCAGGCGTTAGCGGAAGCGGTTTTGAAGATTCTGGACAATCCAGATTGGGCAAGGCGGGCCAGGGTCGAAGCCCCACGATATGTCGAAGCATCCTTCGGGCCCGATCCCTACCTTGACAAGGCGCTCGAGATCTACGGTTTGCCGCGGCGTTCGATAGAACGGGCTGGATCCGGTCTGTCCGGTCGATTGAGGCTATGAGAATCCCAGACAAGCTATTGAGAACAACAATGACTATTACTATTACCGCCTTTGAACGCTCGCCCGATGGCGGCAAGGGTCTGGCGCGCGACATGCGCGTTCGCTGGGCGCTCGAAGAAGTGGGCCAGCATTACGACGTTCGTCTTCTTTCGTTCAAAGCGATGAAGGAACCCGCGCATCTCGCGCTTCATCCTTT
>WHTP01000116.1 GCA_009377695.1 Hyphomicrobiales bacterium | reverse complement strand
CTGCCTGGTCGACGTCCCGCCAATCGTCCGCAAGCTGAACTGCAGCATCACAGTGTGATTGTGTGCGTCGGTGGTGTTGTAGCGGTATTCTGTAATGTAATTCAGGGCCAAGATGAGGCAGTCGTCAATATACCCCATGCCAATCTGAGTCTCGTTGAGCTGATTGTTCTTCAGGTCATACCTGACGCCGCCGAACGACTGCCAATTCGGCGAGAGCTTGAACCGGGCCAGGGAGGTGATGCCTTCGCGCGACTCCAGGAACCCGATCTGCGGCTGCGGGGCGTAGTAGCCGTACATCACGGTGGTCGACCAACGCTCGAAATTGAACGTTGCGTCGTATTCGGACCGCTGCACGGAGTAGTTGCCTTCGTCGAACCGGAAACGCGACGACAGCGTGAGTTGTGAATTCGGCTGATAGATCACGCTGGCGACGTAGTCGGAGCGCGCCTTGTCGAGGCCGCTGTCGAGGCCGGTGTTGGTCGGGCTCGCGACGTCGAACGAGTTCAGCCCGAACAGGTGATAGGACTGTCCGGCCACGACGCTGAGGTAGCCGCCCTGGTTGAACTGGGCGGTGTATCGCCCGCCCACATTGAGCCGCCCGCCGCCCTCGACGCGGTCCCAGCCCGCGAACTTGTTGGTGCGGAACAGGTTGCTGGCATCGAATATGAAGCTCTGCGAGTCTTCGTTCGGCAAGGCCCCGATGCTGGTTTCATTCGGGCTGACGATGAGTTGCGCGATCGGCTCGACCGTCTGCGTTCCCCAGGACTGTACGTTGATGAAGGGGTAGCGATACTCGAGGCCGGCCGTCGGCATGAAACGGGCAACTTCGTTCTGCCCGGTCGTGACGAAATTGGAGACGCCTGGGTCTGGCGAGATGTCGACACTGGCGAGATCGCCGCGCAACGATGCGAACGGCGTGAAGACCTGGCCGAGAGAGTCGACGATGGAGCGCCGCCAGGTGATCTCGGTCGAAGCCCGCGTGTAATCGCCGGGCGCTCCGCGCAAGATGCAGTTGGCCGCGCTTCGCGCGTTTGGATCAGCACTGGTGAGAGAGCAAAGCTGGCCGGTTGCCGCCGCGAGGTTGATCGCCTCGAAGCTCGCTCCCTGCCGGCTGAGGCTGGTCAGGTTGCTGCGGATGCCGAGCTCGCCGCCGAGCACCGGCTGGCGGAAAACGTATTCGTGGTTCAGAACCGGGTGAACGATCGGGCTCTGCTTCTGGTCGTCGACGCTGGTGAAGCCGTAGAAGTACATTGCGCGAAGATCGAAGAAGCTGCGTTCACCGCGCCCCTGCAAATAGGCCTGCGACATCACGTAATCGGGCGTCGACCGCAGCAAATCCGCGGCCTGGTATTTGTAGAACCCGTAGTCCTGATAGTAGCTCTTGTCGCTGATGACGGTGCCGTCCCAGCCCCAGACCCAGCGGTCGTTGATGCGGAACTGGCCGCTCGAGCTGATGTCGCCGCGCCACTCGCGATTGCCGGGCGTATCGCCGAAGGCATCCGGGTCGAGCTGGAAAATGCCCGACGCGCGAATCGCGTAGGAGCCGTTGAGGAGGCGGTGGCGCCACTCGCCCTGAACCAGCGGACCCTGCTGGGTGGTGATCTTGGGCGTGAGCGTGAAGTCGTAGTTCGGCGCCAGCGCCCAGTAGTAGGGGGTCGTCACCGACACGCCGTACTGCGAGCTGGTGCCGTAGGTCGGGATGAGGAAGCCGGTCTTGCGCTTTGCGGTCGGGTCCGGCGTCGAGAAGAACGGCACATAGGCGAGCGGAACGCCGAAGAACTCGATGCTGGCGTCCTCGAAATAGATCATCTGCTCGCCCTGATCGTGGATAATCCGGGCGGCTTTGACTTGCCACTTGGGCGGTTTCCGCGGGTCGTCGGCACACGCTTCGCACGCCGTGTAGACGCCGCTCTGGAGGACCGTGATGTTGCCTTCGCTGCGGTCGGCGCGGGTGGCGGCCATCCGGGTCTGATCGGGCGCATCCAGCCGCAGCGAATCGACGAAACCGTCGCGGAAGTCGTCGCTCAGATTGATGATCGCCCCGTAAGTGATGCGGCCGTTCGCCTCGGTGAGTTTGACGTTGCCTTCCGCATGCACCCGCTTGGTCTTCTGATCGTAGATGACCCGGTCGGCCTCAAGTGTTGCGCCGGCATAGTAAATTTGAACGGCGCCGACGGCCGCCACGCGGTCATTGGCATGGTCGTAATTGATCTCGTTCGCGCGCACGAGCATCTGCTCGTTCGATTGCCCCGGCCGGGGCATTGTGATGCCGCTCCGCATATCGCCTGGGCGCTTCGGGAACTGCATGAGCGTTCCGGGCTGGTTCTGGGCGCTTGAGGGGCGGCTGTCGACCAGACTTGCGGCATAGGTCAGCAGGACGCCGCCAATGCATAGGGCGCGCCACACCTGAAGGCGGCGAGTCGAGACTCGTCGGCTATAGGCCGGGGGCGCCATCACCCGTCCTCCTGGTACAAGAGCGCAACGAACCCCGTTACCCCGCCCAAGAACGGGGGCAGTGTCGCCGCCACAACGGGAGTCAGCAGGCTAGCCTTGCTCAAATCCCCCGCAACTTTCGACAATACGTAAAGCAGAAAGCCGGCTGCAACGCCACCCAGGACCATGCGTTGCACCCCGCCAAAGCGAAACAACCGGAGGCTGACGGCGGCCGCCAGGAGCACCATCGCCGCAAGGTATAATGGTAGAACCAGCAGCTGGTAATACTGCAGGCGGTAGCCGACCGCGGCGAGCCCGGAGTCTTCGGCAAGGCGAATCAGGGTCGGCAACTGCCAGAACGGGACCGTTTCGGGGGTTGCGAAGGATTCCTGGACCTGGGCGCGGGTGAGATTGGTCTTCAGATCATATGATCCGTGATTCGTCGGGACGGCCTCGCCGATGAAGACGCGCGCGTCTTCGAGCCTCCAGAAGCCATCATGCAGCACCGCTCGCTTGGCTTCGATCCGGCCAAGATATCCGTCCGTATCGTTCAGGGTGAAAATGCTCACATCGGAGAGTTCGGTGCCTTGTTGCAGGCTGCTGCGGGCGTTGATGATTGATTGGCCTTCCGCGTTACGCTGACGAAGCCAGAACCCACTGTGAGAGAGCAGCGGATTCCGATTATCCCCGCTCAGCATCGCTTCGAGCTGCTCCGATCGCTCACGAAACGTCGCCGAAATAGGGTTGTAGACGGTCGTCACCAGAATTCCGACAAGCAAGGCGATCACCACCGCGGGTTTCACGAACTGCCATGCCGAGATTCCCGCCGATCGCGCCACTACTAATTCGAGGCGGCGCGACAAATTCAGGTAGCAGACCATCGTGCCGACCAGCACCGTGAACGGGATGATGCGTTCGGTGATGAATGGCACGCGGTAAAGCGAGATTTGCGCCACCATCAGGGCCGATACGTCCTTGGCTTCGCCGTGGCGGCGCAGGAGCTCGATGAAATCGAGCAGCAGAATCAGCACGAACAGGCTGATGAAAGTCCCGGCGACGACGTTGAAGAACCGCATCCCGAAATAGCGGGTGAGGGTGCTGGGCATCATGAGTGTTGCCCTGCTGCCACAGCGGTCCGCCGTTTGATGCCCTCGGCCATCGCATTCAACAGGCTGGTGAATGCCGCCGGTGGCTCGATGACGACGCCGCGCGCCATCGCCCAGCCGCCGAGGATGAATGCGACCGCCAATCCGAGATACGGCACCAGCAGCGCAAGCGGCGAACGCGCGCCGGAAATGGTCCCGACGAAGCCCAGTCCCCGAACCATTGCGACCAGTGCGACAGCGGCCACGAGCGAGAGGGCACGGCTTTGCCGCGTCGTCCGTGGTGCGCCAAGGAAGGCAAACGTCACGAGCAGAAACGCAAGCGGGTAGAGCGGCATGGTGATGCGGTTGTGCAATTCCGCGCGGAAGTGCCCCGGTTGCCGTCGGTACATCGCATCGTCCGGCCGTGGGTTGAGGAGATCCCTAATCGATCGTTCATGGACCGCAAATGTCACCGGCCCTGCATTCGGCGACAGGCGCGACAGATCGAAGGCGTAGTCTTTGAACCGAACGATCGCAGGATCCTTTTTTCCGGCTTCCTGCCGATGAACGGCGCCATTCGACAGCAACAGGAAGATACCGTGGTCGTTGTTCAGCAAGTCGCCTCGTTCGGCAAAGATCGTCCCGCGCTCCTTGGGATTACGCTGGTCGTCGACCATGATGCCCAAGAGCTGGCCATTCGGCTGGCGCGCCCGAACGTGCAGGGTCAGCTTGCCGTCGATGACGATGAACCGCCCGGGTTGCACGTTGCTGGTCACGATTTCAGCGCGGACCTGCGTGGCCCAGAGGCGCAATTCCTGCAGACACATCGGGGAAAGATAGAAGCTGATCCATGCGACTACGAGCGAGACCAGGATTCCGAGCGCCAGGAATGGGCGGAACACATGCCAAGGAGCCATCCCAGCGGCGTTCATGACGATGAGCTCGGAATCGTTGCTGAGCTTCGTCAGCACGTGGGCGACCGCAATCATCAGCGCGATCGGCGCGATGATCATCACCAGCATGGGGATGATCAGCCCGGTGATGCCGACGAAGACCAGGATGCTCTGACCCTGGTTGGTCATGAGATCGAAATTTCGCAGCGCCTGCGTGATCCACATCAGCGCGGTCACGCTGATGAGCACGACCAGGAACGCGCCCAACGTGGCGCGAAATATGTAACGCCCGATCGACCCCATTCTCGCGCGTGCCGCCCCCGATTTCGGCCAACCACATCGGGCCCCCATGCCCATGTTGGTGTCGTGGTGTGGTCGTCCGCCCGCTCCAGAGGGGTAAATTCATTGTCCAACAAAGTGGCTTCGCCAAGGCAAAGCCATTGAGCATGCACAACAAAATCTGACTGCCGGAATCGGAAAATTAACCGAAACGCAGCCAATCGGGGTCGTTTTCAAGGGGGCTATGCACGGCGCTCCCGACCGGGCCATATCTGTGGTTGGTTGGGCGCGAAGAGCGCACCAACCGAGCAGGTCGCCCCTAAGCCGGTCCCGCCCCCCAAGGAAGCAGCAAGGCTCCCCCATGTCCGCCACCCTGAAGCTCGATTTCGTTCCGTTTTCGGCTGCCCCCAAAGGGGTTCTGATTGTGTTCTGTGACGATGGGCTCAAATTCGGGACCGCGGCACGCGCGGTCCTCGATTCGGCGGGCGACCTGATCAAGCGGGCCGCGGAGGCCGAGCGGTTCAAGGGCAAACACGGGTCGACCCTTGAGATCGTAGCGCCTGCCGGCCTCGTGGCGCCCCGCTTGGTGGTGATCGGGGTGGGCAAGGTGAAGGACCTCAAGTCCGAATCATGGGTGAAGCTCGGTGGCGTGGCGATGGGGAAGGTCTCATCCGCGCCCGAGGCCACCATCATCGCCGATCTGCCGGGCGGTGCGCCGAAGCCCGAGCGGGTCGCAGATATGGCGCTTGGCATCCGCCTGCGTGCCTACGCGTTCGATCGCTACAAGACCAAGCGCAAGGACGATGACGAGACACCGTCAGAGGTGACGATCGGAATCGCGGTGTCCGGCGTCGGCGCCGTGCAGAAGGCATTTGCCTCGCGCGATGCCGTTGCGAGCGGCGTGTTGCTGGCGCGGGACCTGGTCAACGAGCCGCCGAATATCCTGTTCCCCGAGGAGTTCGCCCGCCGCACCAACGGCCTCAAGAAATTTGGCGTGTCCGTTGAAATCCTTGACGTTCCCGCGATGAAGAAACTCGGGATGAATGCGCTGATCGGGGTCGGGCAGGGGTCCGAGCATCCGAGCCGCATGGTCGTCATGCGCTGGGACGGCGGCAAGAAAAACACGCCGCCTGTGGCGTTCATCGGCAAGGGCGTCTGCTTCGATACCGGCGGCATCTCGATCAAGCCCGCGGGCAGCATGGAGGACATGAAAGGCGATATGGCGGGCGCCGCCTGCGTGGTGGGACTGATGCAGGCGCTCGCGGAACGCAAGGCCAAAGTCAATGCCGTGGGCGCAATCGGTCTCGTCGAGAACATGCCCGATGGCAAGGCGCAGCGTCCGGGCGACATTGTCACCACGATGTCGGGCCAGACGATCGAGATCATCAACACCGACGCCGAAGGCCGGCTGGTGCTTGCGGACGTGCTGCATTACGTCAACAAGCGCTTCAAGCCGAAATTCATGGTCAACCTGGCGACGCTGACCGGCGCGATCATCGTCGCGCTCGGGCACGAATATGCCGGCCTGTTCTCGAACGACGACACCCTGTCGGAGCGGCTGACCAAGGCGGGACTCGCGACCGGCGAGAGGGTATGGCGCATGCCGCTCGGTCCCGAATACGACAAGAAGATCGATTCGAAATTCGCCGACATGAAGAACACGGGCGGACGCGACGCTGGCTCGATCACTGCGGCGCAGCTTCTTGCGCGCTTCGTCGAAAAGACGCCATGGGCGCATCTCGACATCGCGGGTACCGGCTTTGCCTCGCCGCAGAGCGATGTCAACAAAAGCTGGGGCTCGGGCTTCGGCGTGCGGCTGCTCGACCGGCTGGTGGCGGATCACTACGAGAAGTAAATTGAGATGTTGGTGGCAAAGCCCATGATCTTCACGACTTTTCGCGGGCGGGCATGACGGAAATTCTATTCTACCATCTGCAACGCCAGCCGATCGAGCGCGTGCTGCCTGCGCTGCTCGAGAAATCGCTCGAGCGCGGCTGGCGCGTCATCGTGCAGGCGGCATCGGAGGAGCGGATCGAAGCGCTTGATGCGCATCTCTGGACGTTCCGTGACGACGCCTTCCTGCCGCATGGTATCTGGCGCGATCCGGAGGCGCGGGAGCAACCGATCCTGCTGACCGTGAACGATGACAATCCCAATCAGGCGCGCGTGCGCTTTCTGATCGATGGCGCGGCGGTGCCGTCTGACGCGGGCGACTATGAGCGGATCGTTCTCTTGTTCGATGGGGAGGATCCTGATGCGGTGGAGACCGCGCGCACGCGCTGGCAGGAGGCGAAGGGGAACGGCTTTGCGGCCACCTACTGGCAGCCGGACGAGCATGGACGCTGGCAGCAAAAAGCGTGAGCAGGCGCGTCGGCGGGCCGCATGGACGATCCCTGCTTTGCCGCGAAGCTGCCCAAAATGACCTGTTGATTCAAAAAGATGGCCTGCGCAATAGTTCCGCGTTCGGGCGCGGGGCATGATCCCGAATAGCGGGGAACCGGCTTTCGAAAGACATCATGCCCGAATGTCAATCGTTGAACGGCGGTCGCCGGGAACGTTCGTCAGGGGACGTGGGATGTGGGATTGCTTGCGGTGCTCAATGATCTTTGCCGCGGTTGCGACAGTCGCAGCCGCCGCTGCGTGCGCGCCCAGTCAATTGACCGAGGTCGGCAGCGTCAAGCTGCTGCCGCGCGTGGAGCAGCTCACTAAGCCCGACTGGCTGACCTATTCGGGCAACAAGAAAGACTTCTCGTTGCGGCCGGTGACGGCGGCCGATCTTGTCAACGCGGACGGGCAGTGCGCGATGACGACTGCCGAAGCTCCGGCAGCACCGGACCCGGCGTCCGACGCGGCGCCGCAGCCGGCGCTGCTTCCGGGCGGCATCGCGCTGCAGATGACCGAATGCGATGTCGTGCGTCGTGCCGGTGCGCCTGAGCAGCTTCAGATCGGTACCGAACCAGATGGCGATCGGTCCGTGATGATGACGTACACCCGTGGTCCACGGCCGGGCATCTATCGCTTCGCCGCCGGGCGGCTGGCCTCGATCGAGCGGGCACCGGAAGCGCCCGGGGCCAAGGGTCCGAAGGCCAGGCGGGGGAAGAAGGCGCCGCGTTCCTGATTGCGAGAGACAAGCGACGTGTCGTCGCATATCGCATGATCGTCCGACACCGCGTTTGACCGGAGGCTCTCCTGAGCACGGGTCAGCGATCCGTAACGGCATTCCTGTCGCGCAGAATCTCGATCGGA
Organism: Hyphomicrobiales bacterium; assembly: GCA_009377695.1. Taxonomy (GTDB): domain Bacteria; phylum Pseudomonadota; class Alphaproteobacteria; order Rhizobiales; family Xanthobacteraceae; genus VAZQ01. Next base: position 10,682 of record WHTP01000116.1, on the reverse strand, counting down.
TTCGGGACAGTAAACCGTCGTCTGTGAACGCGCATTCTTTGTGCGTCGTCGCGAGGCGGTAAAATTACTGTCAGATTAAGCTGATTTGGTGCGCGCCAAGTCGAAGGCGGTATGAATTTGCTTTCGATGGTCACCCAACGTCCAGCTTCGACATGAGCGTCGCGTAACCAGTCCATCCAGCTCGCCGTCTCACGCTTTCCCATTCCGATCGCCACGGAGCCATCCGGCTGCCGTGAACGGTTCCCTGCGCCCTTTTTTAGGAGATCTCCCCATGCCTCTCGGTCTCGGCTCCATTGCCTTCGTCGGTTTCAATGCGGACGGCAACGACAACCTGGCTTTCGTCGTCCTGGAGGACATTGCCGCAGGCACGGTGATCAACTTCACCGACAATGAGTGGATCGGTTCCTCCTTTACCGATGACGAAAACCATTGGAGCTGGACTGCCACCGGCGACATCGGCGCTGGCGCGGTCGTCACGATGGATGACTTGGCCACGACATCCCCGACCAGCAATCTCGGCACGATCGAATACTCGACCGATGCCGCCAGAGACATCGGAAATACCCAAACGGCCAACGAAGCTGTCTATGCGTATGTAGGCGACGCGGTAAGCCCGACTTTTCTCGCTGCTATCTCAAATTCCAACTTCTTCGACGGAAGCGGCAGCTTCAATCCGAACATCGGGGTGCTCGAGGGCACAGGTCTGACGGGCGGTCTCACGGCGGTTGGACTCCCGGGTCATATCCTTGCCTATGACGGTCGGCACGTGACCGGAACAACATTCGAGGAACTCCTGCCGATTATCAACGATCGTGCCAACTGGATCAGCCAAGGCTCTGGTAACGACGAGAGCGGCGATGGAATCGCCCCGGACGTGCCATTTTCCACCGATCCCTTCATTCTCGACCCGACGGCGCAGGAGGTGAATTTCGCAACCGATTCGCTGTCGGTGCAGGCGGCGGAAGGCGACAGCGGAACCCGGACGATCACTTTTGTCGTCGAACGCACAAACGGTACAGTGGGCGATCTTAACTTCTCGGGCACGGTCACTCTCGACAACGTCGACGCCGAAGACTTCGGCGGTACGCCGCCTTTGACCTTCGCCGGGACGATCCCCGCTGGCGAAACGTCGGCGACGGTCAGCATCACGATTTCCGGCGACACCGAGGATGAACAACACGAATCCTTCTCGTTGACGCTGACTTCGGTTTCCAATCCGGATAGCCCGAATTCTTACCTCGGGGAGAACGTTGTCGCGGATGCTCTTATTGAGAACGATGACTTTCCGAGGTCATCCACGCCGGCGAAACCCATACCCAGACGGTCCATATGACCGGCACCTCCACGATCACGATCGAGGAGGGAGGCGTCCTGGACGCCAATGGCAGCCAGTTTGAATTCGGATACGGCGATGACGTCGATGTCACCGTCAATAATGACGGCAGGATTGGACCCGGCGGCACGTTTTCGAACCAGGGCGGTGCGCGTATCACGGTCAACAACGGCGAGACCGGCGAAATCCTGTCTCAGATGGAGTTGGGCGGGACGGATGAGCCGAGCACCTACATCATCAACAATGCCGGTCTCATTTCCGCGGACCACAAGACGATTAAAACCGAAAGGACGTCGGCAGAGGATCACGTTACCATCAACAATCTCGCGACCGGCGTGATCGAAAGCGGGAGCTACGACAATTCCGCGATGGTCGTCGGCTGGAATACTGTCATTACGAATGCCGGACGCATCATTGTGACGGCCAATGAAGCTGACGAAAATGCGACAGAGGCCGGCAAGGAAGCGATCGAATACACCGGTGAGAACATCAGCCTTCACAATCTGGCCGGCGGCTGGATTGAGGGCTCGCATCATGCGTTCACGGGCGAATCGGCTGCCACCGTCGTCAACGACGAGGGCGGCACGATGATTGGCCGCAACGGCTCGGCGGTGAATATCGATAACGGCGCGAGCTCCGAGGAAACCGTCACGGTGATTAACCGCGGCCTCATGCAGGGCAAGTCGCAGGGCTATGAGGACAGCGACGGCGATGCAGTCGACGTCGATGGCCGCGTGATTCTCGAAAATTGGGGGACCATCGAAGGCCTTGGCCACAACGGTTATCATAAGGGCGAGCCCAACGTGTCGGAGGCCGTCGCGGCCGGTGCCGCGAATATCATCAACCACGAAGGCGGCACGCTCTACGGCTATGGCCGCGCCATCCAAATCGACAATTCCGGCAACGAAGACGCTTTCGCGCCTACGACCATCACCAACGCGGGATTGATCCAAGGCGACGGCAACCTGCCCACGGCGGTCACGCCCGAGGACGTGGCGCTGTTCGCGGAGCGCATCCAGGGAGGCGAGGCGATCAATATCGTTGGCTCGTTTGGTGACAGTCTGACCAATACCGGCACCATCATCGGCGGTGTGAAGATGGGCGGCGGTGACGATCTTGTCGTCAACAAGGGGACGATGACTGCGACCGGCGGTTCAGCGGCGAACCTCGGTGACGGCGACGACACCTTCGAAGCCCACGTCGGCTCGACCGTGACGGGCTTGATCGACGGCGGCGAAGGCAACGACACATTGAGGCTGATCGGCCCGGGTGTAGGCACGCTCGGCCTCAATATGAACTTCGAAGCTCTTGAGATCCAAAGCGGCGTCTGGTCGCTGCAGAGCGATGCCTATGACTCGGTGAACGTGGCCTCCGGCGCCATGGTGATGTCGCAGCTCAAGCTCGCCGATCAAGGCGAGATGACGATCGCCGCTGGCGGCAGCGTGCTGGTGACGAACGGCAGCGACGCTGTGACGACCGAGGGCTCGGCTCGCATTGAGAACTCAGGTCTCGTCCAAGCGTTCGGTATGTCCGAGACGACGGCGGCCAGGGCGATCAGTCTCAATGGTGGTGCGGTTCAGAACAACGTCGGCGGCATCATTATGGCGCAGGGGGTTGCCATCGCGGCCACGACTGCTGTTGCGGGTGTCGAGATCGCCAATGAAGGCGTGATCCAGGGCCTGACCGGCCAAGCCATCGTGCTCGGCGATCAGGGCGACACGGTTATCAACAAGGGGCTGATCACCGGCAGCATCGATCTCGGAGCCGGCGATGACGCGCTCACTGTCTACACAAACTCCAGCATCTCGGGCGCGATGATGGGCGGCGACGGCACCGACACTGTGAACCTGCTTGGGACCGGCACGGGCTCGTTCGGCGCCGCGACGGGCTTTGAGAATCTCGTGGTGCAGGGTGGCACCTGGTCGGTCGCGGGCAGCGAGGCTTACGACGCCATCAGCATTGAGAACGGCGCGACGGTAACGTCCGGGATCACCGTCGACAACGACGACCACGTCGTGGTCGAGGCCGGCGGTGAACTCGTGGTCAACGGCAACGGCCTCACCTGGGCAGGCGGCGGTGACGCTGTGATCGACAATGCCGGTCTCATCGAGGCGAACGGTCGCCTACTCGACACGGTCGTCAACTCGGTCGGCTCTCTGACATTCAACAATCTCGAAGGTGGTGTCATCCGCGGTTCGCTCAATCCGCGCCAGGAGGTAGACCCATCTTCGACCATCACCCTCAACAATGGCGGCCTCATCGAGGCATCAGGACGCGTGATCGACTTCCGCGAATTGACGAAGGACGGTGCGCAAGCCGTCATCAACAACCTGGAAGGCGGCATCATCCGGCAGACCGGCAGTGATACCGACGTGATCCGGCCTGGCGACAACACCGTCGTCAACAACTGGGGAACGATTACGACGGCGCCAGGCTTTGCCGGTGGCGGAGATCTGATCGACTTCCAGAGCGATAACGGCGGCGTGGTCAACAACTATGAAGGTGGCTGGCTCGAAGGCTCGCGTCATGTGGTGACGGGTGACAAGAGCGCCACCGTTTTCAACGAAGGGACCATGATCGGCCGCAATGGCTCGGCGGTGAACATCGACAACGACGGGTCGGAAGCGGAAAAGGTGTTCATCACCAACCGCGGCACCATGGAAGGCCGCTCAGCAGAGCTGTCTGACTCGGATGGCGACGCCATCGATGTCGACGGCCTGGTCCAGGTCCTGAACTATGGCCGCATCGCCGGTATGGGTGCCGAGGGCTACCACGATGGCGAGCCGAACGTCTCCGAAGGCATCGCCATCGGCGGCGGTACCATCGTCAACAACGCCACCGGCGAAATCTATGGTTATGGCCGCGGCATCCAGGTGGACAATTCCAGCAACAGCAATGCGCTGGGTGCCACCACAATCGTCAATGACGGTCTGATCCAGGGCGACGGCCACGGTCCGGAAGGCGTTGATCCCGAAGATGCCGAAGACTTCGATCTGCGCGGCAACGAGGCGATCAATCTGGTCGGCGACTACGAGGACTTTGTCGGCAACAACAGCACCGGCCGGATCGTCGGTGGGGTGTCGATGGGCGGCGGCAGGGATACGCTGAATAATTCCGGCTCGATTATCGCGACCGGCGGCTCGGCGATCGACATGGGCGCCGGCAACGACCAAGTGAACCTTTATGTCGGCTCGACCGTCACCGGCACCATCCTGCTCGGCGCCGGCGATGACGTGGCGAATTCGACCTCGGCCGGCAGCTTTGTGATCGATGGCGGAGACGGCGATGACTCGATTTCCATGTACTACACGATCTTTGGCGGAGATGACACACTCTTCGGGGGCGCCGGCAACGATCGCATCTACGGCGGGCTGGGCGAAGACCGCATCGATGGCGGCCTGGATAACGATACCCTGTCCGGTGAAGATGGTGACGATCTGATCGAGGGTGGGGCCGGCGACGACCATATCGATGGCGGCGCCGACGATGATGTCATCTTCGGCGACGATGGCAACGACACTATCATTGGCGGTCTCGGTAACGACGTCATCAAGGGCAATGACGGCGACGATACCTTCATCGTCACCGCCGTTGCCGATGGCCGCGACAGCTACGACGGCGGCGACGGGGTCGATACGCTCGACTTTAATGAGGTCGACACGGCGGTGAACCTGACCCTGAAGAACGGCGCATCGTCCAACTTCGCCACCGACACCATCGAGAACATCGAGAATGTGATCGGCGGTTCGGGGGCGGACCGGCTGACCGGTAACGGGCTCGGCAACGTGCTCACCGGGAATGCCGGCGCCGACACGCTCAAGGGCATGGCGGGCAACGACATGCTCAATGGTGGCGAGGGCGATGACGTCCTCGACGGCGGTGCCGATCACGACCAGATTTTCGGTGGTCTCGGCGACGATGACCTCAAAGGCGCAGCCGGAAACGACATTCTCGATGGCGGTGACGGCAGTGACGTCCTTAATGGCGGTGCCGACGATGATCAACTGCTCGGCGGTCTTGGTAGCGATGCGCTCAAGGGCGCGGCCGGGAACGACACTCTCGACGGCGGCGAGGGCGACGACAGCCTCGACGGTGGCGCCGGCAACGACCTCCTGTTCGGAGGCGCCGGAGCCGACATCCTGACCGGCGGCGCCGGCAACGACAAGTTCGTCTTCGACAGCGTGGGCGGCGGCGTCGACACCATCTCGGACTTCAAGACCTCGGGTGCGTCGGAAGACCAGCTCGTGCTCTCGGCCTCGATCTTCGAGAACTTCACCGGCGACGATGCCTTCGACCTGATCGGCTCGGGCTACCTGCGCGCGGTCTCTTCTGACGGCGGCACGCAGGTAGAGATCGACGTCGACGGCGGCGGCGACGGGTTCGTGACGCTCGCGGTGCTCAACGGCAACCTCAGCAACGGCATGCTGGCCGATCACACCCTCATCCAAGTCTGATCGCAGGGGCGCCGCATGGCCGCGGGTGCCCAATTCTACCTCCGGCTGCGCTGAGAGGCGCAGCCGGAGCCGATTGGTCGACCGTGGTGTGCCGTTGCGAAATCGATCGGCGACCGGAGGCTGCGGCGCTGGTTGCTCACCGCATCGCTGCTTCCAGCGCTTCGCTGGCGACGAGCCAATCATCCTCGGCGCGGGCGAGCGCATTCACGGCGGTCGAGCGATCCTTGGAGAGTTGCGCCGCCTTGGCGGGATCGCGCGCGAACAGGCCGGCGTCGGCGAGCGCGGTATCGATGCGTGCGATCTCGTTGTTCAGTCGTGCGACGCGGGCCTCCGCATCGGTGATCCGCTTTCGCAGCGGCGCCAGCTCGACCCGCAACTGGGCGGCCGCGCGACGCATGTCGCCACGGCTCGCGCCTTTTGCTTGCCGCTCGCGGTCCTTGCCGTCGCGGCGGTCGGTGAGAATAAACTTCCGATAGTCGTCGAGATCGCCGTCGAACGGCGTGACCTGTCCATCGGCGACCAGCCAGATGCGGTCGGCGCAGGCCTCGATCAGGTATCGATCGTGCGACACCAGGATGACGGCGCCCGGATAGTCGTTGATCGCGTCCATCAGCGCAGCGCGGCTGTCGATGTCGAGATGGTTGGTCGGCTCGTCGAGCACGACGAGATGCGGTCCGGAGGAGGTGGCGAGCCCGAGCAGCAGGCGCGCCTTCTCGCCGCCGGAGAGATTGGCTGAAGGCGTGTCGGCGGCTTCGGCCGAAAATCCGATCGCGCCCGCCCGCGCGCGAACCTTCGCCTCGGGCGCGTCCGGCATCAGCCGGCGTAGGTGATCGTAGGCGCTGCCGTCGGGATTAAGCTCGTCGAGCTGATGCTGCGCGAAATAGGCGACGTCGAGGCGATCGGCGCGGTTCATGCGTCCGGACATGGGGGTGAGCCGGCCCGACAACAGCTTCACCAATGTGGACTTGCCGTTGCCGTTCGAGCCGACGAGCGCAATGCGGTCATCGGGATCGAGCCGCAGATTGAGCCGCCGCAACACCGGACGATCCGGCTCATAGCCGACCGAGACACCCTCGAGTGCAATGATGGGCGGCGAGAGCGGCTTTGCCGGCGGCGGGAACACAATCGGACGCACCTGATCGGCGACGGCGGCTGTCGTCGGCTCGAGCTTTGCCAGCAATTTCAGCCGCGACTGAGCCTGGCGCGCCTTGGTGGCCTTGGCGCGGAAGCGCTCCACGAATGCGGTCAGGCGCGCCCGCTGCTCGTCCTGCTTGCGGGCGAGCTTGGCGTCGAGGACCTGGCGCTCGCGTCGCTGACGCTCGAACGCGCTATAACCGCCGCGGTAGAGCGTCAGCGATCCGGCTTCGAGATGCAGCGTCCAGTCGACCGCATTGTCGAGCAGGTCGCGGTCATGGCTGATCACAACCACGGTGTGCGGATAGGCGGCGATCTGCTTCTGCAGCCAGAGCGTGCTTTCGAGATCGAGGAAGTTGGTCGGCTCGTCGAGCAGCAGGAGATCAGGCTCAGCGAACAGCGTCGCCGCCAGCGCGACGCGCATTCGCCAGCCGCCGGAGAATTCGGAGCAGGGATGCTCCTGATCCGCTGCCGAGAATCCAAGTCCGGCGAGAATCTCGGCGGCACGCGCTGGCGCTGAATGGGCCCCGATATCCGCGAGCCGCGTCTGGATCTCTGCAATCCGATGCGGGTCTTGCGCTGTCTCGGCCTCGGTCAGCAGGCGGATGCGTTCGTCGTCCGCGCGCAGCACGACCTCGAGGAGGCTCTCGGGACCGCCGGGCGCCTCCTGCGAGAGCCGGCCGACCCGGCAGCGCGGCGAGAGCTGAACCGCGCCGTGCTCGGCGGCGATCTCGCCGGTGATCGTGCGAAACAGGGTGGACTTCCCGGAGCCGTTGCGTCCGACCAGGCCGACGCGCGCACCGGTCGGAATGTGCGCCGAGGCGTGGTCAATTAAGAGGCGGCCGGCAACGCGGACGGACAAATCATCGATGATGAGCATGGGCCGTTATTTGGCGGAGCATGGCGCCCAAGGCAATGCCTAAGGAAATGTTGCAGCCTCGGAACGCCGCAAAGCGGTGCGACTTGTTTTGAGCAGGTCAGGTGGAAGAGGCAGCACCATGCCAAGGAATCCCCACAAGAGCGACTTTCCGGTGAGCCAGGTCCGGCACTACCTGGAGCCCGGCCCGATCGTGCTGGTGTCGTCGCGATGGAAGGACGAGACCAATATCATGACCATGGGCTGGCACACCGTCATGGAGTTCACGCCGTCGCTTGTCGGATGTGTCATTGCCAGCAGCAATCACAGCTTCGAGATCGTCCGCAAAAGCGGCGAATGTGTCATCAACCTGCCAACGACGGCATTGACCGATACCGTCATTCGGATCGGGAACACCACCGGCGCAGAGACCGACAAGTTCCGGGAGTTTGGCCTGACGCGCGAGGACGCAGATGAGGTCGAGGCACCGCTGATCCGCGAGTGTCATGCGAATTTCGAATGCCGCCTGCACGATGATGCGCTCGTCGATCGATACGATTTCTTCATCTTCGAGGTCGTGAAGGCGCACGTCGCCGCCTCGCCGAAGCACCCCGAAACCCTGCACTACACAGGTGACGGAGTGTTCGTGGTATCCGGCAAGGTCATCAGCCGCCGGTCGCTGTTTCGGCCAGGAATGCTGTGAGTATAAGGTGGCACACATTCTGAGGCTTGATGCATCAAGGAGGCCATCATGTGCGTCCCGGGATGTCAGGAGGCGATCCACCACGCGCTCTCGCGGCGGCGGGTCTTCGCGGCAGCGGCCACGTTTGCGGCGACCGCAGTCGCGCCGTCGTCGGCCATTGCGGCGCCACGGTCGTTCAAACGGGTCGTCGACCTGACGCACATCATGTCGGCGGACTTTCCGACTTTCGACGGAACGCCGGGAATCGACATGCAGAAGGCCAAGGACCTCAAGAAGGATGGCTACAATCTCTATCAGTGGCGGCTGAACGAGCACAGCGGCACGCATCTCGATGCGCCGATCCATTTTTCCGAAGCGGGTATGACGGCGGAGCAGATTCCAGCCGAGACGCTGGTGGTGCCGCTCGCAGTGGTCAACGTGGCCGACAAGGCCGCGAAGGATCCCGATTATCAACTCTCACGCAGCGATCTCGCGGCATGGGAGCACCAGCACGGACGGCTGCCCGACAACTGCTGCGTCGCCATGCATTCCGGCTGGGCGCGGAACGCGTCGGACCAGGCGAAGTATGTCGGCAGGGACGCGAACGGCGTGATGCACTTCCCGGGCATCGCCCCCGATGCGGCGGCGTGGCTGATCAAGGAGCGCAAGGTCGCGGGGCTGGCCGTCGATACGCTCTCGCTCGATCACGGTGCGTCGAAAGATTTCAAGACGCACGTGCTGTGGCTTCCCGGCGGGCGCTGGGGGCTTGAGAACGTCGCTGGCCTTGATCGCGTGCCGGCGGCGGGAACGATGCTGGTCGTCGGTCTGGCGAAAGTCAAAGGCGCGACCGGCGGACCGGCGCGATTGTTCGCATTGGTGTGATTGAGACTCGAAAAAACGAGGAGCCCCGGCTGGGAGGAGAAACCGGGGCTCCGTTCATTTCAGCAAACCAGAGTCTTGAAGCTGGAGACTTGCGCGAGGCTTAGTACGCGCAGGTATTCACCAGGATGCGACGCAGACCGCGGCGGGTCTCGACGTACTGGTACTGGTAGCACGATGCGACAACCGGGGCCGCAATCGCGAGGCCGAAGCCCAAGCCGCGGAATCCGTGGAAGTGGTGACCATGGTGGTGGTGATGCCACGCCGACGCGGTAGTCGGGGTCAGCGCCGCAACAGCGACGACAGCGGTGGCGGCGAGGGCGAGCATCGTCTTGCGGATCATAACTTCTCTCCTGTGTCTGGATGCGTCATCACATCCTCGTGGGATCAGTCGCTATCGCCCCTCACCTGGGTTCAGGAGTGCGCAGCGGAAAATGGTTTCGTCACAGTCGCGTCGATGAAACATGCAAGAAACAATCTTTTGGATGGCGACCGTGGAGGCCGACCTTAGCCAGCATTCAAAGGGCTTTTTTGTCGCGCCCTACGGCTGATCGACGAACGCTGCCGCTTGCTGGCCGCGCGAGGCGCCGCTATAAGCCGCCGCGACCTATGGTTACCGTGTTCTAAAAGGCAGAAAATCTTCCAATGGCAATCGAACAAACCTTCTCCATCCTCAAGCCGGACGCGACCGCGCGGAATCTGACCGGCGCAATCAACGCTCTGATCGAGCAGGCGGGACTGCGCATCGTCGCGCAGAAGCGCGTGCGGATCACCCGCGAGCAGGCGGAAACATTCTACGCCGTTCATCGCGAACGCCCGTTCTTCGGCGAACTCGTCGACTTCATGATCTCGGGGCCGGTCGTTGTGCAGGTGCTGGAAGGCGACAACGCCATCGTGCGCTATCGCGACATCATGGGCGCGACCGATCCGGCCAAGGCGGCGCCAGGCACCATCCGCAAGGTTCACGCCAAGTCGATCGGCGAGAATTCGGTCCACGGTTCGGACGCGCCGGACACCGCCGCGAAGGAGATCGCCCAGTTCTTCTCCGACAACGAGATTGTCGGCTAGTGTCCCGATTCCGAAGTTCGTGCCATTTCGCAGCGGGGTTTTATACGAACTTCGGAATCGAGGGACACTAGCAACTCTTTGAATCTAGTGTGGCTTTGGTTCAGAAGTCCGCATTCGGACTCGCCGCGAAATGATGCGGACTTCTGAACCGCCACACTAGTCTTACTGCGTCATGAACCACAGGTGCGTCTGTGGGTTTGAGCGGCGCAGCAGGGGCATCGCGATAGGGTGTTGACCAGTGCAACGATTAATCGTCGGCGCATGGTCGCGATCGAG
>WHTP01000056.1 GCA_009377695.1 Hyphomicrobiales bacterium | reverse complement strand
TACCCGTTCCCCTGGCAGGCCAAGGCATTTTATGTGCCGTGCGATGTACCGAACGTTATTGCGACGGCCTATGCCGCCCGCACGGTAGCGGAATGTTGCCCGCCCACCGATGAAAGCGACCGCATCATCGCCGATGCTGCCGCGTTTGTTGAAGCGGAGCTCATCTGCCGGGGCGCAGATGGCGCGCCCTATATCGGCTATGCGCCCAAGGCCGATACGATGGTCCATAACGCGAATCTCTGGGGTGCATATGTACTCGCGCTCGCCGCGAATCGCGGCGACCGAATGTGGCGGTCGCTGGCCGATGCCGCGATCGATTACACGCTTCGCGCGCAAATGCCGGACGGTTCTTGGCCGTACGGCGAGTCGAGTCACCATCGATGGATCGATGGGTTCCACGCAGGGTATGTCTTGGAAGCGTTGCAACTCTGTCGCGGCCTGCTGCAACGAGAGGACCTTGCCGAACCGATCGCGCGTGGAACCCAATACTATCTGAAAGCGTTTCTGCGCGATGATGGAGTCGTTCCCTACTACGCCAACGGCAGTGGTCCGCTCGACGTCAACAATTTCGCCCAAATGGTCGTTACACTGGAATGCTTGCGACCAGCGTCCGATTGGACTGCACTCGCTGACCGGATTCTTGCAGCGGCAATCCGGGAACTCTGGTGTCCAGATATGGACGCATTCGCCTACCAGCGCCGCCGGTGGCACATCAATCGGATCTCTTACCCGCGATGGACTCAGATTTGGATGATGTACGCTTTAGGCCTTCGGCTCGCGCATGGAACCGCGTCGGAGCCACGGGTATCGCTTGCGCAGTCGCAGCGTTGCTGTTGACAACGATTGCTCGTGCTGCGGAGGCACCCACGGCCAGCGCGCTCCAGGCTGCGATCACAAATCAACACCCGCCCGCTCTCACGTGGCAGGGTGATACGGGCATCACGATCGAAGTCGTCATCAGCATCGATTCGCGCCGGATCAGCGGCCGTTGCCACGCCGGACGACGGGTCGTGATCCAGGATGGCACCTCGACAAGCACTGCCGACTGCCATGATGGCCGCTATACGGCGCGCATGCCGGCGGGCGCCGACGAGGGACTCGTTGCGACGCAAGTTCTGCTCAACGGAAATATCGCGGCGACGCGCGTCGACAAGCTTCGGACCTCTCCTGCCGGCCAGCGCATTCCACCGGCGGAGCTCGGCAAGGCGCTGGCGTCCGCTCGGCCCGGCGACCGGATCGCTGTCGAGGCTGGCACTTACGCCGACACCACGATCAATCTGTCCGAGAGCCGGGGCTCGGCCGATCGTCCTGTCATCATCGATGGCAACAATGCCGTCGCGTTCACCGGCGCAACCCGAATCCAGATCGGCGCCGGTCACGTGGTCCTGCGCGGCTTCACCTTCCGCGACGTTGGCATTGGTGCCATCACGATTACCGGGCCGGCGGTTCGCATCACCGAATCAAATTTTTCGAATTGCGGCGACCCGCAGAAGCCGCAGGCGGAATGCGTGATCGTTCGCGCCGGCGGCAAGAACGCGGAACTCGACTTCAACACCTTCACCGGCTCCCGATCCATGTCGATCAACGTGCACGCCGGCAACGACGGCGAGCAAGGCCAGCCGGTCAATGCGTTCATCCACCACAACGTGTTCCGCGATATACCAAAGCTGTCGGACAACGGTCAGGAGCCGATTCAGATCGCCGGGCCGAACGGCGGCGGCAGCAATGCGGAACTGAAAGCCAGGATAGAGCACAACCTGTTCTATCGCGCTGAAGGCGATCGCGACGCGGTCTCGATCAAGACGCCGGGCACGACGCTGCGCTGGAACGTGTTTCGCGACATGGACGCGGCGCCGAACATTCGCGGCGGCCGTAATGCCGTCGTCACGGACAATCTCCTGATCCGGACGCAGGCCATCCGCATCAACGGGTCCGATCATCGGGTCGAAGGCAATGTCGTGCTATGCCCGAGCGCCGGCATCGGCCTCGTCGTATCGCACGGCTCGCCAGGCTACGAGACGGCAGCAAATACGCTGATCCGCGGCAATATCATCGCCACCAAGGGCGCCGGCATCCTGTTTGGCGCGCAGACGCAGCCGCTCGAATCGGTGGCGCACGGCAACAAGGTCGTCTCGAATGCGTTCCATCTGCCGGAGAACCGTCCGATGTACGAAATTCGACCTGCCGACATGGCGAGCAAGATCAAGCAAGACAACAGCTTCACCGCATCGCGAAGCGGCCCCGAGCTGTGCTCCTGATCGGCCGCAAGGCGCCTTAACGTCCCCATTCCGTCAATCGGAGCCGTTCGATGGTCGGCGTCGTCGAGCGATAACGGATTGCCCCTATCGCGAATGCCGCTGTTTCGTCGCCTGGCGGCGAATTGGTTGGCAAGTCGTGTTTCAGGCGCGTCTTGTTTCGCAATGGCGGTACTTCCACACCGGCGACCTTATTCGTTGCCGGCGGGAACGAATACGCCAGTCTGTTGTTCGGAGGACATACCTACCGCGCCAGAGGGGGCATGCCGAGTTCCGAGTATTATCGCGTTCAGGCCAAAGTCCTTTTGAGGCTGATGCTCGCCATGCGCGACTCCAAGCGCGCGGCCAAGGTCGAGGCGAAGGCGCGTGAATATCTGGCTCAAGCCGAGGTCCCGGATGATGCTCGCGAACTGAACGCGTTGCTTGAAGAGTTCAACAATTCTCAGTTGCGCAAGGGTCTCACGTCGAAGAACTGAATGACCGGTTGCCCCGACCGAGCGCAACAGCAACAGCCAGGATCACATACGGCGATAGCTGTAGAGCGCGTCCCCCCTGGGCGATCGTCAAGGCGGTGCTGGTCGCAGCTCGACTTGGACGCTTATTCGATTCAGGCAAGACGACCCTCATTGTGGCGATGATCCCAAAATCCCAAATGCAGACCGGCGGCCATGCTGCGACGCCGCTGAAAGCGAACCCACCGGTAACGATGGAGAGTGACATGAAACGCAAGGCCTCTGCGATCTGGAACGGCAATCTCAAGGACGGCAAAGGCACGATCTCGTCGGACAGCGGCGTGCTGTCGAACACCCAATATTCGTTTGCCACGCGCTTTGCAGACGGCAAGGGCACCAATCCCGAAGAACTGATCGCGGCTGCCCATGCCGGCTGCTTCTCGATGGCGCTTTCCAATGAGCTCGGCAAAGCCGACCTGACGCCCGAGAGCATCAAGACAAGCGCCGTCGTCACGCTAGAGCAGACCGCGTCGGGCTTTGCGATCACCGCGGTTCACCTCGATGTCGCGGCCAAGGTGCCGGGCGCTGACCAAGGAGCGTTCGAAGCAGCGGCCAATACCGCCAAGAGCAATTGTCCGGTGTCGAAGGTGTTGAAGGCCGACATCACTATGGATGCGAAGCTCGAGAGCTGAGCGACCTGCACCTGTCGGCAGCTACGAACTCTCCGGCCGGCGCAGCACGACCAGCCGGGAAATCAGCACTTGAGCGATCTCGCCGCGCTGATTGCGCGTCTCGCTGCGTACCTTCACGATCCCGCGGTCCGGCCGCGATCGCGATGGCGTGATCTCCTCGATCTCGCTCGTGACCGTCAGGACGTCGCCGGCCCGTGTGGGCTGCGGCCAGTTGATCTCGCCTCCCGCTCCAATCACGCCACTCGCAATCGGCAATCCGCTCTCAACCAGGAGGCGCATGGTGATAGCGGCTGTGTGCCAGCCACTCGCCACAAGCCCGCCAAACAAGCTGTTCTTAGCCGCCTCCCCATCGAGATGAAACGGTTGCGGGTCGAATTGCCGGGCGAACGCCTTGATTTGCGCTTCGTCGATGGCGTGCATACCGGAGGTGAAGCGCTGCCCGACCTCGATATCGTCGAGATAGAGCCGCCGGCCCCCGCCAAGCGCATCCAGTTGAGCCATCGAACCTCCTGCTGCCGCAACGACTTATGCCAATCGGCCGCGTCACTCGACAGATCACATCAAATTCCGCAACGCAACGAAAGTTGATACGTCGGCCTCGGTCGCTGCCTCCGCAGGAAACCGCGGCTTGCGTTGTCAGAAAGGCGGGAATCCGATCGGAGCAAGAATAAGCAAATCCCGACAAATGCCGCCAAGAAACGGCAACAAGATCATGCGACAAGGGAGTGCAGCCTGCACACATGCGGAGAACGCAAATGGCGCGAACGAGTACAGCGGCGCGGCCGTCGAAGCAGACCATCCCGACACAAGACAAGATATCGATCGCACTGACAGTCAACAACGTCGAGAGGACGCTCCAGGTCTCGCCTTGGACGACCCTGCTTGACGCGCTGCGCGATCACCTCGAGCTGACCGGCACAAAAAAAGGCTGCGACCACGGGCAGTGCGGCGCCTGCACGGTACTGGTCGAGGGCCGGCGCATCATTTCCTGTTTGACGTTGGCCGTCATGAAGGACGGAGCAAAAGTGACCACGATCGAAGGCTTAGCAGCGAATGGGGCGCTGCATCCGCTGCAGCAGGCCTTCATCGACCATGACGCCTTCCAGTGCG
The DNA here is from genome assembly GCA_009377695.1 of Hyphomicrobiales bacterium. Lineage (GTDB taxonomy): Bacteria > Pseudomonadota > Alphaproteobacteria > Rhizobiales > Xanthobacteraceae > VAZQ01. Next base: position 32,563 of record WHTP01000056.1, on the reverse strand, counting down.
GCTACTGCACGCCCGGCCAGATCTGTTCCGCCGCGGGTCTGCTGGCCGAGGGCAAGGCCAAGACCGTCAACGAGATTCGCGAGCTGATGAGCGGCAATATCTGCCGCTGCGGCGCATATCCCAACATCGTGGCGGCGATCCAGCAAGCCATGGGCCAGACTGGTGAAAAATCATGATCAATTTTCAATACGTGCGGGCGAACGACGTCGCCGACGCCGTGCGACACATCGCAACCGATCCTACGGCGAAGTTCATCGCCGGCGGCACCAATCTCATCGATCTTATGAAGGACGATGTTGAACGGCCCTCGCGGCTGATCGACATTTCGCGGCTGCCGCTCAACACCGTCGAGGAGACGACGGACGGCGGATTACGCATCGGCGCGCTCGTGCCGAATTCCGATCTCGCTTATCACCCGCTGGTGCAGAGCCGATATCCGTTGCTCACCAGCGCGATTCTGGCTGGCGCCTCGCAGCAATTGCGCAACATGGCCTCGACCGGCGGCAACCTGCTGCAGCGGACACGTTGCGCCTACTTCTACGACACCGCAACGCCTTGCAACAAACGGACACCCGGCAGCGGCTGCTCAGCCATCAACGGCCTCAACCGCATACACGCCATCCTCGGTACCAGCGAAGCCTGCATCGCGACGCATCCGTCCGACATGTGCGTCGCCCTCGCCGCGCTTGACGCCACCGTCCATGTGACCGGGCCGGACGGGGAGCGCACGATCATGTTTGCGGACTTCCATCGGCTGCCCGGCGACACGCCGCAACGCGACACCAACCTGCGTCCAAACGAGATCATCACCGCAATCGCCCTTCCGGCGCCGCGCTTTGTCACGAACTACAGCTATCTGAAGATCCGCGACCGCCTCTCCTATGCGTTCGCGCTCGTCTCGATTGCGGCCGCGCTGGAGCTCGAGGGCGGCACCATCGCGGATGCGCGCTTGGCGCTCGGCGGCGTGGCACACAAGCCCTGGCGCGACACCGGCGCCGAAGCCGCGCTGCGCGGACAGCCGGCGAACCAGGCCACCTTCACGCGCGCCGCAGACCTGCTGCTGCGCGACGCGAAAGGTTTCGAGCACAATGCCTTCAAGATCGACCTCGCACGACGGGGAATCGCGCGGACACTGACGCAGGCGGCGAACGGTACGCCGCAATCACAGGCGGATAAGAAGGTCCGGTGATGCGTCATGGCGACAGACATCAATCGCCGCGGCGTCATCGGCGGGGCAGTTGCAATCGGCGCACTGGCATGGGGCGGACAGGCAGCCGCCGACGATGCGCAGCCGACCGCTATGACAAACTCAGTTGCAAATCAAGGAAGCAAGCCAATGCCATCATACATCGGCACAGCCACATCACGCGTTGACGGTCGCGCCAAAGTCACGGGCACCGCCAAATATGCGGGTGAATTCGGTGCGTCAGACCTCGTCTATGGCGCGGTGGTTGAATCGACGATTCCCAAGGGGCGTATCGTGCGCATCGACGTGAGCGACGCGTTGCGCGTCGACGGGGTGATCGACGTCCTGACTCACGAGAACCGACCGCACATGGCGGAAGCGCCGGGCGCGTGGAAAGACGAGGTCGCGCCAGACGTGGGGTCACCGTTTCGTCCGCTCTATGATGATATCGTCATGTTCAACAACCAGCCGATCGCACTGGTGGTGGCCGACGAATGGGAGACCGCTCGCTTCGCGGCATCGCTCGTACGCGTCGACTACGAAAGGGCCGCGCACGCCACCGATCTGTACGCTGTGCGCGACACTGTTCGCGATCTTCAGAAGCCTTTCAAATCATCGAAGCCGCGCGGCAATGCCAGTGCAGCCTACGCCGCAGCGGCGGTACGCCATGAGGCCGAGTACTATATCCCGATCGAGCACCACAATCCGATGGAGCTCTACGCATCAACCGCGGTGTGGAATGGCGACGGCAAGCTCACTGTCTACGACAAGACCCAGGGCGTCCAAAATGTGCAGCGCTATTTGTGCAGCGCGCTCGGCCTCAGCTCGGACGACGTTCGCGTCATGTCGGAATTCATGGGTGGTGGCTTTGGTTCAGGGTTGCGCCCGCAATATCAGGTCGTCCTGGCCACGATGGGAGCGCTTAAGCTGCAGCGCTCAGTAAGGTTGGTGCTGACGCGCCAGCAAATGTACGAACTGTGCTTCCGCCCCGCCACGATCGAACGTCTCGCACTCGGCGCGACGACAGACGGATCGCTCGAATCGCTCACCCATGAGGCGATCGCGGTCACGTCACATTACGAGGAGTTTGCTCGGGACGACACGACGTGGGCAGACGGTCTCTACACTTGCGCGAATACGAACTACAGTCACAAGGTCGCGAGAGTTGACCTCTGCACGCCGTCCGACATGCGTGCGCCGGGCGCCACCACTGGCGTCTACGCGCTCGAATCCGCAATGGACGAGCTGGCCGTTGCGCTCAAGCTCGATCCGATCGCGCTTCGCCTGCGATGCTATTCGGAACGTGAGCAGGGCGAGGATCTCCCGTTCACCAGCAAGGCGCTGCGCGAATGCTACCGTGAGGGTGCAGACGCCTTCGGCTGGGACAAGCGTTCGCCCGAGCCGCGCTCGATGCGGGACGGCAGCGAGCTCGTCGGCTGGGGTATGGCGACAGGCGTGTGGGAAGCGCTCCAGGTGCCGATCACCGCCCGCATCACGCTCACCGCCAACGGACACGCGGAAGTCGCGTGCGCTACCTCCGATATCGGCACCGGCACCTACACCGTGATGGCGCAGGTGACGGCGGACGCGCTTGGACTGCCGATTGAGAGTATTACGGTCAAGCTCGGCGACTCGACACTGCCGCAATCTCCGGTGGAGGGCGGATCATGGATTGCGACCTCCATCGCAGCCGCCATCGGTACGACGGCCGATGCGGTTCGCGCGGAGCTGCTGCGTCGGGCGCAGCAGATGCCGAAATCCCAGCTCGCGGGCATGAGTCCGGATAACGTTACGCTGACGAATGGAAAAATCGTCAGCAAGCAGAACCCATCTCACTCCGCTTTGATCGCCGATGTCATGCGCCATGGCAAGATGGATCGCATCGTGCAGGAGACGACGGCAAAGCCAAACGATATCGGAAAATACGCGCGCAATACGCATTCCGCGATCTTTGCCGAGGTCAAGATCGATGAGCAACTTGGCATCATTCGCGTCACGCGCGTCGTCAGCGCAATTGCGGCCGGGCGCATCCTCAACACCAAGACCGGGCACAGTCAGATCATGGGCAGCGTCGTGTGGGGCATCGGCATGGCCCTGCATGAGGAAACGCTGATCGACCACAGATTCGGCCGCATCATGAATGCCAATGTCGCAGAATATCATATGCCGGTGAATGCCGATGTGCATGACATCAAAGTCATCTTCGTGGACGAGCGGGACGACATTATTAATCCGCTCGGCATGAAGGGACTCGGCGAAATCGGTATCGTCGGCGTCGCGGCGGCGATCGCCAATGCGGTCTATCACGCGACCGGAAAGCGCGTCCGCGATCTGCCGATCACGCTCGATAAGCTGCAGCGGTGATTGATTCAGAAAATCGAGCCATTAGCGAAATTGTTCGGCAGGTTCTGTCGCCTCGCGCAGGTAGACCGAAGAACGCTATGTCAAAGGCCCTGAATTGCGCTACGGGTTGTCAGGCAACCTGAGCATGAGGGATCGATGACCGAACATCACGACAGGCACGACGGCGCGTCGGCCCCGCGTTCCTCAACGATGCGATCGCGCCTCGAGCAGACGTTTCCGGCTCTGACAACGCAGGAAATCGACCGTCTCAGGCGGTTCGGGACGCTTCAGCGCTACGCGCACGGCGAGCACCTGTTCCGGACCGGCGACGTCGGCCGAGGCATGTACGTCGTCATCAGTGGGCATGTCGCCATCACCCAGCACGACGGGTTGGGACACGTCACGCCTGTGGTGGATCAAGGACCCGGCCAGTTCCTGGCCGAAGTCGGAACGCTGTCCGGACGGGCTGCCTTGGTTGACGGCCATGCAGAGGGCGATGTCGAAGCGCTGGTGATCGAGCCGGAGGCACTGCGCCGGTTGCTGATTGCCGAAGCCGAGCTCAGCGAACGGATTGTGCGGGCGCTGATCCTTCGCCGCGTCGGCTTGATCGAGAGCCAGGCGAGCGGTCCAGTTCTTATCGGCTCGTCCGCATCCTCTGACGTGGTGCGGCTGGAGAACTTCCTGCGTCGAAACGGGCAACCGCACCATCTGCTAGACCCCGCGACCGATCCGGAAGCGGCTGAACTGATCGCCCGGTATGCACCGGGCGATGCCGAGCTGCCGCTGGTGATCAACCCTGATGGCGCGGTGCTGCGCAATCCGCAGAACGCCGAGCTCGCGCGGGCGCTCGGCATGATCACCGCGTCCAATGGCAGGCAGCTCTACGACGTCGCGGTCGTCGGCAGCGGGCCCGCCGGGCTCGCGACTGCCGTCTATGCGGCATCCGAAGGCCTGTCGGTGGTAGTGCTGGATTCCGGATCGTATGGCGGCCAGGCCGGCGCCAGCGCGCGCATCGAAAATTATTTGGGTTTTCCGACCGGCATTTCCGGCCAGGCGCTGGCCGGACGCGCTTTCGTGCAGGCGCAGAAGTTCGGCGCCGAGATCATTATCCCAGTGGATGTGAAATCGCTCGATTGCAATTGCACCGATGGTGCGTTTGGGTTGACCGTCGGTGACGGCAGCCACATCCGGGCTCGCTCGTTGGTGATCGCTACCGGCGCGCGCTATCGCAGACCGGCGATCGAGAATCTCGAAACCTTCGAAGGCCGCGGTGTTTGGTATTGGGCATCACCGATCGAAGCGCGGCTGTGCCGCGGCGAAGAGGTCCTCCTGGTCGGAGGCGGTAACTCGGCCGGCCAGGCCGCGGTCTTTCTGTCCGGCCATGCGGCCAAGGTAACGATCTTGATCCGCGGCAACGGCCTGGCACAGAGCATGTCGCGTTATTTGATCGATCGAATTGCCGCGGCGCCGAACATCGAGGTTGTGACGCATAGCGAGATCGTTGCCCTGAACGGCAGCCCGCAACACGGCCTCGAACAGGTTCGCTGGCGCAATCGGCGCCATGGCGTCGAAAAGGCCGGTGCCATCCGGAATGTCTTTCTGTTCGTCGGTGCCGATCCGGCGACCGCCTGGCTCAGCGATTGCGGCGTTGCGGTCGACAAAGCGGGCTTCGTCATCACCGGTGCAAGGCGCTGCGAGCTTGCGGCTGAAGGAGCCGTGAACGCGCTTGAATCGAGCATCCCTGGCGTCTTTGCCGTCGGCGACGTTCGCGCGGGCTCGATCAAGCGCGTGGGCGCCGCCATTGGCGAGGGCGCGCAGGTCGTCGCGGCGCTGCACAGCTTCCTTGGCGATACGTCGGTGCCGGCGCTCGCCGCCGCTCACAAGGACGAGTCCGGCGTCGCCCAGGTTAAGGAATGGCGCGAAACGGAACTGCACGATTGATCGGCACATCGATGTATTTTTGGACGCGGATGGTCAACCTTTCAGCAGCCACTGGCGAACGAGATTTGTTATCGATGCCGCAGTTGGCCGTATGAATGGCCAGCGATCCTTGGTGGGGAAATGCTTGAGTTTCGCTGGACCCAGCAACGGATCGCATCATGCCCATCAAAACCATCGAACGCCTTTCGCACCGCGCCCTGAGCCGCCGAGCGGTCTGCCTTGGTTTCGGAGCCGCAACACTTTCGGCCGCTGCCGGAAGGGCAAGCACGGGAGAATGGCCGAGCCGTCCGGTAACGGTCGTCGTGCCGTACGCCGCCGGCGGCAACACAGACATGATGGCGCGGCTGTCGTCGCAGTATCTCGCGAACAAGCTCGGCCAGCCCTTCGTGATCGAGAACCGAGCTGGTGGCGGTGGCGCGATCGGTGCCATTGCCGTGTCGAAGGCTCGTCCCGACGGCTACACGCTGCTGTTCGGCGCATCGACACAACTCGTAAATATCCCGATGCTGCAGAAGGTCGTCTACTCCCACAAGGATTTCACGCCGATCAGCATCTTCGGCGCTGGCCCCTATCTGCTCGGCATCAAATCATCACTTCCCGTCAAGACACTGGATGAATTCATTGCCTATGTGAAAGCCCGCCCCGGCGAGCTCAATTATGGAACCGCCGGGGTCGGCGGCAATGTTCATCTCAACACCGCGCTATTCCTGTCGCGCGCCGGGCTCACGATGACGGCGATCCCGTACAGGAGCGGCGCGCCGGCCATGGCAGGTCTCGTGGCGGGCGAAGTCGAAATGTATTTCGGCAATGCCTCCGAGCTCATGCTGCACACCGAAACCAAATCAGTCAGAATTCTCGCAATCTCCACGCAACAGCGGATTGCGCAGCTGCCCAACGTGCCCACGGTTGCGGAGACCTTTCCAGGTTTCGACACGTCGTCATGGAACGGCTTCCTCGCCCCAGCAGGAACGCCAAAGCCAATCGTGGAGACGATCGAGAAACTTGTCGTCGCCGCTGCGAAAGAGCCGGCGATCGTCGAACGCCTCAATCAACTCGCGATCCTGCCGTTCGGCACTACCAAGGAAGAGTTCGAGAAGGCGATCGAAAAATCGCGGGTCATCAATCGGGAAAGCATGAAAGCCGCCGCTCTCCCGCTCATCGAATAGTCCTGGTGCAGTGGTCGCCACGTCAGGGGCGGCACAGAGCCCACCAATCCGATCTATTCCTGCATCGCCTGCTCGCGCTGCTTCCGAATCGCGGGAGCCGCGACCACAAGCAGAAGCGCAGCGGCCACGACAAGAAATGCCAAGCTGATCGGCTCCGTCACAAAGACGGCAGGATCGCCTCGCGACATCAACAGCGAACGGCGCAGGTTTTCTTCCATCAACGGGCCGAGCACGAATCCCAGAATGAGCGGGGCCGGTTCGCAATCAAGCTTGAGGCACAAGTATCCCACCACAGCGAAGAAGGCCATGACATAGAGATCGAACGCATTGCTATTCACTGCGAAAGCCCCGATGCAGCAAAAAACAATGATCGCTGGAAACAGCAATCCGTAGGGTATGCGCAAAAGCTTCACCCACATCCCGACCAGCGGAAGGTTGAGCACGACGAGAATAAGATTCCCGATCCACATGCTGGCGATCAGGCCCCAGAAGAGCTCAGGCCGGTCCGTCATCACCCGCGGACCCGGCGATATCCCATGAATCATCAGTGCGCCGATCATCATCGCCATCGTCGGGTTCGATGGAATTCCGAGTGTCAGCATCGGAATGAACGAGGTCTGTGCACCGGCATTGTTGGCGGATTCCGGAGCGGCAACGCCGCGAATGTCACCCTCTCCGAACCGCCTGGGCGGAGATGCGATCTTCTTCTCCAAGGTATAGGCACCGAAGGCGGCAAGGAGCGCACCACCACCTGGCAGCACCCCGAGGATCGACCCTAGCGTTGTCCCGCGCAGTACCGATGGAATGCAAAGCTTGATGTCGCTCCATGTGGGCCAGACCCGGCCGATATGCCGTGCGACCTGGGTCGCGACCTCCTTTTTCTCCAGGTTGTAGGCCACTTCGGCGATGCCATAGATCGCCATCGACAGCGCAACGAATTCGATGCCGTCCGCCAGACCCGCTTGATCGAATGTGAAGCGCCGAACGCCAGAATTAATGTCGCTACCGGCGAGGCCGAGCAACAGACCAAGCACGACCATGCCGATCGCCTTGAGGATCGAGCCGCGCGCAAGGACGATGGCTGCAATCAGGCCGCAAAGCATCAGAGAAAAGTATTCTGGCGGACCAAATTTGAGCGCGATCGCGGCGAGTGGCGGAGCGGCGAAACAGATCAGTAGCGTGGCGACACAACCGGCGAAGAACGAGCCGATCGCGGCAATACCGAGGGCCGGCCCGGCGCGCCCTTGTTTGGCCATTTGGTGGCCGTCGAGCGTGGTGACGACGGACGACGCCTCTCCCGGGATGTTGACGAGGATAGCCGTGGTTGAGCCACCATATTGGGCGCCGTAATAGATTCCGGCCAAGAGGATCATGGCCGACACGGGATCGAGCGTGAACGAAATCGGGAGCAGAATCGCCACCGTGGTCACCGGACCCACGCCTGGCAATACGCCGACCACCGTGCCGAGAAAAACACCGAGGAAGCAGTAAAGAATGTTCTGAACTGTCAGAGCGATGCTGAAGCCGAGCGTAATGTAAGATTGGATGTCCATTCAGCGAAACTTACTGGGGCCAGATCGGCAGTGGAAGCCGCAGCCCGTAAACGAACACAGCGACTGAGAAAACTGCGAGGACGCCGGCCAGAGCCAACACCTCCACAAATCGTGTTTGCCGGCCGGCAAAAGCAGAAATCGCAATGACGATAGCGAGTGTCAGGACGAGGCCAAGTCTTTGCAGCAGTGCGCCGAACAATGCCACAGCCAGAACGATGGCAGCGAGCGGCACAATGTGCACTGGCGTGATTGGCTCGCCACTCACGATGAATGAGCGAATGACCAGGATGACACCGATCCCGGCGAGCACGCCGCCCAACAACATCGGGAAATAACCGGGTCCCATGCGGACCGCGGTGCCCAGCGAATAGTTGCGCGCAGCGACAAGCGCCACCGCCGCAAAGGCGATGAACATAACGCCGCTCCAGAAGTCCTTAGGAGCGCGAATGCTCATGCGGTGTTCCTGGCGTTGGTTGGTGCGTCGCTAGTGTGGTGGTTCAGAAGTCCGCATCATTCTCGCGGCGAGTCGGACATGCGGACTTCTGAACCAAAACCACACTAGATTCAAAAGATTTGCTAGTGTCCTTCGATTCCGAAGTTCGTATAAGAGGCCGCTGCGAAATGGTACGAACTTCGGAATCGGGACACTAGCCCGCTGAGTTCAGCCGATCCTTTGGCTTAGAAGATCAGCCGTTTCAATTCGGCTTGATGTTTCCATCGGCGATGACCTTCTTCCACTTTTGAAATTCTGACTTGACGAAGGATGCCCCGGCTTCGGGTGCGGTGCCATTCGGCTCGACGCCAACTTTTGCCAACGCCTTGATCAAAGATGGATTCTTGAGGATCTTCTGCAGCCCGGCATTGAGCTTGGTCGTCACATCATTGGGCAATCCGGCAGGACCAAAAACGCCGAGCCAAAGGTCGACTTCGAAACCCTTGAGACCGGCCTCGTCAACCGTCTGCAGGTCTGGATAGACCGGCGTTCGCTTGGTGCCGGTGGTGGCGATCGGCCGCACGCGGTTATCCGTGGTGAATGGCAGCGCGCCGGCAATTGAGGAGAACGCAAATTGGATCTTGTTGGCCATGATGTCCGGGTAGGACTGCCCAATGCTCCGATAGGGCACGTGAGTCGCGGTCACGCCCGACCTCTGCAGAAACAACTCACCGGCCAGGTGCGGTGTTGTGCCAACGCCGGCGGATGCAAAATTCATTTTTCCTGGATTGGCTTTTCCGTAGGCGACTAATTCCGCCATGCTCTTGACCGGGAGTTGCGGCGCGACAACCACGACTTCAGGCGACGTGCTGACGATCGATATCGTCGTCAGGTTCTTGAACAAGTCGTATGGCATGCTGGGTTGCAGCGTTGGATTGATGACGATGGCCGGATCCATCAAGACAATCGTGTATCCGTCCGGCGCCGCGCGCGCAGCGACGTCAGTGCCGGTAATGCCACCGGCACCGGGACGATTTTCGGCAACAACCGGCTGTCCGATCGATTCGCCCAGGTATTGCGCGATCTGCCGTCCGACGTAATCGATAATGCCGCCCGGTGAATAAGGGAGGATCAATTTGATGGGCTTCGAGGGATAGGATTCGGCCACTGCGGGCGAGGTCGTTGCCGTTGCCAGCACGACCGCGATTAACAATCCAAACCACCGCGTGACCGTCATGACTGCCTCCATTTCCGATGACCTGCCTTCAATGGCCATCAAGCCGAATTGTTACAATTTAGATAAAAATACCAATTTTGGAATTTAATGCAATCTTTAGCGCACGACTTGGATGCACAAATAAGCCGCGTCGATTGTCGCCCTGTAAGCGCGTTCTGCTTTGAGGATGGGCTCGTGGCGAAGCAACTCCAAATAAGATGCACCGACGGGCAACTATTTAGCCAATCAAGGGGCTGTCCGATTACTTGGTGCCGTAGGCGCGATCCCCGGCGTCACCCAGCCCCGGCACGATAAATGCCCTCTCATCCAAGACATCGTCGATCGAAGCCATCCAGATCGGTACATCAGGGTGTGTACGCTGGAATCGCTCGATGCCAGGCACCGCGCCAATGAGGCAGACGACCCGGATATCGTGTGCGCCGCGCTCTTTGAGCCCCCTCACGGCAGCTACCGCCGTATTTCCGGTTGCGAGCAGAGGCACGACGACGATCACCAATCGCTCGGCGAGATCGGCCGGCGCCTTGAAGAAGTATTCGACAGCGGTAAACGTCTCCGGCTCGCGATAGAGGCCGATATGCGCAACGCGCGCCGTCGGGACCAGATCGAGCATGCCTTCAGCAACACTTAAACCGGCGCGCAAGATCGGTGCGATCACAAGCTTCTTGCCTGCAATCTGTTTCGCCATGGTGCGAGCGAGAGGCGTTTCAATCTCGACGTCGGTCAGAGGGAGATCGCGCGTCACCTCGTAGCAAAGCAGCATCCCGATCTCTCTCAGCAGTTCACGGAATGTCTTGCTCGAGCGGTTCTTGTCGCGGATGAGCGAGAGCTTGTGCTGAATCAGCGGGTGTTTCGCGACAGTCACTCCTTGCATCGGTTGCTCCCCTGCCCTTCAAAATACACTGCCGTCGCTGGCGACGCGGATGGGCGGCGAGCCGTCAGACCGCAATTTGCGGGCGAGCGAGCGGCCTGCCGTCCAGGTACCGCCCTGAAGCACCTTCGCCAAGGGAAATGCCGCCGCATCCACATTCAGACGACGACGCACAGTCCCCGCCAGCTCGTCCAGCAATGCCACCGTCAGGGCGCGCCATTCGACGACCAACGGCGAGCCCACACTGTGCTCGCGCATCGCATCCTTATGATCGCGCAAGGTGAGCACACCCGAATCCACGAGCAAGCCGCCATTGCGATACTCTGCGAGGCCGGTGAGGCCGTCGAGATCCGTTACCTCGTAGCCAGCCCATTGCAGTGGCTCAATCAGCGAATAGGCAAGCCACTGCAAAAGCTTGTGCAGAGGGACCAGGCCATCGGTCGTGTCCGGTGTCCGCAGCAACGGATGGCGCCAGCAGTCGCCGAGAGGAACCCCCGCCAACGTCTCTCGCGATGGCCAGATTGGTGTCAAATGACGCAGCAGCGTCGAAAGGATCGCGGGCGCCGGCACAACTTGCTTCTTCGATCCGGCGGCGAGCACATCGAATAGGCCCCCAGGACGGGCTGAATCGTGCTGAGCGAATGCCTCCGGATGGTCGATCATCACCTGACCCAGACGGCGCAATTGGTTGAGGCGGCCTTCGATCCCGACCAGCGGATTTTCATCGCTGGCCTGCAGACCGCGCCGAAATTCTTCCATCGGAAGATGGGCAAGCACGGCTGCATCGACCCGGAGCGGGTCCCTCGGATCGGCCGAGAATAGACCGTCCTCAAACATCGTGAGCGTTGCCAGTGCGAGGCCTTCGGAGCGGCCAATCGCGGCGCCACTCTTACGGTCCTTATACGTCCAACGCATGCCGGCGCCGGCATCGAGCAGAACGCTGACGACGGCGAGATCAAAGGCCGCCCGCGCAGCTTCCTCCGACGACTGCCACGATCTCTCAGCCGACAGCGCCGACCATCGGTCGACGCCCTGAAACTCAAAATGTCGCCAGCGTGAATGCAACGGCACATCAAGCGATGGATACGCGGCGCGCGTCGTATCGGCGACAAGATCGGCCGCAACCTCAAGACGTTCCGAGGCAACGCGGAAATGGAGGAGTTCGTCTCTCAGCCCGAGCGTCAGCAACGTGTGGGCCCGCGCGCGCACCGCTTCGCTGCTCAAAAGCGAAAGCGCCTCGGCCTCCGCGCTACTCACAAGCGCACCAATCAAAAATCATCATTGGTCAAGCGTGCGCCCGACCGGTCGTGCAAGGCCGTCCAGTGTCGGTGCCCCGGCGTAGTAGCCGGCCGCTTTCTTTGCCGCCATCTCGACTTGAGCGTCGCCGGGAATCAGGTGATCTGGAATCGACACGCGCTCCACAATCTCAATTCCTTGACCAACGAGGGCGTCGTATTTCATGTCACTCATCGATACTAATCGATCGATGCGCCGCACGCCCAGCCAATGAAGCGCGTCGGGCATGAGTTGCTGGAAACGCGCATCCTGAACCCCGGCGACACACTCGGTACGCTCAAAATACGCGGAAGCGATGTCGCCCCCTTCTTGCCGTTTACGAGCGTTGTAGACTAAGAATTTTGTCACCTCGCCGAGCGCCCGCCCCTCCTTGCGATAGTAAACAATGATGCCAAGGCCTCCCGCCTGAGCCATGCGCACGCATTCCTCGATGCCTTGGATCAGATAAGGGCGACACGTGCAGATATCGGAACCAAAAACATCGGATCCGCTGCACTCGTCGTGGACCCGACAAGCGATCGGCGTTTGCGGCACAGACAGCTTCGTCACATCACCGAAGAGATAGATTGTCGTCCCCCCGATGGGCGGCAAGAACACCCGCAGATCGGGACGAGTCACCAATTCCGGGAACATGCCGCCGGTTTGCTCGAACAGGTTGCGACGGAGTGTCGTCTCGGTGGTGCGAAATCGCTCAGCGATGCCAGGCAGATGCCAGACCGGGTCGATGGCCATTTTGACAACGGAGACGGCGCCGCCCTCGTGTACGACCAGGTCATCGCGCTTGAGTCGGCCCGCCGCCAGCGCGGCCTGAATTTCAGCAAGATCCAGTCGCGCCTTGGTCACTGCAATCGTCGGACGTATATCGACGCCCGCCGCAATCTCGGTCGCAAAATTCTCCGCAGGCAGGTGACCCCACGGGTCGAGCGACACGATGGTTTGGGGGTTGGTCCATTGTGGGAATGGCCCGATGTCGACAGCAGGATGCGTGTTCCTCAAGTCTGGGAGACGATCGGGATCGAGTGCGCCGGACGATACCGCAAGCGCACGATAGAGTGCATAGGAGCCGCCATGGCTGCCGATGACGTTCCGATCGCTCGGTCGGGACACGCTCGCGATGATGGGCCCGCGCAGTGCCGCAGTTGCGGCGCCCCAGGAGACGGGGAAACGTGCCTTACCGGCCGGGTTTGGATGCGAGGTAAGGCGAATATGTTCGGTGCGATTCGTGCCTGTCATTGCAATTTCAAAAGGCGATGGCCCTCAAACGACCTGGCCTGAACAACAGACGTCGGCTCGTCCCGGGACAGCGACTGGACTTGGTAATATATAGCCTGGTCGATGTCAGAGCAATAACAGCTGCGCCTGTGTCGATTGCCCCCGCACGGTGTTCTGGTTAACGATTACAGGCCATCGTAACCGAAATTAGAAAATCGGACGACGTGCTAGTGTCCCGATTCCGAAGTTCGTTCCATTTTGCAGCGACCTCTTATACGAACTTCGGAATCGAAGGACACCAGCAACTCTTTGAATCTAGTGTGGCTTTGGTTCAGAAGTCCGCATGTCGGACTCGCCGCAAGAATGATGCGGACTTCTGAACCGCCACACTAGGTTTGAACACATGTGGCGCTGACGGATCGGATACTTAAGTTGGCGATATTCGCTTACATTCGATACCGGGCTATTATTGCCGCAACGTTGCCCCGGGAACCTGTCGTTCTCCGGGCGCGGTCCGAAGCTAGTGTCCCGATTCCGAAGTTCGTGCCATTTCGCAGCGGCCTCTTATACGAACTTCGGAATCGAAAGACACTAGCAACTCTTTGAATCTAGTGTGGCTTTGGTTCAGAAGTCCGCATGTCGGACTCGCCGCGAGAATAATGCGGACTTCTGAACCGCCACACTAGGTCGATGCGGTGAAGCGTGCATCCCATGGTTCAGAACCAATTCACGTTACGTCTTGTGCAAGAGACCGACTCGATTCTCCAGCGTCTCGGCGTGGCCCGTCGCCTCTGCCAGGAGGGTGAGCGGATCGTCCACTCTCCTCTAACCGGAGAAGCAATTGCCAACGTGCGGGACGCCGATGCGGCTGCCGTCACCGACGCCATCGGCCACGCCCAACGCGCCTTCGAGGAATGGCGCTCGGTGCCGGCGCCTCGGCGAGGCGAACTGGTGCGGCTGCTCGGCACGGAACTGCGCGCCGCCAAGGATGACCTGGGTCGCCTGGTCACGATCGAGACCGGGAAGATCCCATCCGAGGGCCGCGGCGAAGTGCAGGAGATGATCGACATCTGTGACTTCGCCGTCGGCCTTTCCCGTCAGCTCTATGGCCTCACGATCGCCAGCGAGCGGCCCGCGCATCGCATGATGGAGCAATGGCATCCGCTTGGCCCGGTGGGCGTGATCTCGGCGTTCAATTTTCCGGTCGCGGTCTGGTCATGGAACGCGGCGCTCGCGCTCGTTTGCGGCGATCCTGTGATCTGGAAGCCGTCGGAAAAGACGCCGTTGACAGCTCTGGCGGTACAGGCGCTGTTCCTGCGCGCCGCTCAAAAATTCGGTGATGCTCCCGACGGGTTGTCCACGGTGCTCATCGGCTCCCGCGAGATCGCAGCCGTGCTGGTCAAGGATGCACGCGTGCCGCTGGTGTCGGCGACCGGTTCGACGGCGATGGGACGCGCTGTCGGACCACAACTCGCGCAGCGCTTTGCGCGGGCGATTCTGGAGCTCGGGGGCAACAACGCGGCGATTGTTTGTCCCTCGGCCGACCTGGAGCTTGCGCTGCGGGCGATCGCCTTCGCCGCCGTCGGTACCGCCGGCCAACGTTGCACGACGCTGCGCCGGCTGTTTGTGCATGACGAAATTTACGAGGGTCTGATCGATCGCTTGAAGCAGGTCTATGTCACTGTTCCGGTCGGCAACCCGCTCGATGACGATTCGGTCCTGGTTGGACCGCTGATCGACGAGGCGGCCTTCTCCATGATGCAGGCGACGCTGGCGGAAGCTCGCATGCACGGCGGACAGGTCACCGGCGGCGAGCGGCACGATGCCGAACGCTATCCGGGCGCTTATTATGTGACGCCGGCTTTGGTCGAGATGCCGGAACAAACGGGACCGGTGTTGCGCGAGACCTTCGCGCCGCTGCTATATGTGATGCGCTACACGGATTTCGAGCAGGCACTGGCGCTGCACAACGGCGTGCCTCAGGGCCTCACCTCATCGATTTTTTCCAACGACGTGCGCGAGGTCGAACGATTTCTCTCCGCCACGGGCTCCGATTGTGGCATTGCCAACGTCAATATCGGACCGTCGGGCGCCGAGATTGGCGGGGCATTCGGCGGCGAGAAGGAAACCGGCGGCGGGCGCGAAGCCGGCTCGGATGCCTGGAAGGCTTACATGCGCCGCGTAACCAGCACCGTCAATTTCGGTCGCGACCTTCCCCTTGCCCAAGGCGTCCGTTTCGACATCGGCTGATATCGTCAGGGCGGAGCAAGCGGCGCGGCGACGTCTTCGGCCATCGTAGCCAACACTTCCGCAACTCGATCGATGGCCCAGTCGATTTCCGACTCTTCAATGGTCAGAGGAGGCGCAAAACGAACCGTGTTCCGATGCGTATCCCTGGTCAGTATCCCGGCGCGCAGAAGTCGCTCAGCAACGAGAGCGGCGGGAGCCCGCGTCGCGTCGAGCTCGATGCCGGCGAACAGTCCCCTGCCGCGCACCTCGCGGACCAGCGGGTTGTCAATGGCGGCAAGGCGTGACAGCAAGCGGTGCCCGAGCGTGGCTGCACGCTCCGCCAGCCGCTCGTCGATCAGGAGGTTGAGCGCCGCCAATCCGACCGCCGCGGCAATCGGATTGCCACCGAAGGTGCTGCCATGATCGCCCGGCGTAAACACGTCCATGACTTCGCGGCGGGCGAGGAACAGCGAGACCGGGATCAGTCCGCCACCGAGCGCCTTGCCCAGCGTCATGCCGTCTGGAACAACGCCGTCATGCTGGCAGGCCAGAAAGCGGCCGGTGCGTCCCAGCCCGGTCTGGATCTCATCGCACAACAGAAGGACGTTGTGTGCACGGCAGATGCGCGCGACGTCCGCCAGATAGCCCCTGCGCGGCACGATGATGCCGCCTTCGCCTTGGATCGGTTCGATCAGGAAGGCCGCCGTGTTGGGTGTGATGGCAGCTTCCAATGCCGCAGCGTCGCCGAAAGGAACGAGCTTGAAGCCCGCGGGGAACGGACCAAACCCGTCGCGATATTGCGCGACGGTCGAAAAGCCGACAATGGTGATGGTGCGGCCGTGGAAATTGCCGTCCGCGGCGATGATCTCCGCGCGGTCGTCCGGGACGCCTTTGACCTTGTACGCCCATTTTCGCGCCGCCTTGATCGCGGTCTCCACCGACTCGGCACCGCCACTGGCCGGCAGCGCAGCATCCATACCGGTGAGTTCGCAGGCGCGCGCGAGAAATGGCCCGAGGCGGTCGGTGAAGTAGGCGCGGGATGTCGTATCAAGTCGCCGCGCCTGTTCCGTCATTGCCTCGACCAGGCGCGGATTGCAGTGACCGAAGCTTGCCGCCGAGTAGGCACCCATCATGTCGAGATAGCGGTGGCCGTCCTCATCCCAGACATAGATGCCCTCGCCGCGCACCAGCGTGACTGGCAGCGGCTTGTAGTTCGTCGCGCCATACCGGGATTCAAGACTGCTTAGGCGGGCCATTGTTACCTCTCGTCGCCGACTGCAGACGCCGCAACAAGAGTGCTCATCAGCCGCGCCGTCCGGTTCTCCCGATCCCGAAACGGATTGTACTCAACGAGCTCGATGCCGCGGCAGGTGGGGCTGCGGGTCAGGTCTGCCCATAGATCAAGAAACTCGCTCGCACGAATGCCGTCCGGCGCGGGCGTGCCGACGCCGGGCGCATCGGCTGGATCGAAGGCGTCGAGATCGAGCGATACGCCGTATCCGACCGTGCCGTTCGTCGCAATCGCACGCGCTTCGGCGAGTGAATCCGCGATGCCGCGGCGCGCGCATTCGTCCATTCCAATGACGCGCACGCCGTGCCGTTTTGCGAACGTAACCTCTTCCGGCTCGAAGCTGCGCGCGCCGACAAGACAGATATGGCGTGGATCGACCGCCCGTTGATTGCCGGCAAGGCCGGTCAATTCGGGGGCGCCGTAACCTAACAGTGCAGCGACGGGCATGCCGTTGATGGCGCCGCTATGCGTCGTCTCCGGCACATGCATATCCATGTGGGCATCAATCCATATCAGCCCGAGCGGACCGCGATGCCGCAGCGCATCGGACACGCCACTCCAGGTGCCGACGGCAAACGAGTGGTCGCCGCCGATCACGAGAAAGCGGCTGTCATCTTCCGTCAGTCGGCGGCTCCGCTCGGCGAGCCAGCGGGCGGTTTGGGCAACGGATTCGAGCGGTGGCATGCCGTCCTGGCAGAGGAGCGGCGGCATCCGTTCCCAAACAAGCTGCACATCCGTCGAAACCGCGCCATCGTCCCAATGTTGCCTGAAAGCGGCCGGTCCGGCCTTGCAGCCGGGATCGAGCGCGCCAGCGCCACACGCCACTTCAACCGTCAAAATCGTTCGCGCTCGTTCTGCCGTGATCGCGGGAACGCGCATATCATAACGTCCCTGGTCATGCGGATTCAAAACACTGGATGTCATCTATGTAGACGACAGCGGATTCGCCAGCGATGCGCGAACACGGGCGGAGGGTGGCGGTGCCACGCGAACCGGCTTCTGCATCAATTTCCCTGATATTAGGGAAAGATAGAGAGAATATTGCCGACAGGATGCAAGTATCGAGCATGAGCGCAGGACGGCAGGCCGGCGCTGAATTGCTGGCGGATCAAGGCGTCGCGCCGACGCGGGTATCGTCGACAAATTTCTCGGTAGCATCGTCAATATTGCGCGCGGCGCGTCCGCGCGGGGCGTGCACATACAGTCCTGCGGGCTTAGCCACCGGCTTGTCGGCTTGCCGTACAGGCGGCTCCGGGATCTGGTAGCGCACTGGCCGCGCATGGTCGGCCAGCATCTTCCCGGGATTGTAGACCTTCGGGTACCGCATGATTCCGCGTACGAAATTCGTTTGCCCACGCATCAAGAGATTAGCCGAGAGAAGGAGCAGACTTGGCGCAGTGCGCCAGTTCAAGTGCTTGGCATAGAGCACGCGTTGGGTGTTCAACAGCTCCCGATAGAACACCGGCAGCGGCAATCTGGTCGGGAGCACGGCATGCTGGATGTCGAATAGACGGTAGTCGCGAGTCGCAAGGTTCCGTTCTTCGGTGAGCCAGCTCTCTGTGCCGGGGTACGGCGTATTGATGCTGATGTTCACGATCTCAGGCACGTCGAGGCACCATTCCCGGATGGTGGCGAACCGCTGCTCGTCCCAGTCGGGATCGGCAATGAGATTGATTGCCACTTTGATGCCCAGCGTGCGGGCGAATTCGAGCGCCTCGAAATTGCGGCTCAAGGGAATGCGCTTGCGGAACTTGCGTAATCCATCCTCATCAATCGCCTCAAGACCGAGGAAGATGTATTCAAGGCCGAGCGTCTTCCAGAACTTGAAGACCTCCTTGTTGCGCAGAAGGACGTCGCCGCGAGTCTCAAGATAGTATTTCTTGCGGATGCCTTTCTTGGCGATCGCCTCACCGACGGCGAAGCCATGCTTGGCTTGGATGAAAGCGACATCGTCCACGATGAATACTCCCCGCTCCCTGATCGACGCGAGGTCATCGACGATATGGTCGGGCGACGCCAGCCGGTAGCTGCGACCGTAAAACGTCCACGCGCTGCAGAACGAACAGTCCCACGGACAGCCGCGCGAGAATTCGATGGAGGCGGCCGGGTCCAAGATGCCGATGAAATACTTGTTCCGGTGACGAAGCAGGTCGCGCGCGGGCAAGAGCTCGTCAAGGTCGTGGACGAAACGCGGCGGCGGCCCTTCGCCATCCAACGTCACCGCGCCCGGGACTCTGGCGGCTGCATCGCGGTCGCCATTCACCGCTTCCAGCAGCTTGCCGATCCCCGGCTCGCCTTCGCCCTTGAGCACGCAATCGATAGCTCCCTCGCCGTGCTCGATGATCGCGTGCGCGGTGAAGGAGGCGCTGTGGCCGCCAACGCAGATGAAGACGCGCGGCAGCACCGCCTTGGTTTCCTTGGCGAGGTCGACAATCTCCGGAACGTTGGCGAGATAGTTGCAGGAGAAGGCAATAAAGTCCGGTTGCCATTCCGCGATGAGCCGGTGATAGGCGGCGTGGCTCTCGACCTGCAGATCGATCAAGCGGATCGCATGACCGGCGCGGCGCGCAGCTTCCGCGACGAGCTCCATCCCCAGCGGCTCAAGCTGCAGAAATACTTTGGTGTAGAGCAGTGGGCCAGGGTGAACGAACAGGACTCTCATCGAACATCTCTTCGCCGCTGGAATTCAACAAGTCGGCTACGAGCCCATAAACTCCGTGCCCATCGAACGCCCCAGATGAAGGTCGGTTCCGCTCGTCAGAGTAAGTCATTTGGCCTCACTGCAGCAAGCTGGAGTACGTCTCCCATGCTTTGCAGCCCACTTGCCGGGCGATTACGGCCCGATCATCTGCTCCGCGCACCGGACAATCAACTTGGCATTGGGGACGAAAGCGTCTTCCAGGACCGGGCTCGCAGGCACGGGAGCGAAGGGCGCGCCAAGGCGGTACACTGGTGCATCCAGCCAGTCGAACGCGGTTTCCTGGATTCGCGCGCTGATCTCAGCTCCCAGTCCGCCGTGTACGACTGCCTCATGGACCACGAGCGCGTGATGCGTTCGCTGCACCGACCGCACGAGCGTATCCATGTCCAAAGGCGAGAGCGAGCGCAGATCAATGATCTCGGCCGAGATGCCGCGTTGGGCCAACTCTGCCGCGGCGGCCACCGCCTCCCAAACCATCTTCGAATAGGTAACGATGGTCAGATCGTTTCCGGGCGTCATGATCTTGGCCGTGCTCAGGCTCGGAACGGTCCCTGGATCGGGAATCTCGTCCTTGCGGAAGTAAAGCCCGCGATGCTCGAGGAACAGGACGGGATCGTTGTCGCGGATCGCAGCCCGCAGCAAGCCAAGCGCGTCACTCGCATTCGACGGCGCTACCATCTTCAGCCCCGGGACGTGCTGAAACCATGCCTCGAGGCTTTGGGAATGCTGCGCGCCCCATCCGCCGACTGCACCCTGCTGAAGGCGGATCACCAGCGGCACGCTGAGCTGCCCGCCGGACATGTACCGCAGCTTGGCCGCATGGTTGACCAGTTGACTCATAGCCAGCGTTACAAAGTCGATGAACATGATCTCGATGATCGGCCGCCTGCCGGCTATGGCGGCGCCCGTCGCCATTCCCATGATGCTGTCTTCGCTGATCGGGGTGTTGATGACCCGGCGATCGCCAAAGCGTTCTACAAGACCTGCCGTGACCCCAAACGGGCCGCCGACCGCCACATCCTCGCCGAGCACGATGACGCTTGTGTCCCGCTCCATCTCCCGCTCGATGGCTTGACGCAAACCGTCGATGTATCGGATTTCGGCCATGAACTTGCTACGCGTACACAAAGTCGGCGACCGATGCCGACGACGGCCATGGGCTTTCCTGCATGAAGCGCACAGCGTCCTCAACGCGCGCCCTGGCGCTCTCTTCCATTCTCCTGACGTCGCGAGCCGTCACCGCTCCGCGATCCCTGAGCACGCTGGTAAAGCGACGGATAGGATCCTTACCTCGCCACTCGTCGACTTCATCCGCCTTGCGATATGATTCCGGATCGCCGACATAGTGACCGCGCAGGCGGTACGTGAGGCATTCGACGATGGTCGGTCCGCCGCCGTCGCGGGCTCGGACGACCGCATTGCGCGCGGCCTCCAGCACCGCCAGTGTGTCGTTGCCGTCCACGATTTGCGACGCCATGTCGTACGGTTGGCCATGAACCGACACGTGGCTCACCACAGTGTGGGCCGACATCGGCGTGAATTCGGCATAGCCGTTGTTCTCGCACACGAGCACGACAGGCAGTTTCCATAGCGAGGCCATGTTAAGACATTCATGAAAGCTGCCCGTATTGGACGCTCCGTCACCGAAATAGACGGCGACGACATTGCCCTCCTCGCGCGCGACCAGCGCCGTCCCCAGTGCCAGAGGGATCGTCCCGCCGACGATGCCAGTCGCTGACATGAGCCGCCGGCCCACCTCGACGATGTGCATGGAGCCGCCGCGGCCGCGGCAACAACCCGTGTCCTTGCCAGCCAACTCCGCCATGAGCCCGTTGGGATCCGCGCCGCGGGCGAGAAAATGTCCATGTGATCGGTGAGTGCCGTAGAGGTAGTCGTCGTCACCCATGGCCGTCGCGACGCCCACGGCGACGCCTTCCTGGCCGATGCCGACATGGACGAGTCCGGCCAGTTGCTTTCGGTGGCACAGGTCGATCACGCGCTCTTCGAACGAGCGGATGAGCCACATCCGCTGCAGCATGTCCCTGTGCAGGATGTCTGAATTCTCGGCAACGCCTTCGTAGTTCCTGCGCCCACTCACTTTTGCAGGCCCGCGACGAGCGGCAGAAGATTAAGCGGCCCTCGCCCTTTGCTGCGGCTGAGACCCCAATCCGGGATGCCCTTTCGAACGAACCAGATCGCGCTAGCCGAAAAGAAGCCGGGACTATAAGCGCGATCGTGCCCGTAGGTCCCGATCTCGGCCATGGCATTCATGTACTCTTCAAGAGTCGACGCTCCGCTCGCCTTTGCCAGCGCTTTTTGGACATCTTTGTCATGAACGGGACCGACGTTCCCGGCGTACGCGAAATATGCGCCCGACAGCGCGGTGACACGTCCGCCCGGACCGAAGAACATGATCGTGTTGGTGAGGCCTTTATTATTCTGACGGCGGGCCCACTCCGCACGGTCAATCCGTTCGATCGACGCATTGAAGCCGACCTCATTCAGCATCGGCTGCAATGCCTCCGCGAGCGCGGTCTCCTCGGGATAGTTGTTCCAGTACACGAGCTTCACGGCCGGACGCTTCGCCGGCCCGTACCCGGCTTCAGCCAGCAACTGCCGCGCCCGCGCCGGATCGTAGGGATAGGGCGTGCCGCAGGCTTTGACGTATCGTGGATTTTGCGTGGAAATTTCCGTGGACGGCGGCCAGGTGCAGCCCCACGGCGTTACACCGATGCCCTTCCAGATCGTCTCGCCAATGAGCTTGTGATCGATGGCGTGGGCTGCAGCCTTGCGCAGCCGCTCATCCTGAAAGACGTTATTCTCAACGTTGGTCTGGAAGATATAGAGTCCAATCATGTTGCTGGCGGGCTTGTCGATGATTTGCGCCCCGATCGCTTTGACCTGCCGAATCAAGTCGCGGTTGCCGGCAACAATGTCGAGCGCCCCTGTCCTGAACTGGGCGATGCGCGTTCCCGTTTCCTGGATGTTGCGAATCTCGATGCGCTGGTACACTGGGCAACCAAGCAAAGGATCCTTGCGCGCGGCTTCGAGCGTCATGAATTGTTGAGCTTGCCGTGCCGCAACCTTGTAGGGACCTGCGGACATGGGATTTGTACGAAATTTCTCGATCGCTGCTTGCGACATCTCGCCATTGGAATGATAAGCCTCCGAAATTACGTAGAGCGGGAATACCAGCGGCGAAAACTCCTGCGGGAAGGTGATGGCACCTTTCGCGAAGTCGATGCGCAAGTTGTGGTCGTCCACGACCTCGACGTTCAGGCCGATTCCGCGGAGCGCGCCGGCGACCTGGTCATCCGCGAATTTGGTCATGTAAAGCTTCAGCGAAAAGGCCACGTCTTTCGCGGTGACGGCTGTACCGTCGTTGAATGTCAAGCCCTTACGGATCTTCATCTTGATCCCACGCAGACCGGGCAGGAATTCCCAGGATTCGGCCGCACCGTAGGCCGCGTCGACGTTTTCCTCCCAGGGGTCCACACCGAAGAGCGGAATCTGATGCAGCCATGTGTACGTGGTGGAGCTGAAGCGGGTTTCGACGGGATGAGGCGAGAACTCCTCGGGGAACACACCCGCAATTCGCAGCACTGGTCTGCGTGCCGGGCAGCTTGCCAGCGACGGATTGCCGGACACGGCCGGTTTCTGCGCGAAGGCAATCGGTTCGGATATGAAGCCCAAAGCCATGACGCCGACGGCGACGACGATAGACCAAGCCCACGGTCTCGCGCTCATGACGTTTCTCCAGACCATCAAGCGATGCTGCGATCGGCCACCGCTAGAGTTGCCGCAGTTTCGGGTCGAGGTGATCGCGCAGCCAGTCTCCGAGCAGGTTGAAGGACAAGACCACGGCTGCGATTGCGAGCCCAGGAAAGAGCGATATCCACCACGCGGTCTCGATGTAGGTCCGGCCGCCGGCAACCATCTGGCCCCACGTCGGAGTCGGCGGCGGCACGCCGGCGCCGAGGAAGCTCAGCGTCGCCTCGACGATGATGACAAACCCGAGCTGCAGCGTCAGCAGTACGACGACGCTGTTGAGCACGTTCGGCAGGATGTGAACGAGCATGATCCGGATGTTCGATGACCCGGCGATACGAGAGAGCTTGACGAAATCGCGCTCTCGGACGCTCAGAACTTCACTCCGGATAAGCCTTGCAAAGCGGGCCCAGAGTATCAGCGATGTCGCGATGACGACGGTGTGAACGCCGGGTCCGATGACCGCGACCAGCAACAACGCCGCCAATACGAGCGGGAACGACATCATGCCGTCGGCGGCTCGCATTATGAAGGCGTCAAGGCGGCCGCCAAAGTACCCAGAGGCAAGGCCGATCAACGAGCCCATCGCCGATCCGAATGCCAGGGCGGCGATCGCCACGATGAAGGACGCCTGCGCGCCGACGATGATTCGACTGAGCACGTCGCGACCGAGATTATCGGTCCCGAGCAGATACTGGATATTGCCGCCCTCGAGCCAGGCCGGGGGCAGGAAGCGCAGCCGGAGGCTTTGTTCGTTGAAGGGCCGTGGCGTCAACCACTCACCGAAGATTGAGATGAAGACGAACAGAGCGACGACAAGGAGCGGCAGCAACGGAAGCCGGCGTAGATTCTGCCACGCCAACCATCGTGGTACGAGCACACGCTGCGGGACCGGTTGTTCGAGGGTCGTCGCCGGCTGCATCTCGATGGTCACGCCCCTTACTCCCCTTGCGATGCTACGGACTGCTCGCGGCCAGCCGGATGCGCGGATCGACGACAGCGTACATCAGGTCGACGACCAGATTGGCGGTCAGCACCGACACCGCGACAAGGCCGACGATCGCCTGGATCACGGGGAAGTCGCGGGTGCCGATCGAGTCGACAAACATGGCGCCGATGCCGGGCCAGTCGAATACCACTTCAACGACCACTGAGCCCGAGACCGCCGTTCCGATCCAGATCGCCATAAAGGTCATGATCGGCAGCAGCGCGTTGCGGAAGACGTGAACCCATATGACGGCGGTCTCCGAAACACCCTTTGCTCGCGCAAGCTTCACGAACTCGGAATCGAGCGTTTCGAGCATTGAAGAGCGCAGCAGGCGGGTCAGTGAGGCTATCAGCAGCAGCGACGTGGTGATCGTGGGAAGCACATAGTGCTTCCATGACTCGATTCCGCCGGGACCAATTCCGCCGGCCGGCAGCCAGCCGAGCTTCACCGAAAAGATCGCCATCAGCACGAGCCCAACCCAAAAGCCGGGCGCGGCCTGGCTGAGCGCCGCCACCAAGCGCACGACATGATCGCCGAACCTTCCTCGATGCGTCGCGGCATACACGCCGAGGGGAAAAGCGGTGACGAGAATAAGAACGAGTGACGTGAATTGCAGTTTGAGGCTGGCGGCGATCCTGCCGCCGATCAGGTCGAGAACGGGTTCGCGATAGACGATTGACCGTCCAAAATTAAGCGTCGCCATATCTCGCGCGAAGAACAGGAACTGCTCGGCATAGCTGCGATCCGTTCCGATACGCTCGCGTGCCATCTGGATTTGTTCGGGCGTCGCATCGGCCGGCAGGATGAGCAAGGCGGGATCGCCCGCTGCGCGCGTCGCAACGAAAAGGATGATCATGAAGAGGACCAGCGTGACGAACGCCTGCAGCACACGACTGCCAATGTATTTGATGGCAACCTCCCCTGGCCGCTACGCTTCCTCCGAGCGCGCACCAATGCCTCTGCATTCGGTGCAGCGCTCACCGCCGAAGCGTTCTATCCGCGCTCAGGCTTTGCGGTCAGCGTAACCAAGCTTGAAAGGTTGTCAACGAAACCGGTGCGTCCGGGCGGCGGTTTGACGCGGGCTGTTGGTCCGATGGTAGTTGCGGGCCCCACGATACGGCGCATCCGCCGTGGAATGCATCACGCCACGTTGGCCGACATTCACCCGAAATCCTTCAGCGCATGGTTGATCTGAAATCGGTCAAGCTTGACGCCGGCGCCCCGAACATTAGTCTCTGGCCGGGAAACGCAATTGCGCACGACAACGTCCGTGGCAGTCAGTGGGCTGCAAAAAGCAATTGCAAAAGCAATAAGTGTTTGGGGAGGCTGTGGGTGGCCCTGCTCGAAGTCACCGACCTCAGAACGCATCTGACAAGTCGCCGTGGCGTCAACAGGGCCGTCAAAGGCGTCGGCTTCAAGCTGGATACCGGAAAGAGCCTCGGCATCGTCGGCGAGTCGGGCAGCGGTAAGTCGATGACCGCGCTCTCAATTCTGCGGCTGGTGCCGCAGCCCTACGCGAGGATTGTGGGCGGCTCGATCCGCTTCGACGGCGAGGAGTTGCTCGAGAAATCCGAGCGCGAGATGCGCCGCATTCGCGGCGGAAGCATCGCGATCATCCTGCAAGATCCGATCGCCAGCCTCAATCCGGTGTTCAGTATCGGCTATCAGATCGCTGAGTCCGTTCGAATTCATCAGCGCTTGTCCGGCGAAGCGCAGCTCGCGAAAGTCGTCGAGAGCTTGCGGCGCGTTCGCGTTCCATCGCCCGAGGCTCGCGTCAGGGACTACCCTCACCAGTTCAGCGGAGGCATGCGCCAGCGTGTGGTGGGAGCGATTGCGATCGCGTGTCAACCAAAACTGCTGATCGCCGACGAAGCGACGACGGCGCTCGACACAACGATCCAAGCCCAATACCTGGACTTGCTTCGCACGCTGCAGCGGGAGCTCAATCTCGCACTGCTCTTCATCACGCATGATTTCGGGATCATTGCGAGGATGTGCGATGATGTCGCCGTGATGTACGCGGGCCGGATTGTCGAATACGCCGCGGTGCGCGAGATCTTCAATCGGCCGGCGCATCCCTACACCGTGGCCCTGCTTGAGGCCGTGCCGAAAGTCGACATCCGTGTCGATCGTTTGCATGCAATCCCCGGCGCGCCATCGAGTGGATATGTCGAACATCCGGGTTGTCCGTTTGCACCCCGCTGTACCTTCGCTATTCAGCAGTGCCATGTGGCCCCGCCACCACTCACGACGGTGGCACCCGGGCACACCGCCGAGTGCTTTCGCGCGCAAGAGGTATACGCAGGCGCCCACAGGCACCAGGACAGCACCGATGCTTCGGCAAGGGCCGGGGCATGACAACGGCACAAGCCACTGCGGTGGGCGTCGCCACCAACGGTCCGCCCATGCTTCGGGTCAACGACCTGCACGTCTTCTTCAACGTGCGGCGCGGCCCCCTGCTGCGGCGCAAGACTCTGACCCTGAAAGCGGTCGATGGCGTGTCATTCGATGTGAATGAGGGAGAGACGTTCAGCATCGTTGGCGAATCCGGATGCGGCAAGACGACCACGGCCCGTGCCGTCCTCAAGGTCGAGACGCCAACCAGCGGCAGCATCCTGTGGCAAGGCCGGAGCCTGGAGGACATCGACGAGCAGGAGACACGTGCCTATCGGTCCGCGGTACAGGCCGTCTTCCAGGATCCCTACAGCTCGATGAATCCACGCCTGCGCGTCGGCCACTTCATCACCGAGCCGCTGCTGCTCAATTCAAGCATCGACCGCAGGGAACGGCGCGAGCGGGCCCAGGCAGCGCTCCAGCAGGTCGGGCTCCGGGCCGAGGACGTCGACAACTTCCCGCATGAATTCAGCGGCGGCCAGCGCCAGCGCGTGGCGATCGCCCGCGCTATCGCCTCGTCTCCGCGCCTGATCATCCTCGACGAGCCAGTATCCTCGCTCGATGTGTCGATCCGTGCCCAGATCATGAACCTGCTCAAGTCACTGCAGGAAGTCCAAGGCTTCAGTTATCTGTTCATTGCTCACCATCTCGGAACCGTGCGCTACATGAGCCAGATGGTCGGCGTCATGTATCTCGGTCGCATGATGGAGCTGTCGGAATCCGAGGAGCTATTCGGCAATCCGATGCATCCTTATACGCAGGCGTTGTTCACCGCAGCCTTGCCGGATCATCCCGATATCGAACGCAAGGACGTCATGCTGCGGAACGATGTCGCTGCCGCGACCGATATTCCGGGCGGATGCCGGCTGCACACGCGATGTCCCTTCGCCAAGCCGGTATGTTCTGAAGTCGAACCGGAATGGAAGCAGGTGGGGCCTAACCATTGGACCGCTTGCCACCTCTACTGATCTGACGCGCGTATTCGAACTCGATTGCAAGGAGCGGCGTTCATGATTCCCGTGTTGTCCCGCGATGACTGCCTTCAGGCGTTCAGAAAAATGCTGCTGATCCGGCGTTTCGAGGAGGCCTGCATCGCTGCCGCGCACAAGGGCCAGGTGCCCGGCCACTTCCATGTCTATATCGGCCAGGAAGCGACTGGCGTCGGCGTCATGGCCGTGCTGGACAAGGGCGACTTCGTCCACAGCACGCACCGCAATCATGGTCACCTGTTGGCCCGTGGAGCGGACCCAAAGAAGGCCTTCGCTGAGATTCTCGGCAAGGCCACGGGCTACGCCGGAGGCAAGGCGGGTACGCTGCATGGCTGTGCTCCCGATCTTAATTTCCCGCTGAGCTCAGGCATTGTCGCGGGCATCCTGCCGATCTCCACCGGAACGGCTTATGCGTTCAAGCACCGGCAACAGCCCAACGTCAGCGCGGTCTTTTTTGGCGAGGGCGCGATGGAGGAAGGTGCCGCCTATGAGGCGCTGAACCTCGCCGCGCTGTGGAAGCTGCCTGTTCTATTCATCTGCGAGAACAACACCGCCGAGGTCGAGCGCACGCCGGGCCAAGCCGGCTACCACGCGCCGAATTTGTCGATCTTCGAGCTGACCGACCTCGCCAAGTCGATGAATATTGCCACGACCATCGTCGACGGATCGGATCTTGGCGCGGTCTGGAATGCAGCCAAGACGGCGCGGGCTCGCGCCGTGAGCGGTGGCGGCGCCACTTTCATGGAGGTCCGCACCGAAACCTGGCCGGGCGGCCAATGGCCAACGCTCGTCACCGGCCGAACCGACATCCGGCACGCCTGGACCCGCGAGGTCCCCGAGAAGTACGCACATCTTGCGGCCTGGTTCGAACGCAATGATCCAGTGCTCAGCGTTGCGCGCGAAATGCTCGCGGTCGGCATAGTCAGCGAGCGTGACTTGAGTACGATCGATGCCGCCGTCCAGGACGAGATCGATCAAGCCGTCAAGTTCGCGAATGAGAGCCCCTTCCCCGACTCTCAGACGGCGCTGACGCACGTCTGGCCTCAGTAATCCCCTCAAAACTCCAGGACGAGTACGGTCATGACGGACATTACCTTCGGTGAAGCCAAGATCAAAGCGGTCGGCGACCTAATGCGCGACGACGAGCGTGTCATCATCATTGGCGGCGCCGGCTTCGGCGGTTTGCTTCACGCCAAGCACGTCAAGCCGCTGCACGACGAGTTTGAGCCGCGCATCCTGCGCACGCCAATCGCCGAACTCGGCTTTTGCGGAATGGGCATCGGCGCGGCGATGGCGGGTCTTTACCCCATCGTCACCATCGGCACCGGCAGCTTTGCATTTGAAGCGTGGCCGCAGATCGTCAACGAGGCGCCGAACATCTCCTACATGAGCGGCGGGCAAGTCAAAGTCCCGATCATATTTCATGCGCTCGTCGGAATTCGCATATCCGGCGCCGCGCAACACTCCGCGCGTCCACAGGCCATGCTCATGCAGGCAGCCGGCTTGCAGGTCATCGCGCCGGCACGCGCTTCGGACGTGAAGGGGCTGCTCTCAGCCGCAAAAGACAGCGAGCGGCCGACGTTTTGGATCGATCATCCGCTGCTATTCGAGGAGAAGCAGCCGAGCAATGGCGGCACATCGCTGCCGCTTGGCAAGGCCGCCGTCGTGCGTAAGGGTAAAGACGTGACCCTCGTCGGCTATTCGATCGATCTGGTGCGCTGTCTGGAGGCGGCAACTCAACTCGCAAACGCGAGCATCGACGCCGAGGTTATCGACCTCAGAACGCTCACGCCGCTCGATGCCGACACGATCTGCGAGTCAGTCGCCAAAACGGGAAGGCTCGTAATCGCGGACGAATGCTATCCCGCCGCAAGCGTCGCGTCAGAGGTGGCGAGCATCTTCACCGACCGCGGTTTTGGCCTGCTCAAAAAGCCGGCCAGGCGGCTCAACTTCCCGGCCGTGCCAGTGCCGCTCAGTCCGCCGCTCGAGCAGCATCTGCTTCCCAGGGTCGACAAGATCGTTGCGGCAGCAAAGGAGTTGGTGAACTAACCGCCGCAGAGCCAGCATCGATGTCAGAAAATAACAATAGGGACGGAGACCGACATGCAGCTTGCACCCCTGGCGACGACCAGCATCGGCAGTTTCCCGCGGCCGCAATGGCTCGCGAAGACCAGCGTCACCCGCGCCGCCTTCGTCGTGCCGCCCGAAAACATGCAGGAAGCGTGCGACGACGCGACAATCCTTGTGCTGCGACACCAGGAGAACCTCGGCCTCGATGTCGTGACCGACGGCGAGCAGCGCCGAGAAGGATTCATCTTCCACATCGCCGGTCAGTGGAACGGAGTTGATACCCAAAACCTCGCGATGAAAGAGCGATACCGCAATCGCATCATGAATCAGATGGTGCCGCGGATCGTCGGAAAGATCACGCGTCGCGCCCCGGCGGCGGTCGAGGACGCCCGTTTCGCAAAGGCGCATACCGATCGTCCGCTGAAGATACAGGTTCCCGGTCCAATGACCGTGATCGACAGCACGTTGAACGAGTTCTACGACGACGAAGCGGAGATGGCGCTCGATATCGCGGCTGCGCTGAATCAGGAGCTGTTGGACATCCAGGCCGCGGGCTGCAACGTGATCCAGATCGATGAGCCCGCAATGACGCGCTACCATGACAAGGTCCGCGACTACGGCGCCCGGGCTCTCGACCGCTGCCTGCAGGGCATCACGGTGCCGACGCTGGTTCATCTCTGCTACGGCTATCCGGGGCTCGGCCGCCCTCTCCAGCATGAATACAAATACAACGGCATCCTGCCCGAATTGATGAAGACCAAGATCAGCGGCTTCACGGTCGAGTTCGGCCGCAGCCAGTTCGATCCGCAGGTGCTCAAGGCGTGCGGCGACCGGATTGTGATGTTCGGTTGCATCGACCCCGGCAATAGCCCCGCGCCGTCCATGGACTCGGTCAAGCGCCGAGTGGCCGGCGTGCTCGAGCACCTGTCACCCACTCAGGTCTGGCTCGCGCCCGATTGCGGCCTCATGACCATCAGCAGAGAGCTCGCGACTCAGAAGCTGAAAGTCATGGTCGAGGCCGCAAGGGCCCTGCGCAAAGAAATCTAAGCATCGTTGCCGCGTCCGCACGATCGGATTGAACAGAAGGAGTGTACGATGTCGACGCATAGCTCAGACCGCGATGTGACATGGCCATCGATCGGCCTGGTGACCGCGATTGTGGTCGCGGCTGTTTGCGGCTTTGCAACTCCGCTGGCAGCTCAGCATTCGACATCGCTGGATGGCTGTCCGGCGCGGCAGCCGATCCTGCGGATCGCCATGGTGTCGGGGGGCGAATCCTACTCGTCCCATCCGGCCGAGACGCGTTTCAGCTCCACGACGTTTACCCGGCTTCACCAGATGCCGTTGATCGGCGCCGATCCGAAGGAGGAACGTATTGACGCGGCCTACGGTGCTGCCGAGTCCTGGTCGTACCTGCCGGGCGCCAAGGGACTGGTGGTCAAGCTCCGCGATGGACTGACGTTCAATGACGGCGCACCGATCACCGCCGAGGATATCGTTTTCTCTCTCGCGCTTGCCAAGAGCAAGTTCGCCGATCCCCAGATCTCCGGCACGCTGGCTGGCATCGGCGTGACCGCCAAGGTGATCGACCGCAAGACTGTTCAGTTCGATTTCGCTCATGGCTCACCGACGTTCGACATTGAAATATCCACCGCGGTTTTTCCGTTCTACGTGACATCCAAGGCTTATCACTCGAACGGCGAGATTTCGGAGGAGGCGTTCGACCGTTTCCGCGCCAAGCCGCTGGCAGCCGGTCCCTACCGCGTCGTCGGCCGGCAGGCCAAAGAGTTCATTACGCTGGTCGCGGATCGCAAGGACCCTCTGCTCGGTTGCCCGGTCTATGACCGGATCGAAATCCGCGAGGTACTGGAGACCGGAACGCGGATGAACCAGTTCCGCACCGGACAATTCGACATCATCTCCGGCAGCCGCGACCTGCTGGATCAAGCCAAATCCGTCGGAGCGAAGGTCTACTACAAGCCCGACGCGAACATGATCGGCTTCTATTTCTTTCAGAGCGACCGCAAGGACAACGTGTTCCATGATGTGAGAGTGCGCCAGGCGGCCGCTTACGCGATCGACCACAAACTCATCGCTGAGGCGATCTGGAACGGTGTCGGTCTCAAGCCGTGGGGCTGCTCTTGGCCACCATCGACCGAAATCTCAACGAAGAATCTGCGGTTCGCGAAGGCATGCGGAACGCCCTATCCATACGATCCAGCCAAGGCAAGCAAGCTGTTGGCCGCCGCCGGCTATTCCGCCAGCAAGAAGCCGACAATCCGACTAGAGTATAACGTGTCGTACCCTGAAGAGGGCGCGTTTGCCGAGGCCGCACAGCAGATGCTAAACGCTGTGGGCTTCAACGCAGTCGTGGCGCGCGTCACCGTTACAGAGCGCAACCGCCGCCGTGCCACCGGCGAGCACGTCAATACCATCCTGTTCTTTGGCTCCGGCGGGCGCTTCACGTCCCTCGCCGGTTCATATTCCGTCTATGGGCCCAACCAAAACTGGGGCCCCAAGCACGACCCCGATGTCATTCGCGCCCTCAAACGGGCTTCGGCGGCGGATACGGTCGAGGAATATATGGAAGCGACGGCTGATCTTGCCGAGCTCGTCCACGGCCGCGCGTATGGTCCCGGCTTCTTCTCATCCGGCTCTGTTTGGTTTGTGCGCAAGGGCATTCCCGATTGGGGCCTGGAGAAAAGCCACGGCCGCGGTCCCTTGAATCTGGCGGCGCTGGTGACCCGACGCTAGTGGATACCCCGTTGACCGCAGACTCCCAAAGCGAATGTCAAATCCAAAACTCCACTAGCAGCTTATATTTGCTAGTGGTCCTTTGATTCTAACATTCGCAAAGTCGCCCGCTGAGAAGGGATGCGAATGTTAGAATCGGACCAC
>WHTP01000042.1 GCA_009377695.1 Hyphomicrobiales bacterium | reverse complement strand
GGCGCCACTGGTCGAGGCCTCAACATGGGGTCTCTTGATCGCGATCGGCGCGCTTGGCCTCGGCACGTCGCTCCCCGCCATCGCCGCGCTCGGCTGGCGCCACGTCGCAACCGTCACCGGCACGACGGCGGTGATCCTCGTGGTGGTGACGGCGGGATTGTTGATGTTGGTGCGGTAAGCGATTGCGTTCGACGCTCGCTCACGCCCTCACCGATCACGATCCGGATGCTGATAGCTTGCGAATTTCGCCATCATCTCCGGACCGAGATCGTCCTCAGTCCGGATGCCCGGCAGATCGCCGAGCGTGGCGCACCATGGGACCGTGCTCTCGACGCCGTATTGCACCGTCGGCGGTGCCGCCGTGGGATCGTCGAGGCTGCCGCTCGTCACCGAGATCTCCTCGCCCTCGAATTTGAAACTGAGCGGCGTCCCGCAGTCCTTGCAGAAGCCGCGCTGCGCGAGCGTCGAACTCCGGTAGACGGCCGGCGTGCCGTGCGTCCATTGCAGGTGCTCCTGCCTGACGGTCGCGAATGCCATGAACGGCTGGCCGGACGCCTTCTGGCACATCCGGCAATGACAGATGCAGGTACGCACTGGCGGCTCAACCAATTCGTAACGTACGGCGCCGCATTGGCAGCCGCCGGTCAGGCGTGTTCTCCACGGTGAGGTCATTTCGTCGTCCCTGGTTGCCGAGGAAATGTCGTGCGGAAACCACGGAAATCAACCGGCAGCTCTCGGACTGTTGACCTGGACCATTGGCGGGGCGGCCGAGTTCGTCTCCAGCCGCCCCCGAGCTAAGAGACCTACTCGCTGCGGTTGGACGTGCGTTTGGATGGTTTGGCACCTCGAAATAGATTCGCACTTTCATGAGCCCGCACTTCGAGCACCGGAGCCGATTGGCACTACTCAAACATCGGGAGCGGAAACCGGAGGTGGTCCGCTATCCGTCGGAGTAGAACTCCATGTAAATCCGACGCGCGATATTAGCCGCGGGGCGCCGGGTCGGTGCGCTGCGTGTTTTCAGTTGGTCATAGCGATGCGCCGCTGCCATCGCCCGGCTGAACTCTGCAGCGACCACAAGAACGAACGCCAATCCTGGCGCAAGGAGTTTGGCCGGTACGGCGGAGCGACTCCGCTCCCAAACTGAAGTACGTAGGGGTGACGAGGTCGTCATAGCCTGGCGCGACCTTGTCCTAAGCGGTGGCCGCAATCGCATTGACGTTCTCCGGCGCGAAGAACTCCGCAGGTGATATTGTCCCGGCGTTCATCCGCGCGAACCCATCCATGGCCTTCTGGTTGCCGTGAACGGCGCCGAAGAGCTGCTGCCTTTCGGGTGGCGGGGGTTCCAGCGTTGCTAGCTGACAGGTGAATTCGTACATCGCCTTGACCCGTGCGTCGCGCATGCGCTGGTACTCACTCATCGCAGCGTCGAACGGTTGCGTTCCGGAGAAGGCCCTGTCGAGCGCGGCCGCGCAGAGTTCGGCGTCATGGAAGGCGTCCATGATTCCTTGTCCGGTAATAAAGTCTCTATTATAGGCGGCATCACCCACGAGCGCCCAACCGGGCCCGTAAGGCTTGCGGAAATAGTTCGGCACGGCCGCGCTGGCGAACCGCGCCTCCCGCCTCGCGCCGCGTAAGCGGTCGGCGAAAGCCGGCGCTAGTTCGATCGTCTTCAGACAATTTCCTTCGATGTCTTTCTTGTTTTCCGCGAATTCCGCGTATGGCCATCCGACAATGACCATTGTCAGATCTTCATGGGTTGGAGCGACCCCAAATCCGCGTTTATCGCGGATATAGGTTTCGAACCTGCCGTCCATCGGTAGCCCGCTCCAATAGGTGTAGTACCCAGCGAGCAAGGGGGGGTTTTCGTCATAGTGTTCTGGTCGAACTGCCTCGGCCACAAACGAGCGTCTGCCATCGGCGCCGACGACAACCTGAGCGCGCTCGATGGTGGAGCCGCCCTGCTTCGAGCGGCCCTTTATGCCGACCGCACGTCCGTCCTCAATCAAGACTTCCTCGACGGCAAAGCCTTCGCGGATCTCCACGCCGGATTGAGCTGCTGCGTCGAGGAGCAGCTTGTCGAGTATTGTCCGCCGTGGGCAGTACGCGACCGGTGCGTCTCTCGTGCCTGGCGCGCCAGCAATCGTGAAGGGACCAAAGTCGAAGGCGTAGGTGTGGATCGGCGGGCATCCGGTCGCCGCCAGGCGATCGAGAAGGCCCCACCTTGACAGGGCCCTTGCGCCAAGCGGGTGCAAGATGTGGGTGGACACCGTGTCGCTCGGAAAGGTTGCGCGGTCGACCACGAGGACTCGATACCCCTTCTGAGCCAGCAACATCGCCGTCGGCGAACCGGCGCAGCGCGCGCCCACGACGATTGCATCGAATGCTCTGGTCATGCGGCTTTCTCCGTTTCCTGACAACCAGGCGCCATCAAGCGCATCACACAGCGTGCGCGACGAGCTCCCTCGCGCAGCAGCGGTCGTCCGCCCCTTCTCTCGCCTTTGGTCTTGTGCGGTCCTCTGCACCTGGCCGCGGCCATGGCATCCTCCTCGTTCGCGTCGGCGGACGATGCTATGAGAGAAAGTGGATGCCGCGCTTCGGGGGAACACCCCAATTGCACCTGGGAATGGCGTGGGTGATTTCCCCCAGATACAGGCGGCAAGCTTCGGGGGGTCAGTTGAGCTTGTGCTGGTAGGCGAACGCCGTCGCCGCAGCTCGTGAGGAGACATCGAATTTGGCGAAGATGTTGCTGACGTGCCGATCGACCGTCTTCTCGCTCAGAGACAGTTTGCTGGCGATGGCCTTGTTGGTTTCGCCGGTAGCGATCAGGCGAAGGACCTGGAGCTCGCGCGGCGTCAGTCCATAAGTATGACCGGAAGGGGTGCCCTTCATCAGCGAGTCGATCCGAGCGAGATCCGGCGCGGCGCCAAGCCGTTCGAACACGGACCTTGCCGCGCTGAGCTCCAGCCCGGCGCCGTCCTCATCCCCGAGGGCGCGGCAGGCCAACCCGATCAGCACGCGCACTTGCGCGGCCACGTAGGGCGCCTCGATCCGCTGCCACACCTCGAAGGCGCGGCGCAGCGGGCCAAGCGCGGCGTGCGCGTCACCTTCGGCCAGGTCGACCGCCCCGCAGGCCTGCGCGGCAATCGCGCCCGGCACCCCCATATCGAAAGTGCGGGCAATCTCCGCCAGCTCTCGGCAGGCGCTGCGCGCGTTCTGGTTGTCACCGGCGGCCAACATGATCTCGATATAGGCGGGCAGCACGTTCATGCGCTTCAGCCGGTCCGTCGTGGCGCCTGCCACGCGACGAATGGCGGTAGCGGCCGCGTCGGTGCGCCCCTGCACGAGGCGCAACAGCGCCAAGCCGGGTTGGGGGTCTAGGCCCAGCTCGCTCGCGCCTCGATACGCCTCCTCGGCCGGCGCGAACTCCCCTTTCAGACGATGGAGCTCTGCCTGCTGGTAGAGTGCGGCGGCGGTTGCCCGCCGGTCGACGCCCTGCGAACGCGCGCAGGCGCGCCGCGCTTCCTCGATCGCCTCTGGCCAGGTGCCCCGCAGCTGCATGATCTCTGCGCGATGCACCCGGCAGACGCCGGCGAAGGCGACCATATCGGGCTGGTCCTCGCACCATTGCGTCAGGGCGGCCGTCCACTCGCGGGTGCGGTCGAACGCGTACATTTGCTGACAGGCTTGGATGACGCTGCAGTACATCAAGCCCGTCACGAGGTGCGACAGCTGTCCCGCGGTGACCGCAATCATGGTCTCGTCCAGCAGCGCGAGCCCGGCTTCGACCTGCCCCTGCTGCAGTCGAATCCGGCCCTGCTGGTGGCGGGCACAGGCGATGAGATCCTGGTCGCCGCAACGTTCACCGATTGCAGCCGCCGCCGCGGCGGCGGCATACGCGGCCTCGTAGTCACCTGTTTCGAGACGCTGCTCGACGATCGGCAGCAGCAGATAGCCCCGCTCGGCGCATTCGCGCGCGTCACGTTCCAGCAAACGTTGAGCACGGGAAAACCAGCCGGTCGCACGGCCCATCTCGCCGCGCATGAGCAGGCGAAAGCCGAGCCAGAACGCGCAACGGACGGCGCGAGCACATTGGCCGGCGTTCATATGAGCGTTGTGGGCACGTTCAAGTGTCCTGAGGTACTCATCGTCCCGACCGACCAGGTATGCCGTCATCGCAAGCAGTTCGAGATCCTGGGCTTCCAGTGGAGTTTCCTGATCGGCGTGCGAGAGCATCTGGAACGCATCGGCCCAGGCACACAGCCGATAGGACTGGCGGGCACGATCGATCGCGTGGCGTTTGCCGGCGCGTGCAGGCTTCGGCTGGCGATGACGCGTGTGTTTCATCCGCTTGCTCCGGTCACGAACAGATTAGCAGACCGGCGAGATTGGGCTAACGCGGACGTCCGGTCATGGCCCAGCAGGCGACATTTTGGGGCAGCCTCAGGGTTTCCTGTTCCTGACCTGGTCGGCGTTGGCGGAGACTGATCTGTCGCGACAGATCGTCGCGACAGATCAAGGTGGTGTTGCTTATCACAGCCGACCGAATTGATTCAGAGCAATTTCAACAAAGCTGAGGGAGCAAGTCATGAAGCCAAGAATCTGGTTGCTTCCAGCAACTATCGCCGCACTTTTTCTCGTCGCCATACCGCGCGCGTCAGCGGATGAATTCTACAACGGTAAGACTATCACCTTTGTTGTCGGTTTCTCAGCCGGCGGAGGCTTTGACACGTATACCCGCCTGATAGCGCGGCACATCGGAAAGCATATCCCCGGCAATCCGGAGGTGGTGGTGCAAAACAGAACCGGAGCCGGAAGCCTGATCGCAGCCAATTATATCTACAATCAGGCTCCGCGCGACGGGACGGTGATCGGCAACTGGATCGGTCCCCTGGTGCTCCAACAAGTGCTGGGGAACAAAGCGGCCAAGTTTGACGGGAGAAAGTTTGGCTGGCTCGGAGCGCCCACGTCTGACACGGGCGCTTGCGCTTTGACGAAAGCCAGCGGCATTAAAACGATAGACGACTGGTTTAAGTCCAAGAGGCCGATAAAGATTGGGGCCACGGGTCCCGGCTCCACCACAGACGATCTGCCAAAGCTGGCGCAGGCGGCGCTAGAACTTCCTATGAGACTCGTTGAGGGATACGGAGGCACCGCCAAGATTCGGCTGGCGGCTGAGTCCGGAGAGATCGATGGCGGTTGCTGGGCTTGGGAATCGATCAAGCCGACGTGGGCAAGTGCGCTCCAGTCCGGTGAGGTGCGCATCGTCCTGCAGATGACGGAGAAGTCCCATCCAGATCTCAAGAATGTGCCTCTGGCAATCCAGTATGCCAAGAGCGACGACGCGCGGGCGCTTCTCCATATCGCCAGTGGCCCCTATGCTCAGGGCGCACGGCCTTACACCGTGCCGCCCGGTGTTCCTCAAGATCGTCTCCAGCTTCTTCAAAACGCCTTCATGGAAACGCTGCGCGATCCTGATCTCCTGAAGGAAGCGAAAAAATCCAAGCTGGAGATCGATCCAGTTGATGGCCCCACTGTAGCAAAGCTGATGGCCGGCCTTTACGAGCTCAATCCTGCATTCAAGTCCAAATTGACAGAGCTTTTGATACCCGGCGGTGAGAAGAAAATGTAACGGCGCCAGCGGTCCATCTTCTGCGGGGGCACGGCGGTTGCCTCGTCCCCCGCCGGAATTCTGCGATGGTCGATATCCTCGACGCCAGTCTCCACGGCCTGATCCAGCTCTTCACCTGGAAGGCATTCGCTCTCCAGTTGGCGGGGATTGCCATCGGCTTCTTCGTGGGAATCCTGCCGGGCCTTGGCGGGCCGGTCACTCTGGCCTTGATGCTTCCTTTTGTTTTCACAATGACCCCGGTGGAGGCCTTTTCTTTTCTCCTTGGGATGACGGCTGTTACCGCCACCACTGGTGACATCACTTCGATCCTCTTCGGCGTCCCGGGAGAACCCATCACCGCCTCCATGCTTGTCGACGGCCATCCCATGGCAAAGCAAGGGGAGGCTGGGCGCGCCCTCGGCGCGGCTCTGATGAGCTCGTTTGTGGGGGCGATTTTTGGCGCGTTGTTCCTGGCGATCTGCATCCCTGCTGTGAGACCTTTGGTGTTATCCGTAGGTTCACCCCAGTACTTCATGTTCGCCATGCTTGGGTTAGCGTTCCTGGCCTCCCTGACCGGCGGGTCTGTAACGAAGGGACTCGTCGCAGCATGCCTCGGGCTGTTGTTTGCCTTGGTGGGGCTCGATCCCATTTCCGGCACCGAAAGATATACCTTCGGGACTCTCTATCTCTGGGACGGGATTCGGTTGGTCCCCGCGACGCTGGGCCTGTTCGCGATTCCCGAGATCATCGATATGGCGATTGCGGGGACGAGCATTGCCAAGGCGGAGGTGGGGAAAATCGGCGGTGTCCTCCAAGGGGTCAAGGATACCTTCCGCCATTGGGGCTTGGTCATTCGCTGCAGTGCTCTCGGCACCTACATCGGTATCATTCCTGGCATGGGTGGCGCCATATCCCAATGGGTCTCTTATGCCCATGCCGTCCAAAGCTCCCGCGATAAGGATCGCTTTGGCAAAGGCGCCGTAGAGGGGGTTATAGCCCCGGGCGCGGCGAATCATTCCACTCTAGGCGGCGCCATGGTCCCGACCGTCGCCTTTGGCGTTCCCGGCAGCGTGAGCACGGCGATCCTGTTGGGCGCTTTTCTCATTCAAGGCCTGGTTCCGGGGCCGCCGATGCTGACCCCGGAGGCCAAAGGCGGCCACCTCTCGCTGACCTTTTCCTTCGTGTGGATCATTGTCGTTTCCAACATCATCACGACAGCGATCTGCTTTCTCTTTCTGGCAAAAATCGCCAGGATCACCCAGGTCCGAAGCACGCTGGTGATTCCGTTCATTCTGTTTCTGATTTACACTGGCGCCTTTGCGGAACACAACGCCTTCGGCGACGTCGTGGTGATGCTCGTCTTTGGCGCGCTGGGTTGGGTCATGGTTCAGGCGGACTGGCCCCGTCCTCCGCTGATCTTGGGGTTGGTGTTAGGAACGCTGGCGGAACAGAACCTCTTTCTTTCCATCGACAACTACGAGATGGATTGGTTGGGCTTCCCCAGCGTCGTAGCTCTCTTAGCTTTGATGGCGCTGGGGACAGCCTACCCGTTCTTTCAGAGATGGCGGGAAAAGAGGAACAAGCCCCGGTACAAACAATTGGCAGAGGCTGTGGAACTCCAGACCAAGGAAGCCGTTCCGGCCTCGATCTGGTTGTCGATCTTCAGTCTATTTGTGGTCGCCCTGTTTGCGTGGGCGCTGTGGCAGGCTTGGGACTGGGGCTTCCGTCCGGGTCTTTTTCCCTGGGTCGTCGGCTTCTTGGGTTTATCGCTCGCGTTCCTTCAGTTGAATCTGGATATTGCAGGCTTCGTCAAAACGATCGGCCATGGGCTGGTTAGAGCACGTGACCACAAGGCCACGCGTTTGACGCGCGAGACCGTCAAAATCTCTGCTTGGATACTTGGCTACTTTGTCGCCATCTGGTTGCTTGGATTTTCAGCGGCCATAGCGGTTACGACTTTTCTCTACCTCAAGCTGGCGAAAGAGCGATGGCTGATTACCCTTGTTCTCACGTTTTTCGCGTGGGTTTCTTTTTACGGCCTGTTTGTTTACCTCTTGCATGTGCCGTTTCCCGAAGGTCAGCTGTTTGCTTGGTTTCGATAACGAAGCGAGTTTTTCGACACAATCGACCCAACTCAGCCCATCGACATGTCTGCCATTTGGGCGCTTTCGAGCACAAAGCGGACGTTAGCGAGCGGCGAACAATCGCGATTTATGAATACACGGTCTAGACTAGAACGCTTCCGCTGGCAGTTCCATCATGCTCGCCGCGCCGGACTGGATGCGCGCGAGATGCGCGGCCGTCTCCGGCAGCATCCGCCCCATGAAGAAGCGTCCGGTGATGAGTTTCGCCGACATGCGCTCATCAGTACCGGTGGCGAGCTTGGCCTGCGCCGCCCTGGCCATGCGGCACCACATGTAGCCGATGGCGGTAAGCCCGAACAGATGCATGTAGTCGGTGGCGGCGGCGCCGGCATTCTCCGGCTTCGTCAACGCGTTCTGCATCAGCCACATGGTCGCCTGCTGCAGATGCCCGAGCGCGGTGCCGAGCGGCGCGACGTAGGGCTTCATGGCGTCGTCGCCGTTCTCCTTGATGAAGCCCTGCACCTCGTTGAAGAACGCCTGCAACGCGCGGCCGCCGTCGCGCGCCAGCTTGCGGCCGACGAGGTCCATCGCCTGGATGCCGTTCGTACCCTCGTAGATCATGGTAATCCGCGCATCGCGCACGAACTGCTCCATCCCCTGCTCGCTGATGTAGCCGCTGCCGCCATAGACCTGCTGCGCCATCACCGCACTGGCGAAGCCCTGATCGGTGAGCACGCCTTTGATCACAGGCGTGAGCAGGCCCATGTGATCGGCCGCCGCCTGCCGCGCCTTCTCGTCGGGCGAGCGGTGCTCCACATCGCCCTGCAGCGCGGTCCAGATCACAAGCGCGCGCGCACCTTCGTTGAACGCGCGAGCCGCCATCAGCATGCGGCGCACGTCGGGATGCACGATGATCGGATCGGCCGGCTTGTCGGGAAATTTCGGACCGGTGAGCGCGCGGCCCTGCAGACGTTCCTTCGCATAGGCCGCGGCGTTCTGGTAGGCGACCTCCGACAGGGCGAGCCCCTGCACGCCGACCGCAAGCCGCGCCTCGTTCATCATCGTGAACATGGCATTGATGCCGCGGTTCTCCTCGGCGATCAGGAAGCCAGTCGCCCCGTCGTAGTTCATGACGCAGGTGGCGTTGCCGTGGATGCCCATTTTCTCTTCGATCGAGCCGCAGGTGACGGCGTTGCGCGCGCCCGGTGTGCCGTCGGCGTTCGGCAAAAACTTCGGCACGATGAACAACGTCGTGCCGCGAATGCCCGCGGGCGCGCCCTCGATACGCGCGAGCACGAGGTGCACGATGTTCTCGGAAAGATCGTGCTCTCCCGCCGAAATGAAGATCTTGGTGCCGGTGATCTTGTAGGTGCCGTCGGCTTGCTTGACCGCCTTGGTACGCAGGAGGCCGAGGTCGGTGCCGCAATGCGGCTCGGTGAGATTCATGGTGCCGGTCCAGCGGCCCTCGATCATCTTGGGCAGGTAGGCGGCCTTCTGCTCGGCGGAGCCGTGGGTGATGATCGCCGCGATCGCGCCTTGCGTCAGAAACGGATACATCGTCAGCGCCATGTTGGCCGCCGCCATGAACTCGTTGACGACCGTCGTCACCGTCTCCGGCAGCCCCTGGCCGCCGAATTCCGCCGG
Source organism: Hyphomicrobiales bacterium (assembly GCA_009377695.1). GTDB lineage: Bacteria > Pseudomonadota > Alphaproteobacteria > Rhizobiales > Xanthobacteraceae > VAZQ01. The sequence goes on along the minus strand of WHTP01000042.1, from coordinate 32,529 downwards.
CGCGGAAATGCCCATCCAGCCGCCTTCGGCATATTGCTGGTAGGCCTCCCTGAACCCCTTCGGGGTGGTGACGCTGCCATCGTCGTGCCGCGTGCAGCCTTCCTCGTCGCCGGAGCGGTTGAGCGGCTGCATCACCTCCTCGACGAGCTTCGCGGCCTCGCCAAGCACCGCCCCGATCAGGTCGGGCGTGACGTCGGCGAAGCCCGGCAGATTGTTGTAGCGGCTGATCTGGAACACGTCGTTCAGCAGGAACATCGCATCGTCGACAGGGGCCTTGTAGATCGGCACGTCATTCTCCTTCGGCCGCAAAACGGGACGCGGCGGCTTTATGCGCACCGCTGCAACGCGTCACGCTGAACGCATCACTTTTGGCGATCTTGGCGATCTTTGGACGGGTACCCGCGCATGAATCGGGGTCTGCATCTCATGGATACCACCTATGCCGCTAGTGGAGTGGATTTGACATTCGCGACCCCCTGGCAGCAAACGCGCGACGCGAATGTCAAATCCAAACTCCACTAGCAGCTTATATTTGCTAGTGGTCCTTCGATTCTAACATTCGCAAAGTCGCCCGCTGAGAAGGGATGCGAATGTTAGAATCGGACCACTAAATTAGTGTCCCGATTCCGGAGTTCGTACGATTCCGCGGCGGCCTCCAATACAAACTTCGGAATCGAAGGACACCAGCAAGTCACTGATTCTAGTGTGGCTTAGGTTCAGAAGGCAGCAACTCGGACTCGCAGCAACAATGCTGCGGACTTCTGAACATTAGACGGCACCTCGAATTGAGGCTGAGGTGAACCGGAAGCGCTGGACCAGGTATCCGGCTGTAGCCCCGCCGCCACGCGCCCGGATGATCGTACCTGCGAGCGCCCGACCGCGGCAATTCTTAACCGTTCGTTTACCGTGAACCGCAGAAACTGCCGCGGAGGGGTACAGGGTCGCGCAGTTCGTCCACCACCTGTTAAGGGGCCGCGGCAAGAGCCGCCGGCTCCCGCGCCTTGTGGAAATCGTGGATGCGGGCATGACTTCTGGCGTTCCGTGGCACTTGAGAGGCGTTCGGCCGGAGCTGATTGACTCCGCGCGCGAAGCTGCGCGCCGATCGGGAATGTCGGTGGAAGAATGGCTTGATGCTGCCATCGCCGAATCGGCGAGGAACGCCGGGATCGAGCCGGCCGCCCAGCGGTCTTCGGATGTTGACGACCGCCGCTCCCGAGGATTGAGCTTTTCCGACGTCAGCGCGCGGCTCGACGCGCTCGCCCGCCAGGTTGATCACCTGACCCAAGCGAGCACAAACCAAACGAGCATGAATCAAGCGAGCACGAACCAGGCGGCGACACGATATCCGGCGAGCGAGCACGACCCATATCGCTCCACCACGATCCCATTCGAAGGGCGCACGAGCGCGACCGGAAGCACCGCGGCACCGTTCGCGCCGTCTTTCGCCGCACCCCTGGAGCAGGTTCCGTCCGCCCCTTCAATCGCCGGTCCGGACGGAACCGTCGATCAGGCGCTGGCCGAGATCGAAGCGCGCCAGCGCATGCTCGACGGCGACACGGCCGCCGCGCCGACGGATTTAGCCCGCGCCCCGACCCAGGGCTTGTCGAATCTCGAGCAGCAGCTCCGCCAGATCAACGCCCGTATCGAGGCCATCCGCCCCTGCGGCATCGATAGCGCGGTCGAGACCTTGCGCGACGACCTCGCCGAAATTGGCATGATGCTCAAGGAAGCGTTGCCGCGTGAGGCGATCGAATCGCTGGAATCCGAGATTCGGTCGCTGGCCGAACGGATCGAAGGCGAGCGCATCTCCGGCGCCGCCGATGGCGTCACGATCGCCGGCCTCGAGCGCGGCCTTGCCGAAGTCCGCGACGCGCTTCAGGCGCTTACCCCCGCGGAAAGCCTGGTCGGCTTCGACCAGGCGGTGCAGGGCCTCTCGCAAAAAGTCGACCGCATCGCCAGCGCCGGTCAGGATCCGGAGTCGCTCAAGCAGCTTGAGGGCGCCATCGGTGCGCTGCGCGGCGTCGTTTCGCATGTCGCGTCGAACGATGCGCTTACCCAGCTGTCCGAAGAGGTGCGCTCGCTCTCCACGAAGGTGGACCAGGTCACCGGGTCGGACGCGTTTGCAGCGATGGAGCAACGCATCGCTGCAATCGCGGATGCGTTGCAGCAGTCGCACGGCACGCCGGCCGCGGAGACGTCCAGCCTCGCGACGGTGGTCCGAAGCCTCGCCGACAAGGTCGACCAGTTGCACGCCGGCCGCTCCGACCAGACCGCAGCCGGCTTTCTGGAAAGCCGGATTGGTGCGCTGGTCGAGAAGCTCGACGCCTCCGGCGCGCATCTCGATCATCTCGGCGCGATCGAGCGCGGGCTTGCCGACCTGCTGATCGAGATGAAAGACCAGCGCATGCCGGCGGCGCAGCGCACCGGCATCGAGAGCGCCGAAGCCGAAGCGCTCAAGCGCGACGTCCGCCGTACCCAGGATTCGCTCGAAACCGTGCATGGTACGCTCGGACATGTGGTCGACCGGCTGGCCACCATCGAAGCCGGCATCAAGCGGCCATCTCGCACCGCCGGGGCTCCCGACGACTTCGGCCCCGAAAGCCCGTCGACGGCGCCGTCTGCGCTCGCGCACGCGCCATCCGAGCCTGCTCCGACAGACGTGGCGAGCGCTCCAGCCGCCACTCAGGCGGCGATGTTCCGGACACCCGTACCGGAGCGCCGGCCGATCGATCCCAACCTTCCGCCCGATCATCCGCTTGAACCCGGCGCCCGGTCGCGCGGCCACTCGCCCGCCGACCGGATCGCCGCTTCGGAAGCGGCGCTCGAAAGCGTGCGGCCACCGGTCATTCCCGACCCCGCCGGTAAATCGAACTTCATTGCCGCCGCCCGCAGGGCCGCGCAGGCCGCCATGGTCGAAGCGCCGCCCCCGAAGGACAAGCGGACAGCGGAAACCCCCGGCGACGACACCGACAGATCGCTCACCGACAAGCTCGGCGGGCATATCCGCAAGCTCGTCGTGGCCGCCGGCGTCGTGCTGCTGCTGCTCGGAGCCTTGCATTTCGTGACCACGCGGCTCTCGGTCGGCGCCACCTCGACCGGCGAGCCGACCACGACGCAGGCGACCCACGATAAGACTCCGGTGGCCGAGCCTCCGCGAGGCTCTGCTCCGCTACCGTGGGATCGCCATTCAACCGCGCTTCCGTCCGGCATTTCGAGTTCGCCGACTTCGTTTGGATTCGGCAGCGGTGCGCCGCTGCCCGCGCCGGCCGATGACGACGGCGGGACGACCGGGTCGGTCCTGCCGGGCCTGCAAGCGGCCACGCCAACCGTCCCCGCGCTGCCCCAGACGTCATCGCCGCAAGCTGCGCCTACTCAAACGACCCCTGCCGACCGCTTGCCTGCCGGCATCGGCAGCGCCGGCCTGCGCACCGCTGCTGTGAATGGCGACGCCGCCGCCGAATTCGAGATCGCAACGCGGTTCGCCGACGGCCGCGGCGTGCCGCAGAGCCTCGCCGAGGCGGCGATCTGGTTCGAGCGCGCCGCCAGCAAGGGCCTCGTCCAGGCGCAATTCCGCCTCGGCGGGCTCTACGAGAAGGGCATCGGGGTTCTGAAGAACCTCGGGACCGCGCGCCGGCTCTACATAGCCGCAGCCGAAGCCGGCCATGCCAAGGCGATGCACAACCTCGCGGTCATCTACGCCGAAGGCGCCGGCGGCAAGCCCGACTATGCGAGCGCAGCGCGCTGGTTCCGGAAGGCCGCCGATCACGGCGTCACTGACAGCCAGTACAACCTCGCGATCCTCTACGCCCGCGGCATCGGCGTTCAGCCGAACATGGCGGAAGCTTTCAAATGGTTCGCGCTCGCGAGCCGCGAGGGCGACCGCGACGCCGCCAAGAAGCGTGACGACATCGCCGCCCGCCTGGACAAGCGGTCACTGGCGGCCGCGATGGATGCCGCACAAGCCTGGCAGGCGCAGCCGCAACCCACCGCCATCGAGGTGAAAGCTCCGCCCGGCGGCTGGGACGGCGGTTCGGCATCCTCGAGCGCGAAGCGGAGCGTCGGCCCAACGGTCGACAAGCGGCAATCGCAACCGCGCCGTCCTGCACAATAAAATCGACCAGAAGGCCGTCGAGGACGTGCCTCGCGCCGTGAAGGTGGTTAGAGTGCAAGGGCGCTCGCGCTTCCGCTCGTCCCTGCGCAAGCGGGATTCATTCGACAAGTAAGATTCCTTGATTTCCGCTTTCGCTGGAATGAGCGGAGGATAGGAAGCCATCCCGGTGGCGCCGGGCTTTGGACACCGAAGTCTCGAACCGACGGACTGGACCCGTGCAGATCTATCTTCCGATCGCCGAGCTGCCGGTCAATATTTTCTTCATCCTGGCGATCGGGCTCGCGGTCGGATTCATCTCGGGGATGTTCGGCGTTGGCGGCGGCTTCCTGACCACGCCACTCCTGATCTTCATCGGCATTCCGCCCGCAGTGGCGGCGGCGACCGTCACCTGCCACATCGCCGGCACCACATTCTCTGCGGCATTCGCCTATTGGCGGCGGCGTGCGCTTGATCCTGCGCTGGCGGCGCTGTTGATATGCGGCGGCCTCATTGGCGCCGCCTGCGGCGTGTTGATGTTCAACCGGCTGCGCGCGATCGGGCAGCTCGATATCGCCATCGCGACCTCCTATGTCATCCTGCTCAGCGTGGTCGGAACGCTGATGATCGTGGAGAGCACGCGCGCCATCAACCGCGCGCGCTCTGGACGACCGACCGAGCTGCGGCGCCCCGGCAGCCATGCCTGGTTCCACGGCCTGCCGCTGAAATTCCGCTTCAAGCATTCGAAGATCTATGGCTCCGTCATCCCGGTGCTGGTGATCGGCTTCGTGGTCGAATTCGTCTCGACCTTCATCGGCATCGGCGGCGGGTTCCTCGTGGTGCCCGCGTTGATCTACATCATGCGGGCGCCGACCTCGGTGGTGATCGGCACCTCGCTGATCCTCACGCTCGTGACCATGGCGGTCGCCATCGTGCTGCATGCAGCGACCAACCACCAGGTCGATGCCGTGCTGGCGCTGATCCTGATTATCGGGGGCGTGCTCGGCGCCCAGTTCGGAGCGCGGACCGGGCAGAGGACCCGCGGGGAGCACCTGCGGCTGCTGCTCGGCCTGTTGGTGGTTGCGGTCGGTATCCGCTTCGCGTTCAATCTCTTCCTGGAACCCGATGACCTCTACGCCGTTCGGGCCCTGGATACTCGCTGATGAGAGACTCACCGATGAGAAGTAAGGCCGCCCTCATCCTGCTCTCGGTGACCGTGCTCTGCGCGCAGAGCGCGCCGGCTGCGGCGCAGCGGCTGATCGCCTCGATCTCGAACCACCGCGTGATGGTGACGTCGAGCTTCACCGGCGCCGATCTCGTGCTGTTCGGCGCGATCGAGACCAACACCCCGCGCCGCGGCGGCTACGATATTGTCGCCACGATCACCGGCCCGCGCCAGAACGCGATCACCTTCCGCAAGGACCGCAGGCTCGGCATCTGGCTCAATGTCGATTCGCGCGAATTCGAGAACGTCCCATCCTATCTCGCGGTGCTGGCGAACCGCGAGCTCGATGAGATCGCGTCAGCCGACACCAGGCGGCGGCTGCAGCTCGGCCTCGAGAACATCCCGCTGACGCAACGTGCTGCCGTTACCATTGCCGACGCGGCGGCCGACGATCCGTTCCGGCAGGCGTTCCTGCGCATCAACATGCAGCGCGGCCTCTATCGCGAGGCGATGAACGGCGTCACGTTCATGGCGCCGCTCCTCTTCCGCGCCGACATCCCGCTGCCGGCAGGCGTGTCGGTCGGCAACTACGAGGTGGACGTGCGGCTGTTCGCGGATGGTGCGATGATCGCGCGCGCGCCGTCGGCGTTCGAGGTCTATAAGGCCGGCTTCGAGCAGTTCGTGACCACGACTTCGCGCACCCACGGCTTCTTGTTCGGGCTGGTCACCGCAGTCATGACGCTCGCAACGGGGTGGATCGGCTCGGTGGTGTTCCGACGGGATTAACGAACATGATCCCGAAAAGTGGGAACCGATTTTCGGAAAGCTCATGCTCGAACGTAAGGCTAATCGCCTAAGCAGCGATGCGCCGCGATGGCATAGAGCCGCGCTTCACCCAGGATGTGCGCGGTGAATTTAAGGGTGTTGAACACATCCGCGAAGGCACGGTCGCGAATGTTCAGGCCGCCGGCATAGGCCCCGAAGGCCGGCATCACCATGCGCTTGCCGTCGGTCGCGAAGCAGCGGCGCGACACGGTGCGCCCGCGCCCGTTGACCCGCGCCACCGGGTGCAGATGGCCGGCGATCTCGCCGTCGGAAGGCTCCCGCTCCGGCGCATGGCGGAAAACGAGCGGGCCGCTCGCGAACATCGCCGCCGAAACGCCGCCCAGCCCATGCACGGGCTCGGGGTCGTGATTGCCGGCGATCCAGATCCATTCCCGGCCGCGCTGGAGCGCGCCGAGCATCGCGCGATCACCCTCCGACACGCGCTCCGGTCCACCGCCGTCATGGAAGCTGTCGCCGAGCGCGATCACAAATTTCGGCGCATAGCGCGCAATGAGCGCGCCGAGCCGCGCCAGGGTCGCGGCGGTATCATAGGGCGGCAACAGCACGCCGCGCGTCGCAAAGCTCGATCCCTTTTCGAGATGCAGGTCGGCGACGACCAGCAGTCCCTCTTCCGGCCAATACAGTGCACCGGCGCAGTCGGCGACCAGCGCAATGCCGGCGACGACGACGTCGCGCCCGCTCGCAGCAGCCGGCAATTGCGCCCCCTGAGCCCTCACTGCATCGCCTCTTTCACGAGTTCCGCTTCGGCTTCCCGCAGCACTTCCTCGGACGCCTCACCGTGGACCATCTCGCGGCCGATCTCCAGCATCACCGGGACAGCAAGCGGCGAGACGTGGTCCAGAGGCTTATGAATGATTCGCCCCCGGATGCGCGAGAGCATATCGCCCAGCCGGTGAATGTCGAGAAGTCCGCTACCGGCGTCGGCGCGGGCGGCGCGTAGCAACACGTGGTCGGCCTGGTGCTTGCGCAGCACGTCGTAGACGAGATCGGTCGAGATCGTCACCTCGCGTCGCGATTTCTCCTGGCCGGGAAAACGGCGCTCGATCAGCCCGGCGATGATCGCGCAGGTGCGGAAGGTGCGCTTCATCAACGCGGACTCCGCGAGCCAGGCTTCGAGGTCGTCGCCCAGCATGTCCTGGTCAAAAAGCTCGGCCAGCGACAGCTCTCCACGTGAAATGCGCAGCGCGACATCGCCGAGGCCCCAGATCGCCAGCGCATATTCGTTGGCGACGAAACCCATGGGGCGCAGCCGAGCGCGCTCGAGCCGCCGCGTCAGCAGCATTCCTAGCGTCTGATGCGCAAGACGCCCCTCGAACGGATAGCAGACAAGATAACATTTGTTGGCGCGCGGAAAGGTCTCGACCAGGAGATCACGCCGGCCCGGCAGCAGCGAACGCCATTGCTGGATCTCGAGCCACTCGCGCACCTGCGGCGGCAGCTCCTTCCACAACGAGCCATCGGCCACGATCTGCCGCACGCGGTCGGCGAGATAAGTCGAGAGCGGGAATTTTCCGCCCTCGTAGGACGGGACCTTGGGGTCCTCGGACGCGGCGCGCGAGACATAGACCTCGTCCTCGACGATCGCTTCGTAGCGCAGGATCTCGCCAGCAAACACGAAGGTGTCGCCCGGCGTCAGCATCTCGATGAAATACTCCTCGACCTCACCGAGCAGCCTTCCACCGCGCGGGATCAGCTTCGAGGCGCGCGAGCGCACCAGCCGCACCTTCAGCATGTCGGCCTCGACGATGGTGCCGACATTCATGCGGTAGCGTTGCGCGATCATCGGATGGGCGACGCGCCAGCGGCCGTCCTTGCCTTGCCTGATCTTGGCGAAGCGCTCGTAGGCCTTGAGCGCATAGCCGCCGGTGGCGACGAAATCGACGACAGCATCGAAATCCGCGCGCGTGAGATCGGCGTAGGGCGCAGCACTGCGCACCTCGGCGTAGAGCCCGTCGGCGAGGAACGGCTCGCCGCAGGCGCGGCCGAGCACATGCTGCGCCAGTACATCGAGCGCACCGATGCGCGCCGGCGGCGTGTCCTGCGCCTTGGCGGCGATGGCATCGAGCGCGGCGGTGCATTCCAGCACCTCGAACCGGTTCGCGGGGATCAGGACGCCGCGCGACGGCTCGTCCATGCGGTGATTGGCGCGGCCGATGCGCTGGAGCAGCCGCGATGCGCCCTTCGGCGCGCCGACATTGATCACGAGGTCGACGTCGCCCCAGTCGACGCCGAGATCGAGCGACGAGGTGCAGACCACGGCGCGCAGGCGGCCGACCGTCATCGCCTCCTCGACCTTGCGGCGCTGCGCGACGTCGAGCGAGCCGTGATGCAGCGCGATCGCGAGATTGTCGTCGTTGATGCCCCAGAGCTGCTGGAAGACCGCCTCGGCCTGACTGCGGGTGTTCACGAACACCAGCGTGGTCTTGTGACGCTTGATGAGGCCGTAGATCTCGCCGATGGCATGCCGCGCGGTATGCCCGGCCCACGGCAGGCGCTCGGCGGTATCGAGCATGCTGACATGCGGCGGCGCGCCGTCGTCGGCGATCACGAGATCGGCGAGTATCGGCGCGCTTTGTGTTGGCGCGCTTGGCGGTTGCGGCATCAAATAGCGGCGCAGATCGTCGGGCTCGGCAACCGTCGCCGAGAGACCCACTGACGTGAGGTCCGGCGCCAGCGCGAACAAGCGCGCGAGGCCGAGCGAGAGCAGATCGCCGCGCTTCGACATCACCAACGAGTGCAACTCATCGAGCACCACGCGCCGCAGTGAGCCGAACAGGAACGGCGCATCGGCTGATGCGAGGATGAGCGCAAGCTGCTCCGGCGTCGTCAGCAGGATGTGCGGCGGATCGCGGCGCTGGCGCTGCCGCTTTGACGCCGGCGTGTCGCCCGTGCGGGTCTCGATCCTGATCGGCAGCTTCATCTCTGCGACCGGCGTCTCGAGATTGCGCGCGATGTCGACCGCAAGCGCCTTCAGCGGCGAGATGTAGAGCGTGTGCAGCCCGCCCTCGCGCCGCACCTCGCGTCCGGTGGAGATGAGTTTGCGTGGGCTGTTGGCTGCGACCTTCGTTATCGCACTAGACTGTGACGCTTGCTCGGTGCGCTCACCTCCCCCCATTCGCGCAGCGAATGGCGGGGAGGGGTCGGGGGTGGGGGGTGCGGCAAGATCGAACAGATCGCCCCCCACCTCTAACCCCTCCCCCCCGCTTCGCGGGTGGAGGGGGACAGACCGAGCCTGCCGGCCGGGCGTCCTTCCATTGCGAGATGTTTCGCTCAGCTCCACCAGTGTCGGCAAAAATCCGGCCAGCGTCTTGCCGGCGCCGGTCGGCGCGATCAGCAGCGCCGAGCGGCCGGCGCGCGCCTTCGCCAGAAGCTCGAGCTGGTGCGCGCGTGGTTCCCAGCCGCGCTGCTTGAACCAGCGCAGGAACGGCTCCGGCAGCGTGATTTCTTCAGGGCGTTCGAGGACGGTCACCCGCTAGAGGTAGTCGCCGAAGGCGGCACCGTCGAGGCCGGTTTCACCGCCACCACGACCAGCCCCGGCACCGGGATGCTCTTCTCCCGACGCGATGCGGCGGTGATGAGGATGATGCAGGCGAGACCGGCCTCTGCCAGCGTGCTCCTGATGTGATCCTGGCCATGGGCGTAACGCATGGTCTCGCGCAGGATCACGCCGATGCCCTCATGGGTTTCAGGGGTGAACGCAAAGAGACCGCCATCGTCGAGCACGCGTGCGATTGCACCGAACAGCGGCCGGAGGTCGGAGCAATAGGGCAGCGAGTCCGCGGCGATCACGAGATCGGTGCAGCGATCGCCTTCGCGCTTGAGGAATTCGAGCACGTCGGACACGTGGAGATGATTGTAGTAGCCGGTGCGGCGCGCCTGCTCGATCATCACAGCGGAGAGATCGATACCGACCAGTGAATTGATGTGCGGCGCGAGCACCGCGGCTGCGAGTCCGGTGCCGCAGCCGAAATCGAGCGCGCGGCCGAAAAACGGGTGGCGGTTGAGCGCCTCGCATGCGTTCATCACGGCATCGAACAGAAGCTGTGGCCCGCGATAATCGAGCCCTTCCACCAGCGACAGATCGTAGTGCTTGGCATATTGGTCGAACAGCGCGCGCACATAGCCCGCCGGCATTGGCGTGGCTTCGCCGGTCAATCGGGCGAGTTGCACCGTCGCGCCGTGTCGGTCCTCCGGATCGGCGGCGCGCGCCTGCCGAAAGGCCTCGACTGCGGCGCGGTTGTCGCCGAGCCGTACCCGCACCTCCCCCAACGCGAACCAGGCCGACGCGAAACCGGGCGCGACCTCGACCGCCTGCGCGTAGAGATCGGCCGCGCCCGCAAGATCGCCGCGCTTTTCGAGGTCCTTGGCGAATTCGAACCGCCGGTCGGCAATGAGATCGCCAGAGGAATTGAAGAGTTGCATCTTGTTTGTCATTCCGCGGCCGGCCGAAAGGCCGGAGCCCGGAGTCCATATCCCCTGCCGTACATTTTATCGAGAGACCGGGATTACGGTTTCCGGGCTCGCGAGCTTTGCGCGCGCCCCGGAATGACTATCTAGTGCCCATGCGTCCCGAAGACATCCTGGTGCCAACGCCGGCCGGCGTGTGCTGCAAGCGCGGGGGCTTCTACATCGACCCGACGCGGCCGGTGGCGAAGGCACTGATCACCCATGGCCACTCCGACCATGCGCGGGCCGGCCACGGCGCGGTGATGGCCACGCAGGAAACGCTCGACCTGATGCGGCTGCGCTACGGCGATAATTTCGCCGGCACGGTGCAGGCCGTGAGCTATGGCGAGGCGGTCTCGCTCGGCGACGGCGCGCGCGTGACCTTCCATCCGGCCGGGCACGTGCTCGGCTCGGCGCAGATCGCGGTCGAGGCTGACGGCCTGCGCATCGTCGCGGCCGGCGACTACAAGGAGGTCGCCGATCCGACTTGCGCGCCGTTCGAACTCGTTCAATGCGACGTGTTCATCACCGAAGCCACGTTTGGCCTCCCCGTATTCCGCCACGGTGATCCCGATGGCGAGGTCGGCAAGCTCCTGCACTCGGTGGCGCTGTTCCCCGAGCGCGCCCATCTCGTTGGCGCCTATTCGCTCGGAAAAGCCCAGCGTGTGATCGCGCTGATCCGCAAGGCCGGCTACGACAAGCCGATCTATCTGCACGGCGCAATGGAGACGATCACGCGCTATTACGAGCGCCGTGGCGTCGCGCTTGGCGAACTGCGCGCGGTGCGCGGCGCCAGCAAGGCGGAGCTTGCCGGCGCCATCGCGATCTGTCCGCCGTCGGCGCTGCAAGAGGTCTGGTCGCGGCGCTTCCCTGACCCGGTGTCGTCGTTCGCGTCAGGCTGGATGCGGGTGCGAGCGCGGGCACGCCAGCGTGGCGTCGAACTCCCGCTGGTGATCTCCGACCATGCCGACTGGAACGGCCTCACCGCCACCATCGCCGCAACGGGTGCGCCCGAGATCTGGGTGACGCACGGCCAGGAGGACGCGCTGGTGCACTGGTGCACGGAGCAAGGCCTCAAGGCACGGCCGCTCGACATCGTCGGATACGGCGACGAGGACGAGACTGATGGCGTCACCGACGGCAAGATCGGCGAGAAGACCGGCGAGACGCCATGAAGCGCTTCGCCGAACTGCTCGACCGCCTGTCCTACGAGCCCGGCCGCAACAACAAGCTGCGGCTGATGACGGATTATTTCCGCCACACGCCAGATCCGGACCGTGGCTATGCGCTCGCCGCGCTCACCGGCGCGCTGTCGTTCCAATACGCCAAGCCGAATGTGCTGCGCACGCTGATCACCGAGCGGGTCGATCCGGTGCTGTTTAGTCTATCGCGCGACTATGTTGGCGACACGTCGGAGACCATCGCGTTGATGTGGCCGGCACCGCAGGATGATCCTGCAAGGCTCTCTCCGCGCATTCGGTCGGCTCCCCTCCCCCCGCGAGCCCTTGCGAGCGGCGGGGAGGGGTTGGGGATGGGGGGTGCTTCTGAGAATAGAGCCCTACCCCCCGCCCCCGACCCCTCCCCGCCATTCGCTACGCGAATGGGTGGAGGGGGGCGCACCGAGCGCTCGGCAAATACGGAGCACGATACAAGCGCTCCCACTCTTTCCGACGTGGTCGCAACAATCTCCACATTGGGAAAATCGCAGCTCCCCGCCCAGCTCGCGCGCTGGCTCGATGCGCTTGACGAGACCGGGCGCTGGGCGCTGCTCAAGCTTCTCACCGGCGCGCTGCGCGTCGGCGTATCGGCGCGGCTTGCGAAGACCGCGGCGGCCGCGCTTGGCGACAAGGACGTGCAGGAGATCGAGCTGCTCTGGCCCGGTCTCGCGCCGCCCTACACCGAGCTGTTCGCCTGGCTTGAAGGGCGCGCCGACAAACCGTCGAGCAGCGATCCCGCGCCGTTCCGGCCGGCGATGCTCGCGCACGCGATCGAGGAGACCGACTTCACTGCGCTCGACCCCGCCGATTACCTGGCCGAATGGAAGTGGGACGGCATCCGCGTCCAAGCGTCGGCCGGCGTGCACAATGACACCCGGCAGTGCCGGCTCTATTCGCGCACCGGCGAGGATATCTCCAAGAGTTTTCCGGACCTCCTCGATGCGTTACGTTTCGAGGGCTCGATCGACGGCGAGCTTCTGATCCTGCGCGACGGCCGCGTGCAGACTTTCAACGTGCTGCAACAGCGGCTCAACCGCAAATCCGTCACGCCGAAGCTCACCGCCGAGTTTCCCGCGCACTTGCGCGCCTACGATCTGCTGGTCGAGGGCGCTGACGACCTGCGCGAAAAGCCGTTCGCCGAGCGTCGTGCACGGCTCGAGACCTTCATCAAGCGCCTCGACGAGCCGCGCATCGACATCTCACCCCTGATCCCGTTCACCACCTGGGACGAACTCACCGCCGCGCGCGCCGATCCGGCCTCGGCGGGCGCGGGCGATGCCGCCGAGGCGGTCGAAGGCGTGATGCTGAAGCGCCGCGACTCCCGCTATGTCCCGGGACGACCGAAAGGCCAGTGGTGGAAGTGGAAGCGCGATCCCTTCACCGTCGATGCCGTACTGATGTACGCCCAGCGCGGCAGCGGCAAGCGCTCGTCGTTCTACTCGGACTATACCTTCGGGGTCTGGATCGCGAATGACGGCGAGGATGTGCTGGTTCCGGTGGGCAAGGCCTATTTTGGATTCACTGACGAGGAGCTGCTCGAGATCGACCGCTTCGTGCGCCGCAACACCATCGAGCGGTTCGGGCCGGTGCGCGAGGTCGTGCACGAGCGCAACCAGGGGCTCGTGCTCGAAGTCGCCTTCGAAGGCCTGCAGCGTTCCACCCGCCACAAATCCGGCATCGCCATGCGCTTTCCTCGCATCAGTCGGTTGCGCTGGGACAAGCCGCCGGGCGAGGCCGACCGGCTGGAGACGCTGGAAGCGCTGCTCGACAGGCGCACTCCTTCAGCGGCGGCGGACGTGATAGACAGCGCCGCAGGCGACCACGACAGGTGAGCCAAGACATGTTAGCCAGCACAGGTTCGTCATGACGCTGCCCGCACCGACGGAGAAACCAATGACCGGTAACGCTGCAACCCGTTTCTTTGGCGGGCCGCCGCTGATGGTGGTCTTCCGGTTGATCCTCCTGTGCGTTCTGGTCGGCGTGGTCTTGCGCGTCCTCGGTCTCGACCCGCTCAACATCCTGCGCAGCATCGAAGACCTCATCCGGTACATTTGGGACATGGGTTTCGACGCCATTGTGTGGCTGTGGCGCTACTTCCTGCTCGGCGCCGTCATCGTGATCCCGATCTGGCTGATCATGCGGCTCTTCCGCGCGCCGCAGGGACGGTAGCTTGCCCAACACCGGCATCTTTTACCCGTCACCCTGAGGTGCGAGGCGCCATAGGCGCTTTCACGCTCCTGTTCGACACGCTATGGCGCCGAGCACCTCAGGATGACGGAGCGAGATTGTCCGTACCTCAAGAGCGATCAGTCAGCGCTACTCCGGCCACTCCTCCGCCGTCATCGCAGCGGCGTCCGCGCCGACGAGATCGTCAAGACCGGCGTGGCCGACGCGACGCATTTCGTCGGCGAGGAAGCTCTTGATCTCGCCGATCATCGCGAGTCCGTGGAACACCAGCGATGAGTAGACCTGCACCAGGCAGGCTCCGGCCCTGATCTTGGCGAGCGCTGTCTCGCCGGACTCGATGCCGCCGGTGCCGATCAGCGGAAACGCGCTTTCGACGCGCACATAGGTCTCCGCCAGCATACGGGTCGAGAGCGCGAACAGCGGCCGGCCCGACAAGCCGCCCGTCTCTTTCGCGGTCTCCTGGTCTTTCAGCCAGCCCGGACGCAGCACCGTCGTATTGCCGACGATCATGCCGTCAACCTTGCGGCGTCGCGCGATCGCGACCACCTCGTCGAGCTGGTTGAGCGTCAGGTCCGGCGCGATCTTGATCAGCACCGGCGTCGCACCCGCCTTCAAGCTTACGCGCTCGCGCGCCTCGACCACGCGCGCGGTGAGTTCGTCGAACACGCTGCCCTGCTGGAGATCGCGCAGGCCGGGCGTGTTCGGCGATGAAATATTGCAGGTGAAATAGCTCGCGACCGGTGCGAACATCTCGATCTGACGCACATAGTCGTCGATGCGGTCGGCGGAGTCCTTGTTGGCGCCGACATTGACGCCGATAATGCCGCCACGATCGGCGCGCGCGGCAAGCCGGCGCAACACCGCCTTCGCACCCTCGCTGTTGAAGCCGAGACGATTGATGACGCCCTCGTCGGGCGGCAAGCGGAACAGGCGCGGGCGCGGATTGCCTGGCTGCGGCAACGGCGTCACGGTGCCGACCTCGACGAAGCCGAAACCGAGCCGCAACAGCGCATCCGGCACCTCGCCGTGCTTGTCGAAACCCGCGGCCATTCCGACCGGGTTGGGGAAATTGAGCCCGAAGGCGCGCACCGCAAGGCTCGCGTCGTCACGCGCCCGCGGCAAGATCGGCGCGAAGCGCAGCCCCAGGATCGCGAGGCCGTGCGCATCCTCGGCATCGAGCTGCCGCAACAACGGCCGCGACAGCGCTTCGAATAGTCCGATCACCGATCAAGCTCCGGAAACATGTGCCGGCCATCGCGTCCGAGCGGCAGCGGTCTTACCCACAGGACGGCGTCCGGCGTCAGCACGCCATAGAGATGCGGGAACAGCGCGCCGCCGCGCGACGGTTCCCATTTCAGCGCCGGCCCGAGCGCCGCCGCGGCTACCGCGACCAGCACAAGATCGCCCATCCCGGCGAAATGGCGGGCGGCCGTTTCTGCCACCTGCTCGCCGGTCGAGAAATGGATATAGCCGTCGGTGAGGTCGATGGCCGCGCCGCGGAACGCACCCGCCTGCTCGGCCTCGCGCCATTCGCCTGCGCGGCAAATCTTGTATATGACCTGCGCCACCCGCCCCCAACCCCGATCGCGCCCCCAGCCTCATCGCCCCATGGCGCGGCCCCAGTAAAGCCCGAGCCGCAGCCTCACCTCAAGCAGCACGAGCCTGCTCGCAGGGCTTTTCAGGGATCAAATCCGCACTTATAAGTTGCTGGAACTGCTTGAGCTTACGGCCATAATTCCTATAACCTGGATCAAAATCCGCGATCCAATGCGCGATCAATGGTTGGAGGTGCTTCTGAGATGCTGACTCACGCGCAGATCTGGGGCGCCCTCGATCGCCTGGCCGCCCGCGCGGGCCTTTCGGCATCTGGTCTCGCCAAGAAAGCCGGCCTCGACCCCACCACCTTCAACAAGTCCAAGCGGATCACACCTGACGGCCGCCCGCGCTGGCCCTCGACCGAGTCGGTCGCCAAGTCCCTGGCCGCCACCGGCTGCACTGTCGAGGCCTTCGTCCAACTGATCGATGAGAATGCACGGCCGCCGGCCAAGGCGGTGCCGCTGATCGGCTTCGCCGAGGCGGGCGCCGGCGGCTATTTCGACGATGGCGGCTTTCCGGTCGGCAAGGGCTGGGATGAGATCCCGTTCCCGGCGATCAACGACGAGCATGCCTACGCCCTCGAAATCTCCGGCAATTCGATGGAGCCGGCTTATCGCGACGGCACAATCATCATGATCTCGCCGGCCGCCTCGATCCGCCGCGGCGACCGCGTGGTGGTGAAGACCCGCGATGGCGAGGTGATGGTGAAGGAGCTCAAGCGCCGCACCACCAAGACCGTCGAACTGCGCTCGGTCAATTCCGATCACGGCGACCGCAGTCTGCCGGTGCGCGACGTCGAATGGATTGCGCGCGTGATGTGGGCGAGCCAATAAGGCGCTAGTGTCCCGAATCCGAAGTTCGCTCAATTTTGCGGCACATTCGTCAGCGAACTTCGGATTCAAAGGGACACTAGTGTGGCGGTTCAGAAGTCCGCATCATTCTCGCGGCGAGCCCGACATGCGGACTTCTGAACCAAAGCCACACTAGATTCAATGAGTTGCTAGTGTCCTTCGATTCCGAAGTTCGTATAAGAGGCCGCCGCGAAATGGTACGAACTTCGGAATCGGGACACTAGGACTTAATACGTTGCGAGTGTGGCTTTGGTTCAGAAGTTCGCTCGCGAGCCAGCCGCAAAGTATGGCGAACTTCTGAACCGCCACACTCGTCAGGCGCCGCCGCCCCGCGGCTACCGTTCGGAGTTGTACTTGGTCGATTTCGCAAAGCTCCGGATCCTGGAGATCGGGACGCCGCACATGGCGGCCACGTTTCCCGGGCAAACGCGAAGTTTCGTACCGGCACCCGTCAAGCCGGAGTCCGGCCGCACCAAGCTGTCGATCGCCAACCTCACGGCGCTCCGGGCCGAGCTTCGCGCGCCCGATCTGTCGCTCATCGTGACAGGCCCGGGTCAACGCAACCCCTGGAGTGTCAGCCTGCTCATGCGCGCCCTGTTCGACCGGCGCGCCTGGCAGGGATATCCCCGGTTCGGGCCGGCGATCGCCCCTCACCTCCTGCGGTTCCCGGTAGCGGCTCCGATCGCCGTGATCGACACCGCCGACTACCCCTATATCAACCGCGCCGACCTGTTCCTGCTGTCGCGCTGCCGCTTCTATTTCAAGCGCGAGCTGCCGCCGGACTATTGGCGGCTGTTCACCAAGACCGCGCATGGCGAGCTTCCGACCAAGCGGTTTCGCAAGCGATCGCGGTTGCGTCACCTGCTCGACAAAGTGCGTCCGATCTCGCTAGGTCTTCCCCACCCCGCGACGGATTTCCTGACGACCGGCGTCGAGACCAGCAAGGACAAGACGACAGACGTTTTCTTTGCCGGCGGCGTCGAAGGCTTGTCCACGGTGCGGCAGGCCGGCATGCGCGAACTCGCTGCGCTGCGCGACCGCGGATTTCGGATCGACGTCCCTGAGGGACGCTTGCCACGAGATGAATTTTATCGACGTTGCGCGCAGGCCTGGATCGTCTGGTCGCCGGAGGGCTTCGGCTGGGACTGCTTCCGCCACTATGAGGCGCTTGCCTGCGGATCAGTGCCGCTGATGAACCAGCCGAGCATCGTCCGCCATCAGCCTCTGCTCAACGGCATCCATGCTCTCTACTACGATCCCGAGCCGGGCTTCCTGACCGCCGCGATCGAGCATGCGCTCGCCGACAAGGACCGGCTGCGGGCCATCGCCCGCGACGGCAAGGCGCATGTCCTTGCCCATCACACCATCCCGGCGATCGCGAAATACGTGGTGGAGATGACGCTAGCGCCGCCGATTTGAAGTTCCTCCAGCAGTGGCAGCAAACTCCTTTGGAATCGGGGCACTAAATTAGCGCGAAGCCCTGACGCTTACCGCGTCAGCCGGCTTGCCAGTATTGCCAGTACAGCCACGCTGCGCGCGCCAGATAGACGATGCAGATCGTATAGATGACGACGCGTGTCCACTGCCGGAAGCCGTCGTCGGTCATGCGTTCGATCACATAGGGCGCGAGCATGGTACCGCCGATCGCCAGTACGATGGCCCCCAGAACCGGGAGCGGTGCGAGGCCGGTGCCGAGCCCGGTCAGCGAAACGAAATAGACCAGGCGCAAGATGTGGCTCGCCGCCTGCACCACCGCCTTGGTGGCAAGCGTGGTTTTGCGGTCGAGCCTGCTCTTCTGGAAGAACATATCGAGGAACACCCCGCCGACGCCTGAAATGAACTGGATGATGGTGGTGAAGATGCCGGTGATGAACGGCACGCCGCGCCATTCGATATCCGGACGCCACGACTTCGGCAGCACGTCGACCGCAAACGGCATGAGCCCGAGCAAGAGATAGACCAGCGCCTTGTCGGGGATGAATTCGATGAACCGCAGGCCTGCGAAGGCGACCGCGCCGCCCAGGCAATAGCGCCAGAAAATGTCCCAGCGCACATAGCCCCACCATTGCAGCGCCCGCCAGCCATTGGCGGCGATCTGGATGATCGAGAACAGGATCATCGCCGTCGCCACGTCGAAGAAGACGAGTAGCACGCCGATCAGCACCATCCCGCCGGCCATGCCGAACACGCCGGACAGGAACGAGCTGACGATGATGGTGGCGCCGATGAGCGTCCACGTGAAGAGCGTCATTACGCCCTATCGATAGCAGGCGCAGAGGACTGGCGCATTGGGGAAAGCGCGGATCTGCTATCTCTATCCGGATAGAACATCGCGCGCCGCCCAATCGGCGGCCGCTCGCTTACGCGGTCATTGTGGCGCGATAGAGAATCCGGCGGCCATTGCCGTAGTCCTTGATGCCCTTGTGCTGGACTACGCGGTTATCCCAGATCGCGAGTGCGCCGCGAACCCACGTGTAGCGGGCGGTCGCCTCCGGTGACTTGATCATGTCGAACAGGATGCCGAGGATGTTCTGGCTCGTGACCCTGCTGGCGCCTTTGATGTAAGCCACGTAGGACTCGTTCACCGCAATCCACTTCCGGCCGGTCACGGGATGAACGCGAACCAGCGGCATCTCGAAGGGAGGCATGCGCTGCCGCGCGGCAATGGCTTCCTGAGGATCGAGATAACGATCCGTGATGTGTCCGGTCGCATCCGCCGACTGAATGACGGTGAGCGATTCAAGATACGCCGCGAACAAGGGATCGAGCTGCTCGTAGACCCAAGCAGTATTGCTGAAGATCGTATCGCCGCCGGCGTCCGGCAATTGTTGCGCAAACAACGCCGTGAACGCCGGAGCGTCCGGACGGAACCCTCCATCCGCATGCCAGATGTGATTGCGGAGGTTCTTGTCCTTGAGCGAATCGATCATGGTCGCGTCGGGATTTTCCGGCGCGCGCGGCGTGTGAGGGCCCGCATAGTGGAAGAACTCACCCAGGAAGCCGGCGAACGCCGTAAAGCTCTCGGCCGTCACCGTGCCGGGCTCGAAGATCACCAGACCGCGATTGTGCAAGAGATCGCGCAGCGCCGAACGAAACTCGTCGTTCAGCGGGCGGCCGTCGAACTTGAATCCGGAAACGATCGAGCCCAGCGCCGGCTGGAGTTGGGAAACGCGCACACTGGCCGGCATCGCGGATTCCGAGACCAGCCTGACAGCATTGGTTGAGGTGGACATCTTGTGCGAGCTCCTTTTTTCTATTGTCGCGTTCTAGTTGTAGCGCTCCCTCGAAGCGTTTGGTCTTGCCAAATTTCTCAGAGCCTGAGCAAGCGTGCGCCTCGTTGCGATTGCGATGGCTCGCCATCGGGCTTGCCAACTCCTATCGCATCGGCGCACTATCGGGAAATTGCGTTTTTCGAGGTTTCCATCGAGAAAATCGATGTATCAACGCTGGCTCGCCGCCTTCCACGCAGTTGCCCGATCGGGCGGTTTCACCGCCGCCTCCAAGGTACTGAACATTGGCCAGCCCACAGTCTCCACGCATGTTTCGGCGCTGGAGGATCACTTTGGTGTGGAGTTGTTTCATCGACGCGGGCGGCGCGTCGAGCTGACGGCGACCGGCAGGGAGTTGCTGACGATCACGGAAGGCCTGTTCGGCCGCGAAGCGGAAGCGGTCGAGCTGCTGCGTGCCGTGCAGGCGCGCGAGACCGGCTCCCTCAGAATTGGCGCGGTCAGACCTCTCGATATCATGGAAATCTGCGCGCGGCTCCTCAATCAGTATCCCAATCTGCGGCTTGCGGTCACGCTGGTCTCCGCGGCCGACGTCCTCAATGGCTTGCTCAATTTCGATTTCGACGCCGGCGTCATCGGCCATCAGACCAACGATCCGCGATTCTTCTCCTCGTTCTACAAGCGCTATCGCATCAATATCATCGTCAATATCAATCATCCGCTAACACGACGGCGCTCCATCCGCATCAAAGAGCTCGAGGGTCAACGCGTCGTTCAACGCACCGGCGGCGCCTTCAATCGCGCGCTGAACGATGCAGGCGTGAAAATCAAGCCGGTACTCGAAACCTCTAGCCTGGAAGGCGTGGTGGCAGCGGTTATGCAGGGCATCGGCGTCGGAGCCATATCGGATTCCGGCATCGCTGGCATCAAGGGTCACCAGAATCTCAAGGTCATTCCGGTCAACGACTTGGCCATGTTCACCGAGGCGCACGTCGTCTGTCTGGCGGAACGCCGCGCCCGACCATTGATCGCAAGCTTTCTGCGTCACGCAGATGCAGGGACGCGTAGCCTTCGCAAAGGAAAGACCTGAACAGGTAACCCCACGCCAGCGAAGCAGCTATGCCGAGCGCGCGAGCGCGCCGTCGATCATGTCGATGGTGTTCTGCACGCCATAGACCGCCACGAACGAGCCGAAGCGCGGGCCCTTCTCCTGGCCGAGCAGCACCTGGTAGAGCATGTTGAACCAGTCGAGCGACACGCCGGGCTTGCCGTCCTTGGCTGCTTTTTTGTGATCAAGGAACGGCTCGCGCCGGCCGATCTCATAAACCACGTCCTGGATCTGCTCCGCACTCGCGTCGGCGGGAAGCTGCGAGAGCGCATCGCGCAGATCGGACAATGCCGCACGCTCCGCCTCGGTCGGCTGCCTAAACTTCTTCTCCGGCAGCACGAAGTCGCGGAAATAATGGATCGCATAGCCGACCAGCGCGTCGAGCTTCGGATGCGTCTGCGGCGTCACGCCCGGACGATAGCGGCCGATGAAACCCCACAGCGTCTCGGCGTTCTCGGCGTTCGACGACGACACCAGCGTGAGCAGCATCGAGAACGTGATCGGCATGTCCGGCTTCGGCGGATTGCCGGCATGGATGTGCCAGACCGGATTGGACAGCCGCTGCTTCTCGTCCTGACGCTGATAGCCGTCGAGAAACTGCTGGTACTCGTCGACATTGCGCGGGATGACGTCGAAGTAGAGCCGCTTCGCCGCCTTCGGCTCGCGATACATGAACAACGAGAGGCTCTCGGGCGAGGCATAACGCAGCCATTCATCGATGGTAAGGCCGTTCCCCTTCGATTTCGAAATCTTCTGCCCCTTCTCGTCGAGGAAGAGCTCGTAGTTGAAGCCTTCCGGCGGCGTGCCGCCGAGCGCGCGACAGATCTCGCCTGACAGCTTCACCGAGTCGATCAGGTCCTTGCCCGCCATCTCGTAGTCGACGCCGAGCGCGAACCAGCGCATCGCCCAGTCGGGCTTCCATTGCAGCTTGCAGCGGCCACCGGTGACCGGCGTGGTCATGCGCTCACCGGTATCGGGATCGTCGTAGCTGATGGTGCCCGCCTTGGCGTCATGCGCGACCACCGGCACCTGCAACACCACGCCGGTGCGCGGGCAGATCGGTAGGAACGGCGAATAAGTCTGCGCACGCTCTTCGCGAAGTGAAGGCAGCATGATCTTCATTACGGCTTCGAAGCGCTCGAGCACGGTCAGCAGCGCCTTGTCGAAGCGGCCGGACGTGTAGCACTCGGTCGAGGACATGAACTCGTACTCGAATCCGAAATGATCAAGGAAGGCGCGCAGTCGCGCATTGTTGTGCGCCCCGAACGACGGGTATTCGTTCGAGAACGGGTCCGGCACCTGCGTAAGCGGCTTGCCGAGATGCTGAGCGAGCATCTCCTTGTTCGGCACGTTGTCCGGCACCTTGCGCAGGCCGTCCATGTCGTCGGAGAAGGCGATCAGCCGCGTCTTGATCTTGTCGTCGGTCAGCACACGAAAGGCGTGGCGCACCATGGTGGTGCGCGCGACCTCGCCAAATGTGCCGATATGGGGCAGGCCTGAGGGGCCGTAGCCGGTCTCGAAGATCACCTCGTCCTTGGGCGTCTTCTTCAGGCGCGCGACGATCTTCCTCGCTTCCTCGAACGGCCAGGCGTTGGAGGTTTCGGCGAGCTCGCGCAGCGCGGGCCGGACATCGGCAGTCGTCATCGATTTTGTCTCTTATCGGTGCATGACCTTGTCCGAAAAGCCAGTTTCCACTTTTCAGGATCATGCGCGCATCGCGGCGGACACTAGTGTCCCGATTCCGAAGTTCGTTCCATTTCGCAGCGACCGCTTATACGAACTTCGGAATCGAAGGACACTAGCAACTCTTTGAATCTAGTGTGGCTTTGGTTCAGAAGTCCGCATATCGGACTCGCCGCGAGAATGATGCGGACTTCTGAACCGCCACACTAGAAAGCGAGGGCGGGGGCGTCAACGGACCGCTCGGACCAAGCGCCTTCGAAATCGCTAAAACGGGCTGATCGGGAAATATCGCAGCCACAGGTCCGTGAAGCGGCCCTGCTCCCAGATGCGGAACAGCGACCAGTTCAGGGCCATGCGCATGGTGTTGTTGCCTTTGCGCACGGCGACGCCAATGCCCTCGCCGAAGAAGCGGCTGTCAAGAAAGGGCCCGCCGCGGAACACGCAGCAGTTCTCCGAGCTCGTGCCATTGAGCCAGAAGGCGAGCGCGATGGCATCGCCGAACAGGAGATCGACGTCGCCGCGCCGGAGCGCGAGCCGCGCCAGATCGGAATTCGGATAACCGCGCAATTCGACCTCGGGAAACAGCGTCTTGAGATAGGCCTCATGCGCGGTGCCCGCGACGACCGCGACCTTGCGGCCTTCGAGCCTCTCCGGCAGCACATCCTCGATCGATGAATCGCGCCGCGCCACGAAGCGCGCCGGGCTGCGGTAATAGGGATCGGTGAAATCGACCTTGGCGCGCATCTCAGCCGTCGGGGCGATCGAGGCGATGACGGCGTCGCCGCGGTCCTCGTTCAGCGCCGGCACCAGCGTCTCAAAGCGTCGCATCTGCACCGTGCAGCCGACCTTGAGTTCCTCGCACATGAGGCGCGCGAGATCGACATTGAAACCCTGGGGAGTCCCGTCTGGCGCCGCGAAATTGAACGGCGGATAGTCGGTCTCGGTCAGGAACCGGATGACCTTGATGCGAGTGAGGTCGGGCCGTTCCGGGCGCCGGCGCGGGTCCCAAAAGCCCGGCACGTTGACCGGTGGCTGGATGACTGGTGGCTGGGTGACTGACGGTTGGGTGACTGGCGGTTGGGCTGCCGGTGGCTGCGCAATTGCGCCCTCTGCGCTCGCCGGAAAGACCTTGAACAACATGCCGACAGCGACAAGACCCAGGACTATCGCCATAACGAGCGCGACCACCGGCAGGAGACTGCTGAAAGGCGGCGGGCATAGGCGTCGTGAGGGCTGTTGCGGCACTCAATCGTCTCGGGTTCGGGGGCGGCTTCCTCGGCCGGCACGCTTATAACCGACTTCGCCGGACCGGCTAGTGTGGCGGTTCAGAGGTCCGCATCATTCTTGCGGCGAGTCCAACATGCGGACTTCTGAACCAAAGCCACACTAGAATCAATAAGTTGCTAGTGTCCTTCGATTCCGAAGTTCGTATAAAAGCCCGCTGCGAATGGAACGAACTTCGGAATCGGGACACTAGCGGGTTGTGATGGGGATCAGGTCGGAGGTGGCGAGCTCAAAGATATTTGCGCAGGTCCGCCGCAGCGGCGTCGCTCGTCCGCTTGAGGCTGAACGGCGAGACGAAACGTCCATCCTTGCCCATCAGGTAGACGATGGCGGTGTGGTCCATGGTGTAGCCGCCCTCTGCAAGCGGCACGCGCTTATAGTAGGCGCGGTAGGCCTTGGCGACCGCGGCGATCGAGGCCTCGTCGCCGGTGAGCGCGATCATGCGTGGATCGAAGCTCGACATGTAATCCTTCAACGCCGCCGGAGTGTCGCGCTCGGGATCAACGGTGATGAACACCGCGCCCATGCGGTCGCCATCGGGACCGAGCTTGCGAAGAATTTCGGAGATCTCGAACATCGACGTCGGGCAGATGTCCGGGCAATGGGTGAAGCCGAAGAACACCAGGAAAGGGCGGCCCTTGAGGTTCTGATCGGTGACGGTGCGGCCGTCCTGGTCGGTGAGACTGAACGGCCCGCCAATCGCCGCGACTTGCGGAAGCTTTGACGCACCATCGCGTCCCGCCGCCAGCAGGAGGACCGCGGCCACAAGGATCAAGCCGGCGACGAAGGAGCCGAATGTGACCAGAAGACGAGCGGTGCGCAGTTTCATTGGTTTTCGCGTGGAAGACGGGAATTCGCTAGCGTTCCGATTCCGAAGTTCGTACGATTTCTCAGCGGCCTGCAATACGAACTTCGGAATCGAAAGCTAGCACTCATGGATTCTCGGTGGCTTAGGTTCAGAAGTCCGCATGTCCGACTCGCCGCTGAACCGCCACACTAGAAGCACATCGCGATGCCGGCTGCGAGCATCTCGTAGAACACCGCGGTACCATAATAGACCCAGAGCGCCAACGTCCCCGCGATCAGCGCGCCGGCCACACCGGCTCCGACCGCGAGCGGTCGCCAGCTTCGACGGGGAGTGACGCTGGCAGCGTCGGTCATCGGTGCACCTGCCCAGATCTCCTGCCCAGACTGGCCTTCAGGGCCGATTGTCCCAGGGCGCAAAATAGGCGCCTCTGGTACATCAGATAAGCCTGATCGCAGACGTCTACAACGGGGCGGATGCCGTGTTCCACTACGGGGTGGGCGGCCGCGCCTGCGCCCGATCAAGTCCTCAGTGCACGGCGGGGAAGTACTTCCCGAGCCAGTCGCGCATCACGCCCCACACCCGCTCGTTGTCGTCCGCGAACAGGAAGTGATCGGCATCGCTGAACAGGTGCAGCTCGGCCGGCTGGCCGGCGCGCTTGAACAGTTCGACCGATTGTTCCGTGGGCGTGACGGAGTCGTTCGATGCGTGGATCAGCAGCAGCGGCCGCGGCGCGATCTTGCCCACGACGTCGTCGGCGCGGAAATCGAACATGCTCTGCGCGGTCTCGGCCGGCACCTCCTGCACCGAGCCAAGCACAACATTGGTGCGCAGATGCATCGGGATCGGCACCACCTCATAGCGTGAGACCATCAGCGACTTGCCGCTCTTGGCGCGATGCTCGCGACCGTCCGACAGGATTTTCATGAACCGCGCCCATTCCTGCGGCGACTTGTGCTGACCGCGAAACTTTCGCTCGCCGTCGCCCCAGCCGCCATTGGAAATGACCGCCGCGACGCGCTCGTCGACGCCGCCGGTATAGACGCTGACCGCACCGCTGAAACTCGAGCCGATCACGGCAATGCGCTCGGGATGGACGGCGGGATGCGTCTGCAGGAACGTGAGCGCGCTGCTCGTGTCCTCAACCTGTTCCAGGCAGATCAGCCGCCCGAACTCGCCCTCGCTCTGGCCGCAGCCGCGCATATCGAAGCCAAGTGTGACATAGCCGAGATCGTTGAGAATCTTGCTCGGGCCGTTGACGTTGCCGGAATTCTTGTTGCTGCCGAAGCCGTGCAGCACCAGAAAGGCGCCGCGCTTCTCGCCGGACTTGATGCCGTCGGGCACGCGCACGGTGCCGGACAGTTTCAGTCCGGCGGACGGAATTGTGACGGCTTCTTCGTGCATTAGCTTTCCTCCCTGCCTCCGCCCTCATCCTGAGGAGCGCCGAAGGCGCGTCTCGAAGGATGGGGCGGCCCCATGCTTCGAGACGCTCGCTGCGCTCGCTCCTCAGCATGAGGCCGATTGAGTTTGTGCCGGCCTACTGAAGCCTCAACCCCGCTTCAGCTTATCGAGTCCCAATTCCGTCCAGCGCGCGCGGGCGGCAGCCTCGTCTTCCTTGCTCGGCCACACCGTGGGCGGATAGCGCGTGCCGCCGAATTCCGGATCGGGGTCGTAGTCAAGATTGATCGTCGCATCGATCAGCACGCGATTCCACTTGCCGGTCCCGAACAAGGTCGGGTCGCGGTCCCGCTTGCGGGTCGAGGGATCGAGACCGAGCCCAAAGGTCGCGGGCATGATCACGATGTCGTTCTCGCCGGCGTTCACCCGGTAGGCGATCGCCCAATCGATGGCGGCATAGTCGTGGATGTCGATATCGTCATCGACCACGGTCACCTGCTTGTAGCGCACATGCGCCGCTGACGATCCCCATAGCGCGTTGGCCACCTGCTTCGCCTGCCCGCGATAGCTCTGCTTGATGGCGACGTTGAGGTTGATACCGGCCTGCACTGGCGGACCCCAGACGTCGACAATGCCGGGCACACCGGCACGGTCGAGCACGTTCCAGGCGGTCGAGGAGCGGAAGATCGACGAGATCATCGCGTTCTCGGAATAGCTGCCCGGCATGCAGCCTTCGATCGTCCCGCGCATGATCGGATCGTTGCGGTGGGTGATGGCGGTGACGCGAATGGTCGGTTTGGGCGAGCGGTCGCCGGCGAAATAGCCGGTGAACTCGGCGTACGGCCCTTCCATCTGATAGGTGTCTTCCTCAAGTCCCAGCATACCCTCGATCACGATCTCGGCGGACGCAGGCACGTAGAGGTCCGAGGTCTCGCACTTGACGAGATCGACCGGCTCGCCGCGGATTGCGCCCATCACGTCGTACTCGCAGATGCCCTTGGGCACCGGCGATCCGGCGCAGAAGCCCATCGACGGCTCCCAGCCGATCGCGACCGCGATCGGCATCTCCTTGGCGCCTTTCGCGCGCCATTCGGTGACATGGTGGCCGATATGCTGGGCGCGCCACATCAGGATCGGGATGGTATTGCGGCTCGTCACCATGCCGCGATAGACGCCGACATTCATCACATTGGTGGTCGGGTCCTTCGTCACGACGCCGGCATAGGTGATGAGATAGCGCCCACCGTCGAGCCGGTTCCAGTAAGGCGCCGGCAGTTCGGCAAGATCGACGTTCTTGCCGGCGATGACGTTCTCCTTGCAGGCACCGTCCTTGACGATGCGCGGCGCGATCGCGTCCTGCAGGATGGTGCGGCCGAGCTTCACGAGATCGCGCGGATGGGTCTCCGGCGGCAGCCCGAGCATCATCGCGATACGCCGGTTGTTGTTGAGCGACGAGCCGAAGATGCGGCGGCAGCGGCTGTCAGGCTTGTTGTAGCCCTTGAGGTTGTTGAACAGCATCGCGGGCCCGGTGCCCGGGCCTTGCGCCAGCCGCATGATGGTGCCGATCTCGAAGTCGATATCGACCTCGGCGTTGACCTCGTGCAGTTCGCCGCTTTTGCGCAGCGTCTCGATCCAGCCGCGCAGGTCTCCGAAGGCGACCGGCTTTCGTGTCAACGTCATGTCGTTCCTGCTTTGAGTCGGCCGGCCGCGAGCTTCACGGCGGCGATGATTTCGGGATACGCCGCACAGCGGCAGAGATTGCCGGAGAGGTAGTGCCTGATGTCGTCATCGTCGGGGTCGGGATGCGCTTCGAGAAGCTGCCCCGCCATCAGCACGAAACCCGGCGTACAGAAGCCGCATTGCGATGCGCCCACCTCGAGAAACGCTTCCTGGATCGGCGTGAGCTTGCCGTTGGTGGCGAGCCCTTCCACCGTCGTGATGGACTTTCCATTGGCGAACGCCGCGAGATAGAGGCAGCCGGACACGGCGGTGCCGTCGACCAGCACGGTGCAGCAGCCGCACAGACCCTGCGCGCAGCTCTCGCGCGCGCCGAACAGGTCGAAGCGGTCGCGCAGGATTTCGACGATCGACTGGTGCTCGGCCACATGCGCCGACACCTGTTCGCCGTTGAGGGTAAAGTTGATGGTCCGCATCAATCCTCCAGCGGCCTGCCCTGCGCTTCGCGCAGCGCCCGGTAGACCTTCTCGGCAGTGAGCGGCAGCTCAGTCAGGCGCACGCCACAGGCGTCCTCGATTGCGTTGGCGATTGCTGGCGAGACGCCGAAGGTGCCGCTCTCGCCGACGCCCTTGGCGCCGAATGGCCCCGTCCCTTGCTCCGACTCCACCGCCTCATTCTGCATGTCGCGCGGGATGTCGACGATGCTCGGGATCTTGTAGTCGGCAAACGACGCGTTGGTGATCTGCCCGCCGTCGAGCTCGATCTTCTCCTGCATGGTGAAGCCGAACTGCATCGTGGCGGCGCCCGACAATTGCGTCTCGACGATGCGCGGATTCACCGGCCGCCCGACATCGGCGACGCTGATCATCTTGGTCACGCGCACATGACCGGTCTCGGTGTCGACCTCGACCTCGGCGCCGGTGCCGCCGACCATCCAGAATGGCGTGGCCTCGGGCGTGAGCCCGTTGGCGTCCGGCGGCACGTAATTCGGAATGTAACTGCCGGTGCCGATGATGTTGCCGGCCTGCATCTTGTATTTCTTCTGAAACAGCTCGGCGACCGGCACGTTCGAGCCTTCCGGCACGCCGACCTCACGCGCCAGCGCACTAAGTTTCGCCTTGGCGTCCTCGGCGGCGAGGCGCACCGCATTGCCCATGTGATAGAGCGAGCGCGAACCGAGCGTTGCCATGTCATAGGGCGTCACATCGGTGTCGGGATGCACGACCTTCACCGACTCCGCGGGGACGTTGAGCACCTCGGCCACAAATTGGGCATTCGCCGTGTCGGAGCCCTGCCCCATATCGACCGTGCTGCAATAGAGCGTGACGCTGCCGTCCGCCGCGACATTGACGATGGCGATCGAGGTGGTCGGCGAGATCGAGGCTTTGAAGCCGACCGCGATGCCGCGGCCCTTCTTCACCGGTCCGGTGCCGCGCTCGAACGGCGCTGTCCAGTTCATGCGCAGCGCCAGCCTGTCGAGCACCTGCTCGACCGCGGCGTCTTTCATCTGCGTGCCGGTTGCCTGGGCGCGGCCATCGCGCAGGATGTTGTTGCGGCGGAACTCGATCGGATCGAGCCTCAGCGCGCGCGCCATCATATCGGTGTGGCTCTCATAGGCCCACACGAGCTGCGGAATGCCGAAGCCACGCAGCGCGCCGGCCGGCGTTAGGTTGGTGTAGAGCGAATAGGAATCGATCGACACGTTGTCGATGTCGTAGGGGCCGGGCGCAGTGAAGCCCGACTTCTGCGTGATGCGCGGACCGATGTCGGCATAGGCGCCGCCGTTCCACCATACCTCGCAGTCACGCCCGGTGATCTTACCGTTCTTGACCGCGCTTTTGATGCGGAACGTCGCCGCATGCTTGGTGAGTGTATAGAACTGCTCTTCCATGGTGAGCGAAATCTTCACCGGCCGTCGCACCAAGAGCGTCAGCGCCGCAACCAGCGCTTCGAGCTTGATGTAGAGCTTCGCGCCGAAACCGCCGCCGAGATACGGCACCTTCACGCGCACCTTGTTCTCCGGCCATCCGAGTAACCGCGAAATCTCGATGCGCACGAATGACGGCGACTGTGATGCCGTGTGGATGGTGAGCCCGGTCTCGGTCAGCTCCGCAGCCGAGACAAACGGTTCAAGCGGAACGTGCAGCACCTGCTGGCTGCGGAAGGTGTGCTCGAACACATGATCGGCGGCCGCGAACGCCTTGTTCGGATCGCCACGCCGCAGGTGGAAGTCGAGCGCGATATTGGTGTCCTTCTTGCCCTTGAGATGCTTGAGATCAGGGAACGTGCCCGCCGGCTTGAGCTCATCATGCACGACGGCTTTCGAGGTCATCGCCTCGACCTCGTCGAACACTGCCGGCAGCTCCTCGTAGTCCACCTCGATCAGCGAGGCCGCCTCTTCCGCGATATGCGGATCGGTGGCGAGCACCACCGCCACCGGCTCGCCCACAAAATGCACCTTGCCGTCGGCAAGGATCGGCTGATCGTGAAAAGCCGGCCCGTAGAACGGATTCGGGATCACCGTCTTGATGTCATCGATGGTGACGACGCGATAGACGCCGGGCAGCGCCTTTGCCGCCGAGACGTTGAGCGACTTGATGCGGCCGTGCGCGACGGTTGAGCGGAAGATCTTTCCAACCAGCATCTTCGGCAGACGGATGTTGTGCACGTAATCGGCACGTCCCGTGACCTTGGCCGCGCCTTCAAGCCGCGGCACCGAGCGCCCGACCTGTCCGCTTCCGATCGTCCGCGTCGCCATCACTGAGCTCCCAGCGCCGCACGCAGCGCGCGCGCCACATAGACCCGCACGAGTTCTTTCTTGTAGGCGGCCGAGCCCTGTCCATCGGTGATCAGTTCGGCCTCCTCCGCCGCGGCTTCGCCGGCGCGGCGCCATCCAGCGTCGTCCACCGTTCCCTGTGCGGCCTTCTCGGCGCCCACCAGCCGCCCCGGCTTCTCGGTCGCAGCGCTCACGACGATCGACGCGTCCTTGATGGCGTTGCCATCGGCTGCGACCGACACCGCGACGCCGAGCGCCGGCCAGTCGTGCACCGCGCGCGTGGTGCATTTAAGATAGGCGGCACGCCGGCCGTTCTGCGCCGGCACGATCAGCGACGAGATCAGCTCGTCCTTCACCAGCACCGTCTCGAAATAGCCGGCAAAGAGATCGGCCACCGGAATCGCGCGCTCGCCCGACTTGCCCTGCACGACGACGCGCGCGCCGAGCGCGATCAGCACCGGCGGCAGGTCCATATGCGGGTCGGCATGCGCCAGTGCGCCGCCGACGGTCGCGACATTGCGCACCCGGATGTTCGACAGTGTCCGCAGCGTCTTGATGATGACGCCCGCGTGCTTGCGCACCACGTCGGAACGTTCGAGCACCGCAAGCGGCGTCGTGGCGCCGACCTTGAGCTCGCCATTCACGGTCTCGATCGAACTCATGTCCTTGATCGCGCTCAAGCTCACGAGCTTCGAGGGCCGGAACACGCCGGCCTTCATCATCAGCATCAGTGCGGTGCCGCCGGCGATCGGACGGATGGTCGGGTCGTCGGCATCAAGCAGCGCGACCGCCTCCTTGAGCGTCTTCGGCTCAGCCAATTCGAACGGCGTCATGTCGCGGCCCCGCCCGGCTGAAAGGCGGCGGCGAGCCGCGCGGCGAATTGCTTTTCCATCTCTCTCGCCTTCGATCGCAGCACCGGCTGGCCGAGGCTGCCAAGCTTGCCGGTCAATGCGGCGTCGACCGCATATTCAATTTTGGTCTCGTCGCCAACCTCGGTCAGCGTGGTGATCGAGGTCGCGGTCATGCGCCCGACGATGCCGCGTGGCGTACCTTCGACCGTCGCCTCGATCTCGCGCGGCGGATCGGCGCGCGTCACCGCGACCGTCACCTTGAACGCGAACTTCATGTAAGCGACCTTGGTCTCGAACACGGCCGAATATTGATCCGGACCGATCTCGGCCAAGTCCTTTACGCCGTCGACACACGACGCAAAGAAACGCGCATCACGGACTTTCTCGTAGACGGCCGCAAGCGGCGCCTTCACAGACAATTCGCCGGTGAACTTCATTTTGCGGCACGCGCCAGGAGCCGATCGAGCTCGGCCGCAATGACATCAGGAACTTCCAGCGGCGTCAGGTGCCGCGCCTTCGGCAGCACAGTGAAGGTCGATCCCGCGATCCCATCATGCAGCGCCTGCGCCATCGCGACCGGCGCGGCGTAGTCCTCTTCACCGACCACGACCGCGGTCGGCATTGTCAGGGTCGGCAACGCGGCGCGCAGATCGGCGCGGCCGAGCATATGGCAGGCCTCCACATAGGCCGGCATGTCGTTCTTCATGAAGATGTCGGTGCAGTGCTGCACCACGTCCGGATTCTTGGCGCGGAAGTCATCGCCGAACCAGCGCGTGGTTTGGAAGTCGATCAGCGACGCAAGTCCCTTTTCCACCGCCTGGTTCGCACGGCCGCCCCAGTTCTTGGCGGCTTCGGGGCCGTACCACGCTGTGGTATCGATCAGACCGAGCGCTGACGTGCGCGCGGGTTGCCGTGCGGCGAATGCGAGCGCCACCATGCCGCCCATCGAGGCGCCGGCGATCAGCGTCTGGTCCCAGCCGAGATGCGTCAGCATGTCGGCAATGTCGTCGGCGAACTGCTCGACCGTATAGGGCCCAGGTGGCTTGCCGGACGCGCCATGGCCGCGGGCATCGAAGGTGACAACCGCAGTATCCTTCGCCAGCCGCTCTGCCACCGGCTGCCAGAACTGGCGGTCCATCGCGACCGAATGGACGAGCGTGGCGCGGCGCGATGACGCCGGATCTCCGTGCAACGTGTAGGAAATGCTGATGCCGTCGCGGGTGCGGGCACTGCCATCAGTACGGGTGGCGCGGCGAAGATCGGCGTTCAACGGGTACCTCTCTTTGGAATGCGGGCGGATACTCGCCCATCCGGCATGTAGCGTC
>WHTP01000046.1 GCA_009377695.1 Hyphomicrobiales bacterium | reverse complement strand
TGCGTGGCATCGAGAACGTGAGGGCCGAATGGGCGTTGATTTGCACCGCCCACAACATCACCAAGCTCGCCAGCGCGGCCTAAGCCACCTATCGTTCATGAACACAGCCCCACACCAGAGCTATCTGGACAGGCTCCTAGCACTTAGTGCTTGTAAGGGCGGGTTTGGTTCAGAGCTTGGCGAGCTGCAGCGTCACCGAGTCACGTGACCAGCTCTCATCGCGTATCACCGTCCTGTGATTCCAGGCACTCGCCGCGCCCATACGGCCCACCCCGGGCGTCGCCAGAGTGGCTACTGAATCAGTTTGGAAACCTTGGCGAGCAACTGCCGAAAATCCCGCTGGGCTTTTGTCAGCGGGCCGGCGGTGGCGGCTCGCGGTCCGTGGACAAACCGGGATTCGGCTACGATCTGCGGCGTCTCGCCCGTCATGAGCACTTTGTATTCTAAGCGGGCGATCCCACGGGACCTGCTGGTGGTCCTGGCGTCGTAATACTTCCAGCTCACGACGCCCTTCACGCGACATGTTTGACCATTTCCGGCACACGTCGCCACCAGCGAGCGTATGGTGTAGGTGCGATCGCTCCACCGGTCGGTGAGACGATATTTGCTGCGCAAGACCGCTTGCCGGGGCGTCGATTTGCCGTGGTAAACGACCGTCTCCGCATACAGCCCTTCAAGAAACGGCAGCACTTCATCGCGCGGCCCCGACGACCGCTCGACCAGCAAACGCACCACATCACGAGCACGCTGTTCCGGGCTTGTCCCGAGGTGATCCACGATCGCCGCCGCGTTGGCATCCCGGGCAGCGGGATGCGGCGACACCTGCGCGACGGCGATCCCGTGCTCGGCGGCGCCGTCCAAGCTCATCCACTGCATGGATGTCGGGCCTGCCTTCGTCACGTAGAGGATTGCCTTTTCCGAAAGGCCAAGCTGATTGAGGTAAGCGCCCAGGATCGCGTTGCCATAACCGCTTTCGGTCGGCCCCTGCGATTTGACGACATAGGCCGAATGAAATCCGACGCTCGAATCCAGCCCCACCAACCGCCGGTGGCCGCCGAGCCATGCGAGTGCGCAAGCTGAAGCGCACGACGCCCCATCGGGTACGATGGTAGTGAATTTCTTCTCGCGAATCAGGCTGCCGATGCGGATGCCCGCGACAAGGCTGCCGCCGTCGCTCCGGAGTGCCACGGAGGCCCTGGCCGCGGGTAGCGACGCGACCTTCGTTCGAAACGTATCGATGTCGGACGTCTCAAACTCGCCTTCGATGGCGATCAGCATCGATCCGTTGTCGAGGTGCTTGACGTCGATGTCAGCCGCTTTCGCTTCGACCAGCGAGAACAGCAAGAAGATCAAGGCGCCGATGCGATGCATGTCTGGCTGCGACTTCCGGATTGGCCGACGCAAAATAGGTGTTCCCGCCTGTCGTGACGGTAGCGGCAGACTGTCAGGTTGGTGCAAAGCTTATTGCCGCTGGCGGTATAAAGTAATGGTGGTCCGCGCTATCCCTGTGGATAAGCGACTCACCGGGTGAGTAATTCGATACCTTGAAGGGCATCTATATACCGCAAACTCTCAACCATACGCTTTCCGCCTCCGCGGCCTTGTTCCGCCTACGCGGCCTTGGCCGAACCGACCGTATCGGCCACCACCGCGCCGCGCGCGCCAAGCGGCCGTTCCGATCCGGCCGTAGAATCGATCGCGGTCTGGTGCTCGATCTCCGAATTGAACTCGGCGCCGACCAGGACGACGATGGTCGAGAGCCACATCCACATCATCAGGCCGACCACGGCGCCAAGCGCGCCATAGGTGGCGCTGTAGTTGGCGAAATTCGCGAGATACCAGGAGAACAGGTAGGACACGACGAGCCACAACACCGCCGCGAACACGCTGCCGACGCTGATCCAACGCCACTTCGGTGCTCGTCGGCTCGGCCCGTAGCGGTAGAGGATGGCGAGCGCCACAATGACAAGCGCGAACATGACCGGCCAGCGCAGGATGCCGATCATCAACGGTGCATCGAGCGACGACCCGCCCAAGGCGGCCAGCACCAGCGGAAACACCACGACCGCGCTCAGCGCGATCAGCGCGCCGCCAATGGCACACACCGTGAAGAACAGCGACACCAGGTTCAGCCAGACGATCCCGCGCTTCTCCTTTTCGTCGTAGATGATGTTGAGCGCGTCGAAGATCGCCTTCATGCCGGCATTGGCGCTCCATAGCGCGATGGCGAAGCTGACGAGAAAGCTGAAGGTGAGCTTACCGTCGCTTCGGCTTGCGATGCGCGTGATCTCTTCGCGCAGGAGGTCGAGCGACGCGCCGGGCACGATGTCAGCGGCGAGCGAAAGGTGGTTCGCGATCGAGGCCGCATTCGAAAAGAAGGCGTAAACCGACACGCCCGCGGCAATCGCCGGAAACAGCGCGACCAGCGAATAGAACGCCACGCCGGCCGCCAGCGACAGCAGCCGGTTGTTCTGCACCTCGTGGTAGGTGCGGACGAAGATGTCCTTCCAGCCGCGCCACGGAATGTGCACGGGCGTCCTCGCCTTGCGGCCGCGACCGCGCTCGCGGGCGCGCGCCTCCTGCAGCGACAATGGCTCGGTCGCCGGGTTCTCCGATCCGAACGCAACCTTTGCCTTGCGACGGTCGTCGTCGCGCTTCATGGCATAGATCACCGCCGCCGCAGTCAGGACCGAGGCGGCGAACCACGAGACCAGGTTTTCGACGCGGTCCTGAAGGCGGGTCATGCCGGCCATCGCTAGGCGAGGAGTCCGGGAAACAACGACCGGGACGGAAAACGGTTTCAATCCAACGAAATCGGGCAAACAGGAGCGGATTCAGCGATTTCCGACTCCCCTTCCCTCCGATTCTGGTCTAAAGAGCGCGCGCACGCCGGGCCACATCGGCGCTGATCGAAGGACGCGCGGCAAGCGCGCCCTTTTTTTGTGTCCCGAACGGCCCACATACGACCTGACTGCTGAGCAACATGCCCAAGCGAACCGACATCAAATCGATCCTGATCATCGGCGCGGGTCCGATCGTCATCGGACAGGCCTGTGAATTCGACTATTCCGGCACCCAGGCCTGCAAGGCGCTCAAGGAGGAAGGCTACCGGATCGTCCTGGTCAACTCGAATCCCGCGACCATCATGACCGACCCGGACGTCGCGGACGCGACCTATATCGAGCCGATCACGCCGGAGATCGTCGCCAAGATCATCGAGAAGGAGCGGCCCGACGCGCTGCTCCCGACGATGGGGGGGCAGACGGCGCTCAACACCGCGCTGTCGCTGCGCCGCATGGGCGTGCTCGACAAATTCGGCGTGACGATGATCGGCGCCGATGCCGATGCCATCGACAAGGCCGAGGACCGAGAGCTGTTCCGCGAAGCGATGAAGAAGATCGGCATCGAGACGCCGAAGTCCTCGCTGGCCGACGCGTCCGATCTCAAGCAGCAGGATCGTGCCCACTATGCCGCCGAAGTCGAGCACATCAAGGCGCAGAAACTCGACACCGGCGCCGAGCGCGAGGCGCTCGACAAGTTCGAGGCGCAGTGGTCGGCGCGCGACCCCGAACGCAAGAAGCGCTACATCCAGAAGGGCCTGATCGAAGCGCTCGAAGCGCTGCCGGAAATTGGGTTGCCGGCGATCATCCGTCCTTCCTTCACGCTCGCCGGCACCGGCGGCGGCATTGCTTACAACCAGGCCGAGTTCATCGAGATCGTCGAGCGCGGGCTCGACGCCTCCCCAACCACCGAGGTCCTGATCGAGGAATCGGTGCTGGGCTGGAAGGAATTCGAGATGGAGGTGGTGCGCGACAAGAATGACAACTGCATCATCGTCTGCTCGATCGAAAATCTCGATCCGATGGGCGTCCACACCGGCGATTCGATCACGATCGCGCCGGCGCTGACGCTCACTGACAAGGAATACCAGCTCATGCGCGACGCCTCGATCGCCGTGCTGCGCGAGATCGGCGTCGAGACCGGTGGATCGAACGTGCAGTTCGCGGTCAATCCTGCGGACGGCCGCCTTGTCATCATCGAGATGAATCCGCGGGTGTCGCGCTCGTCGGCGCTGGCGTCGAAGGCAACCGGCTTCCCGATCGCCAAGGTCGCGGCTCGCCTCGCGGTCGGCTACACGCTCGACGAGATCGCGAACGACATCACCGGCGGCCTGACGCCCGCTTCATTCGAGCCGACGATCGACTACGTCGTCACCAAGATCCCGCGCTTCGCGTTCGAAAAGTTTCCCGGCGCCGAACAGACGCTCACCACCTCGATGAAGTCGGTCGGCGAAGCGATGGCGATCGGCCGCACCTTCCAGGAGAGCATCCAGAAGGCCCTGCGCTCGCTCGAAACCGGCCTCACCGGCTTCGACGAGATCACGATCGAGGGCATCGGCAAGGGCGAAGGCGAGGACCGCAGCGCGATGCGCGCGGCGCTCGGAACGCCGACGCCGGACCGCATTCTCAAAGTCGCGCAGGCGATGCGCCACGGCCTGCCCGACGAACAGATCTTCGCCGCCTGCAAGATCGATCCGTGGTTTCTCGCGCAGATCCGCGGCATCGTCGACAAGGAGGCCGAGATCAAGGCCAAGGGCCTGCCACAGAGCGCAGCCGCCTTGCGGCGGCTCAAGGCGATGGGCTTCTCCGACGCACGCCTTGGCAAGCTCACTGGACTGTCGATGCAAGAGGTGATGACGCGTCGCCAGGCGCTCGGCGTGCGGCCGGTGTTCAAGCGCATCGACAGCTGCGCCGCCGAATTCGCGTCGCCCACCGCCTACATGTACGCGACCTACGAGACGCCATTTGCCGGAGCGGCGGCCTGCGAGGCTGCGCCGTCCGATAAGAAGAAAGTGATCATTCTCGGCGGCGGGCCGAACCGCATCGGCCAGGGCATCGAGTTCGATTACTGCTGCTGCCACGCGGCGTTCGCGCTGCGCGACGTCGGTTACGAGACGATCATGATCAACTGCAATCCGGAGACCGTCTCGACCGACTACGACACCTCCGACCGGCTCTATTTCGAGCCGCTCACCGCCGAGGACGTGCTTGAGATCATCGACGCCGAACGCCGCAGGGGCACGCTGCACGGCGTGATCGTGCAGTTCGGCGGCCAGACCCCGCTCAAGCTCGCCGAAGCGCTCGAAAAAGCGGACGTGCCGATCCTCGGCACCTCGCCCGACGCCATCGACCTCGCCGAGGATCGCGACCGCTTCAAGAACCTGCTGGACAAACTGGGACTGCGGCAGGCGCAAAGCGGCATCGCCAAGAGCCCGCAGGAGGCGCGCGCGATCGCCGATAAGATCGGCTACCCGATCGTGATCCGGCCATCGTATGTGCTTGGCGGCCGGGCCATGGAGATCGTGCATGATGCCGATCATCTCGACCGCTATCTCGCGCGGCTCGCCAGCGACCTTGACCGCCCGTCAGAGCTGGTCGTGTCCGACAAGCGGCCGCTGCTGCTCGACCGCTACCTGACGGACGCGATCGAGGTCGACGTCGATTGCCTTGCCGACGGCACGGACACAGTGATCGCCGGCATCATGGAGCACATCGAAGAGGCCGGCATTCATTCCGGCGATAGTGCCTGTGCACTGCCGCCGCATTCGCTCGACCAGAAGACGATCGACGAGCTCGGCCGCCAGACCCGCGAGCTCGCGCTCGCGCTCAATGTCGGCGGACTGATGAACGTGCAATACGCCATCAAGAACGGCGATATCTACGTGCTCGAGGTCAATCCACGCGCGTCGCGCACGGTGCCGTTCGTCGCCAAAGTGATCGGACGTCCAGTTGCCAAGATCGCGTCGCGCATCATGGCGGGCGAGACGCTCAAGAGCCTCGACTTCAAGTCGCCGCGCTTCGATCATGTCGGCGTGAAAGAGGCGGTGTTCCCGTTCGCCCGGTTCCCAGGCGTCGACACCGTGCTCGGACCGGAGATGAAATCGACCGGCGAGGTGATGGGGCTCGACCATTCCTTCGCGGTCGCTTTCGCCAAGAGCCAGATCGGTGGCGGCTCGCGCCTGCCGCGGGCGGGTACCGTCTTCGTGTCGGTGAAGGATGCCGACAAGGCCCGTATTCTTGATTCGGCGCGGCTCCTGAGCTCGCTCGGCTTCAAGCTCATTGCAACCGGCGGCACCCAACGCTACCTCGTGGAACAAGGAGTTCCGGCGGAAAAGATTAATAAGGTCGCCGAGGGCCGCCCGCATATCGTCGATGCCATCCGCAACGGCGATATTGCGCTGGTTTTTAATACCACCGAGGGCGCCCTGGCGCTGGCCGACAGCCGCTCTTTGCGACGGGCTGCCCTCTTGCATAAAGTCCCCTATTACACCACTCTTTCAGGGGCCGTCGCCGCAGCGCAGGGAATCAAGGCCTATCTTGGGGGAGACCTCGAGGTGCGTGCGCTGCAGAGCTACTTCAGCGGTAAGGGCTAGGAAGTCGCGGGACGCCCCCGGGGGCCCGACGCCAAGACGGTTCGAGTTTGGGACAAAGTTCCGCGGTCGCGGGGCCGGACGTTTCGGGCCCGCGATCAAAATTTTGTTCCCGAGGCATTTGTTCGGAGGCTAAAGAAACGGATGGATAAGATCCCGATGACGGCGGCAGGCTATGCAGTGCTCGAGGAAGAGCTGAAGCATCGCCAACAAGTCGAACGGCCGCGCATCATCCAGCAGATCACCGATGCCCGCACGCACGGCGACCTGTCGGAAAACGCGGAGTATCATGCCGCCAAGGAGATGCAAGCGCACAACGAGGGCGCGATCGCCGAGATCGAGGATAAGCTCGCGCGCGCGGAAGTCATCGATGTGTCGAAGCTCTCAGGGGACACCATCAAGTTCGGCGCGACCGTGACGCTGATCGACGAGGACACCGACAAGAAGCACGTCTGGCAAATCGTGGGTGAACCCGAGGCCGATGCCAAGGCCGGCAAGATCTCGATCACCTCGCCGCTCGCGCGTGCGCTCATCGGCAAGACCAAGGGCACCAGCGTCGAGGTCGTCACGCCCGGCGGGGCGAAAGCCTATGAGGTGAAGAAGGTCGAGTGGCGCTGACGTCGATCCGTTTTCGTGTTTTGAACGTCCATATCGCCGGGCCCTGCCCGGCGATGGTGTTTTTGATGCTGTCCGCCAATGACGACAGCGGGCAACCGCCTCTCCGTGGGTTGCTAGTCTAGTGTCCCGATTCCGAAGTTCGTACCATTTCGCAGCGGCCTCTTATACGAACTTCGGAATCGAAGGACACTAGACTAGTCTAGCAACTCTTTGAATCTAGTGTGGCTTTGGTTCAGAAGTTCGCTCGCGACCCAGCCGCAAAGCAAGGCGAACTTCTGAACCGCCACACTAGCGGCGAGGCTCAACTCAGTTGATCATCGTGTTCGGGATGATCAGCGCGATGTCGGGAAACGCGATGAGGATCGCGACGCACACGAGCATCGCTATCCAGAACGGCAGGATGCCGACAAAAATCTGTCCCATCGACACATCGGGCACGAGCCCCTTGACCACGAATACGTTGATGCCGACGGGCGGACTGATCAGGCCCATTTCCAGCAGGATCACCATCAGCACGCCGAACCAGATGGTGTCGTATTGGAGCGCCTTGATGATGGGAATGACGATCGGAAGCGTCAGCACGAGGATGGAGAATCCTTCAAGAAACATGCCGAGGGCGATGTAGATTAGGCAGAGCACCAGCAAGATGACGATGCGAGGCAATTCGAGCGCGACCAGCGCATCGGCGAGTTTGGTCGGCAGCCCGCTGAGCGCCAGGAACGGCCCGAAAACCAGCGCGCCGATCAGGATCAGGAAGACAAAGGCCGTGGTCTTGACGGTATCCAGGAGCGTTGTGGAGAGCACGGTGCCGCCCAGCTTCCGTCGCAACGCGGCATAGGCTAGTGCGAGCGCCGCGCCGACGGCCGCCGCCTCTTCCGGCGTGAACAAGCCAAGATAGATGCCGCCGATGGTCAATGCCACGATGAAGATGATTGGACCGGCCTTGCCGAGCGTATCGAGGCGTTCGCGACGTGACGCCACCGGCCCGGGCGGACCAAGCTCCGGCTTAAGCCGCGTCCACACCGCGATCGTGATCATGAACAGTGTGGTCAGCAACACACCAGGCAGGAAGCCAGCAAGCAGCAGGCGACCGATGGATTCCTCGGTGAGGATTGCGTAGATGATGAAGGCGGTGCTCGGCGGGATCAGAATGCCAAGCGTGCCGCCGGCGGCGACGGTGCCGGTGGACAGCCGCGGGTCGTACTTGTAGCGACGCATCTCCGGCAGACAGACCTTGCCCATGGTCACCGCCGACGCCACGCTCGACCCCGACACCGCAGCGAAACCGGCGCACGCGAGCACGGTGGCCGAGGCCAGCCCGCCGCGCCAATGGCCGACCCAGGCATAGGCGGCGGCATAGAGGTCGCGGCTCATGCCGGAGGCTGCGGCCGCATTGCCCATCAGCACGAACAGCGGAATCACCGCAAGCTCATAAACTGCCGAATAGGAATAGGGATAGGTCCCGAGCACCGACAGCGCCGGTCCGACGCCGCTCAGGATCGCAAAACCGATGATGCCGACCAGCATCATCGCAATGCCGATCGGCATGCGCAGAGCGAGCAGCGTAATCATGACCACGATGCCGAGCAGGCCGATGATTTCCGGTGCCGGCATCGGACGTGGCCTCAGTGGTGCGGCTGACGCAGGGCCTGGATGCCCTGGATGAACATGACGACCGCAAAGGTCGCGGAGCCGAAGGCGACGGTGAAGCGGAATGGATAGTGCGGCATCCGCAGCATGTTCGATACCTGCGGCAGTGTCGCGATCGTCTCCACCGTCGCCTGCCAGGCGATGACTGCGAACAACGCCGCGCCCATGAACGAAAGCAGCGACGGCAGGTAGCGCAGGCTTGGCCGATCAAGCGCCTTCTCGAACAGATCGACCGCGATGTGGCCACCGGTCCAACCACAATAGGCAATGGCGCCGAACACGATCAGCACCATCGCGAACTCAGTGACTTCCTTCGAGCTGCTGAAAGGCGAATTGAAGACCTTGCGCAGCACGACGTCCAACACGATGAACGCCATGAGCCCGAGCAGAACGATGCCGCTCGCAAGCGCAAGCAGGCGCAGGAACCGGTCGAAAAGCCACATCAACGTCCCCCGCGCCTAATCCTCGCAGCTATCTCTCTTGCGATTGTTTCCGGACCGAACGCGATGCTCGGGACAAGTTCCGGGCATCGCTGTCAATGGCTATGAGCGCCGTCAGCCCAGCAATCCATAGGCATCCACCAAGCCACGCGCAGGCAGCCCGGCCTTCTCGCCCTCCTCCATCTTCCTGCGGATCATGGGCTTGAACGCCTCCATCCAGCGCTGGCGCTCCTGCGCCGACAGAGTGATGAGCTCGCGGTCTTTCTTCGCCGCCTCAATCCCGGCTTGGCTCTGGGCGTCGTATTCGGCGGCCCCTTTCAGGCTGAGCTTCAGGCCGGTGGTGTCGTCGATCACCTTCTTGAGGTTGGCAGGCAGCTTCTGATAGCGGTTAAGATTCATTGCCACCAGGAACGGCGAGCGGCCAAGCGGCGCATCGACCGTGAAATACTTGGCCACTTCGATCAGCTTGAAATCAAGCGCCGCGGACATCGGGATCATCGATGCATCGATGACGCCACGGTCGAGCGAGTTGTAGATTTGCGTGACCGGCATATCGATCGGGATAGCGCCCAACGCCTCGAGCTGCGAGGACTGCGCCGCCGACGGCGTGCGGATCTTCATTCCCTTGAAGTCCTCAAGCCTGCGGACCGGCTTCGACTTGCTCATAATGCTCGCCGTGTCGGAATTCCACAGCATCAGCACCTTGGTGCCCTTGTAGTCGCGGGCGAGATACTTGTCGAAGTTGGCCCACAATTTCTTGGTCCCATCATCGGCGCTGGTTGCCGTGCCCGGCAGTTCGGTCAACGCCATCATCGGGAAATCGGCCGAGGTATAGCCGGGCAGCGTGAACGTGGCGTCGGTGATGCCCTGCTGGGTCTGGCGATAAAGCTCCGGCGGCTTGCCGCCAAGCTGCATCGACGGAAACAGGCGAACCGTCAGCTCGCCCTTGCTCAGCTTGGCGACCTCCTGGCTCCATGGCGTGAGGACGCGCGCCCAGATGATGTGGGTCGGCGGCACGAAGCTGTGCAGCTTCAACTCCTCTTTT
Source organism: Hyphomicrobiales bacterium (assembly GCA_009377695.1). Classification (GTDB taxonomy): domain Bacteria; phylum Pseudomonadota; class Alphaproteobacteria; order Rhizobiales; family Xanthobacteraceae; genus VAZQ01. The sequence continues at coordinate 30,504 of WHTP01000046.1, read as the reverse complement.
GCCCAGGCGCCCCGCGGGAAGACCGTGGCGGCGGTCGTGGCAAGCGATCCTGCAATGATCGTCCGGCGATTGGTCAGCACGTTGTTCCTCCCCGGGCGTGATCGCCCGATTATTTAGTTGGGAAGGATGTTATCTGGGCCAGCGGCTGCGTCAATTTGGGTGCGGCGGACGATAGGTCGCAATCGCGTGAGTGGGACGTTCCACGCCTCATGCGGGTGGGACGTTTTCTAGTGTGGCGGCCACACTAGATTCAAAGAGTTCCTCGTGTCCGTCCGAAGTTCGTGTGGGTGGTTGCTACGAAATCGTACGAACTTCGGAAACGGGACACCAGGTGGACGCCTTCATTCCCCTTCCATCGGCACCGTGGCCGCGTCTTTGGCATTGCGCAGCGTGAGCGACGTCTTGACGTTGCGGACGTTGGGCGCCCCCGTCAGCTCGTTGACGAAGGCCTGGAACGTCTTCAGGTCGGGCGCGACGCATTTAAGGATGAAGTCGATCTCGCCCGACAACATCCAACATTCGCGCACCAGCGGCGCCTTGCGGACGAAGCTCTCGAATGCCTTGAGATCCGGCTCCGCCTGGCTGGTGAGGTGCACCATGGCAAATACCGTCACCTCGTAGCCGAGCTTCTTCTCGTCGAGCAGCGCGCGGTAACCCTTGATGTAGCCGGCCTCCTCGAGCGCGCGCACCCGCCGCAGGCACGGCGGCGCTGAGATCCCCACCCGCTGGGCGAGCTCCACATTGGTCATGCGGCCGTCGTCCTGCAGCTCTTTCAGGATCTTCCGGTCAATGGCGTCGAGGCGGGCGGCCACGTCAACGTCCCCTGCTGGGCCAAAGTCTCTCGGGCAAATGCCACCGAGGTTTAGCGCGGCCGGCGGCAGCGCGAAAGATTATTGCGCATCGCGGTATTTTAGTATGCAGAACCATGGAGTTGCGGCCAGATGACTGTGGGCGCTCCGTCCTGCGTCTATTGCATAGCTCGCTGAAAGTCCTAAATTGAAGGCAACGCTGAGCGGTCGGCTGCCGCCCAAAAACACACCTTCCAGGGGCCAAGCTTCCATGGGCACGACGACCCACGCGAAAGTCGTGATTATCGGCTCGGGACCGGCCGGCTATACCGCCGCAATCTATGCCGCCCGCGCCATGCTGGAACCCGTCATGATCCAGGGAATCCAGCCCGGCGGACAGCTCACTATCACCACCGACGTCGAGAACTATCCCGGCTTCGCGGACGTCATCCAGGGCCCCTGGCTGATGGAGCAGATGCAGAAGCAGGCCGAGCACGTCGGCACGCGGATCGTGACCGATCATGTGATGAAAGTGAACCTGGCGCGGCGCCCGTTCCGGCTCGAATGCGATTCCGGCGACGTCTACCTTGCCGACGCCCTCGTCATCGCAACCGGCGCCCAGGCGCGCTGGCTCGACCTGCCCTCGGAGCAGAAGTTCAAGGGCTATGGCGTCTCCGCCTGCGCCACCTGCGATGGCTTCTTCTATCGCGGCAAGGAGGTGCTGGTGATCGGTGGCGGCAACACCGCCGTCGAGGAAGCGCTGTTCCTCACCAATTTCGCGAACAAGGTAACAGTCGTGCACCGGCGCGACAGTTTCCGTGCCGAGAAAATCCTCCAGGACCGTCTGTTCAAGAACCCGAAGATCTCCGTGATCTGGGACAGCGTGCTCGACGACGTGACCGGCGATACCACGCCGCTCAAGGTGCGCGGCGCGGTGCTGCGCAACGTCAAAACCGGCGCCCGCACCGAGATGGCCGCCGATGGTATCTTCATCGCCATCGGCCACACGCCGGCGTCGGCGCTGTTCGAAGGCTTCATCGAGATGAAGCACGGCGGCTACGTCAAAACGGCACCCTACTCGACTGCGACGTCGGCGCCCGGCGTATTCGCTGCCGGCGACGTAACTGACGACGTGTACCGGCAGGCGGTCACCGCCGCCGGCCAGGGCTGCATGGCGGCGCTGGAAGCCGAAAAATTCCTCGCCGCGCATGGCGAGGCCGAGCCGCGGGTTGCGGCGGAGTGAATCCCCTTCCCGGGGTTCGGCGGCTCTCCGATCCGGGAGAGGGAAGGCTTGAGAGATGGATTGGGATAAGCTGAAAGTCTTCCATGCCGCCGCCGAGGCGGGAAGCTTCACGCATGCCGGCGAGCAGCTTGGGCTGTCGCAGTCGGCGGTCTCGCGGCAGGTGTCCGCACTCGAGCAGGAACTCGGCGTCTCGCTGTTTCATCGTCATGCGCGCGGACTGATTCTCACGGAGCAGGGCGAGCTTCTCCACCAAACCGCGCATGAAGTGTTCATGAAGCTTGAAGCCGCGCGCGCCAAACTGACCGACACGCGCGAACGCCCGAACGGCGAGCTCAAGGTGACGACGACGCCCGGCATCGGCATCCACTGGCTGACGCCGCGGCTCGGCGAATTCATTGACCTCTACCCCGACATCCGGATCACGCTGCTCACCACCGAAGAGGAACTTGATCTCGCGATGCGCGAAGCCGATGTCGCCATCCGCCTGCGGCAACCGGTCCAACCCGACCTGATCCAGCGTAAGCTGTTCTCGATGCACTTCCATGCTTGCGCGTCGCCGGAGTACCTCAAGCGTTTCGGTACGCCCCGCTCGGTCGATGAACTCGGCAAGCATCGCCTCGTCGTGCTCGGCGGCACTGTGCCGCCGTGGCTGCAGCAGACCGGTCATTGGTTGCTGGCCGCGGGCCATGAGGGCGGCCCGGCGCGCGCGCCCTGGCTGACCATCAACAACGTGCTCGGCGTACTGCGCGCCTGCCAGCGCGGCATCGGCATTGCGATGCTGCCTGACTATCTGCTCGAAGAGAGCAGCGGCCTCGTACAGCTCTTTGGCGATACCTCAAGCTCGCTCGCCTATGACGCCTATTTCGTCTATCCGGAAGAACTCAAGTCGGTCGCGCGCGTGCAGGTGTTCCGGGATTTCCTCGTGAGTAAGGCACAGCGCTGGCACTTTTAGAAAGCGTTTACAGCATCCGAAAGCGGGAACCGATGTTCGGAAAGATCATGCTGAAAATGCAACAAGCCAGATGACGACCTGATTCATCTGGTGATCATCGAGACGCTTCGTTGACCATGCAACGACAGGTGTTCTCAGGCTGCGGCACCCGCATGGCTGGCATGCGGCCCTCCGTGTTGTCCGACTCGTCAGGCTCGGCATACTGACGTCGTTGCTGCCGATGAACTGTCGCCTATCCTCCCAGATCGCGACAGAAATTGTCGGCAGTTGTTCCCCTCTGGAAGGTGATGTCGGCCCCGCGCCGACAAACTAAGACCGGACCCGTCAGGGTCCGGTTTTTTTCGTTTGGCCAGTCTGCGCTCACGCAGCGTCACTGCGCCTTCCCTTGCAGTTGCAGCCTAGTGTGCCCGCTGCGAAATGGTACGAACTTCGGAATCGGGACACTAATTAGTGGCCGCTCCGCCGCTTGAGATTCACGTGGATGTTCTTCTCGCGGGTGAAGCGCAGGAGTTCCTCGATGCATTCCTCGCGACCGATGCCGGACTGTTTGTAGCCGCCGAATGGCGCGCCGAGGAAATGCTTCGACACTTCGTTGATCCAGACATAGCCCGCCTCGACCACACCGGCGGTACGGTGCGCGGTCGCGAGATCGGTGGTCCAGATCGAACAGGTGAGCCCGTACTCCACCTGGTTCACTTGCGCCAGCATCTCGGCTTCATCCTTCCATTTGAACACAGACAGGACCGGCCCGAAGATCTCCTCCTTGCCGATGCGCATGCCCATGTTCACGTCGGCGAAGATGGTCGGCTCGATGAACAGCCCCTTCGCGAGGCTGGGATCGTCCGGCCGCTTGCCGCCACTCACAAGACGCGCGCCATCCTCCTTGCCCGCCGCGATGTATTTCATGACCCGGTCGTACTGCACCTGGTTGATGATCGAGCCCATCGTAGTCGCGGGATCGGTCGGATCGCCGGGCTTGTAGCGCTTGATCGATTCCGTCGCCCGCTGGAGCACCGCGTCGTAAATCTTCTCGTGGACGAAGGCCCGGCTGGTCGAGCCGCAGGACTGCCCGCACCAGGTGAAGTTCATGCCGTCCACCACGGCCGCCGATACGGCTTCGAGATCGGCGTCCGGGTACGCGATCAGCGCATTCTTGCCGCCCAGTTCGAGCAGCACCGGCTTGAGCGTATCGGACGCAGCTTTCATCACCGCGCGGCCGGTCGGCACACTGCCGATCAGAGCCACCATGGCGATGTCGGGATGGCTGGAAAGCACCTGCCCCACTTCACGGCCGCCGGGCACCACGTTCCACACGCCGGGCGGCAGGATGCCGTCGATCAGCTCGGCCAGCCGCAGCGCCGAGAGCGGCGCCTGTTCCGGCGGCTTGAGCACGACCGTGTTGCCGGCGGCGAGCGGCGCGCCCGACTTTCCGGCCGCGAACATGAAGGGATGGTTGAACGGAATGATGCGCCCGACGACACCGAGCGGCTCGCGCACCGAGAAATTCACGACGTCCGGTCCCATCGGGATCGAAGCGCCCTTCATCTCGGTGACGAGACCGGCATAAAAGTCGAGCTGCGCCGCGCCGGCGTTCGCATCGCGCACCATCTCCGCATAGGGATTGCCGCAGTCGGCAGCGTCGAGCATCGCGAGCTCGTCTCCGTTCTTGCGCAACACATCGGCAATAGCGCGCAGCATCTTCGCGCGTTCAAGCGGCGGCACGCGCCGCCATTCCTTGAACGCAGCCTTCGCGGCCGCGATTGCAGCCTCGGCATCGGCAACGGTGCCGTCGACCACTTTGCCAAGCGATTGGCCCGAGCCCGGTGCGATCACATCGGCATAGCGTTCGGCGGCCGGCCTCTGCCATTTGCCGGCGTAGTAGGGCTCGCGGTGGGCCGGCAGCTTGAGCGACTGCGCCGGCTTGGTGGCGGTTGCAACTGACATCGGGACCTCCCTACAAAAATGCGTTACGTGCGTCTGATCGTATCGAGCCCGCCCAAGCGGCCGATCAACGCATTGGCTCCGATCGCGATCACGAACAGCACGATCAGGAGCGAATACATCTGCGGCATGTTGAAGAGCGTATAGGACTGGATCACCAGGAAGCCGATGCCGCGGTTCGACAGCTTGGTCTCCGCCAGCAGCGTCCCGATCAGGCACACGCCGAGCCCAAGCCGCATGCCGTTGATGATCGGATGCCGCATCGCCGGCATGTAGATCTTGGTCACCATCTGCCAGGTGTTGGCGCGGAAGCTCCGCCCGACCCGGATCAACACCTTGTCGATCTCGCGCATCCCGCCGGCGACATTGAGCGCGACCGGAAAGAAGCACGAGATCGCGCCCATGGCGATCTTGGAGCCCGGACCGACGCCGAACCACATGATCATGACCGGGAAGAAGATGATCTTCGGACACGGGCCGAGATAGTAGAGGAACGGCTCGTAGGCGTGCTGCATCAGCTTCGACCCGCCGATCAGGATGCCGACGGCAAGGCCGCTCAAGCCGCCAATCACCATCGCGAGGCCGATCTCGTAGAACGTGGTGGTGAGGTGCAGATAGAAGGTCGGATCACTGAGCGTCTCATAGAGCGCGCGGCCGATCGAGAGCAGCGACGGCACCACGTCACGATAGAGCCAGCCCGACCGCGCGAGCAGCTCCCAGCCCGTCAGTACCGTGATGATGATTGCGATCCGCAGCGCGGTGACAGGATGCTCACGCATCCAGCTCGGCGCATACGCCGCGGGTGCGGTCAGCCTGCCGGTCTCAGCCATCGCTCAAGCCTTTCCGTGAGCATGAATACGATGATGCTCACTAGGATCACGAAACAGATCGCGGCATAAGTGCCGGCGAGATCGAAGCGCTCCGCCAGCTCGTTGATGAGTTGTCCGAGTCCGCCGAAATTGATCAGGTACTCGACACCGACGATATTGATCAGCGCGAAGATCAACCCGAGCCGCATACCGACGAAGATTGTCGGCAGCGCCGCCGGGAACAGGATCTTCCAGAACTGCTGCGAGCGCGTGAGGTTAAAGCTCTTGCCGACATTGATCAGCACGCGTCGCGTGCCGACGAGGCCCTCCAAGGTCTTCAGGATGATCGGGGCGAGCCCCGCCGTAAAGCCCATCATCACGATGGTGGTGGCGTTGCGGCCAAAGATCACGAGGTAAAGCGGATACATCAGAACGAGCGGCGCCGCCGCGACCGCCGCCACCCAGGTCTCGGTGGCGAGCCGTAAAAGGTTGAATTGGTAGAGCAGCACACCGCCGGCGATCCCGAAGATCGTCACCAGCACGCTCGCGGCCAACGCCTCGCTCGCGGTCAGGACGAAACGCGACAGCACATGCTCCTGCATGATGACGCGCGGGAACGCGGCCAGCACTTCGCTCGGCGGCGGGACGATGAAGCGATTGAGCACATCGGCGTAGACCAGGAACTCGACCACGAGCACGAACGCCGCAAACGAGCCGAGCCCAAGAATGGCCGGGAAGTATCGGCTCTTGGTCAACGGCGCGGGCTTGCTCATGACGGCGCCCCGCGCCGCTTGCGGCTCTCGTCGTCGTGCATCCCGCGCGTCGCCTCTTCGCGCAGGTCGTTCCAGATCTGCGCCACGTAACGCCCGAATGCTTCGCTCGAGACGATTTCGGAGGTGCGCGGTCGCGGAAGGTCGATATCGACGATCCGCTTCACCTTGCCGGGGCGGTAGGTCATCACCATGATGCGGTCGGAGAGCTGCACCGCTTCTGTTATGTTGTGGGTGATCAGCAGCGTCGTCTGCTTGAGCTCCTGCTGGATCTGCAGCACTTTGTCGCCGAGCAGGAGCCGCGTCTGCTCGTCGAGCGCGGCGAACGGCTCGTCCATCAGCATGATCTTCGGCTGTGCCGCGAGCGTCCGCGCCATCGACACGCGCTGCCGCATCCCACCGGACAACTCTGCGGGAAAGCGGCGCTCGAAGCCATCAAGCCCGACCAACGCCACGAAGTGCCGCGCGCGGTCATAGCGCTCGGTCTTCGGCAGGCCAGCAATTTCGAGCGGGAACGCGATATTGTCGATCACCGAGCGCCAGGGGAACGTCGACTCCTCCTGGAAGATCATGCCGATCGAGGGATGCGGGCCGTGCACCAACTCGCCCGCAACCCGCACGCTGCCATCATAACCATCGAGCAGGCCGCCAATGATGTTGAACAGTGTCGACTTGCCGCAACCGGATGGACCGATCACCGAGAAGAATTCGCCGGGCAACACCGACAGCGACACATCGTCAACCGCGGTGAGCACACCGTCCGGCGTCTCGAACCGCTTGACGATGCCGTCGACAGTGAGGATCGGCTCCGCCGCTCTCGCAGCGGGAACGCTGTCGCGTCCGGTCGGCATCGCAACCACAGCCATGGATGATGTCGCTCCCCTCGCCCGGCCGGTCCAAATGATGGCCGGCCGCATTGCGCGCAGCATAGCAGGAGCGAAGCGGAACTCACAGTCTGGACCGGAATCGCCAAATTGCGGCGATTCGTACCAGCGGCGTCAGGCGGCTTGTGGCATCACCGGGCGGTTGGCACGGCGGCACCAGTTCTCCCAGGCGCGATTGATTGTATAGGGACCGGTGCGCTCGATAATCTTATCGACCTCACCGGCGGTGAGGAACGTGATGTCGCCCATCGCCATCGCCTGCATCTGCAGCTTGGCGTTCACCTCGAGATAGACCGAGATGAAAACGCAGTGCCGGATGTTGGGGGCGACGACGGTTGCACCATGGCCGCGCATCAGGATCGTGCGGCCACCGCCTATCGCCTTCGCAAGGTCGCGACCCATCGCGACGTTCTCGACCAGAAGCGCGGTGTCGCCGAATTTGTCATGCGAATCCCAGCTCGGCACGTCGTGGCCGATATTGGCGCACATGTGCAGCAGCGGCTGAAGCTTACGCTTGGTCACGCCGAACGGGATCACGCTCGGTGAATGGTTGTGCACGACAGAATGGACGTCGGGCCGCGCCTCGTAGAGGCCGCCATGGATGAAACGTTCGAGATAGGGCGCCTTGTCGCCCGGGTTGACGGGCTCGCCTTCGAGCGTGAACTCCATGATGTCGTCCTTCTCGATACAATCCGGCGCCCGCGCCCGCGACAGAAAGAAGCGCTGCGGGTTGTCGGGGTGCCGCGCGCTGATATGGCCGAACGAGTCGACCACGCCTTCCGTCGCCAGGACGCGGTTGGCAGTCACGATTTCTTCGAAGAGGGCATCAAGTTTGGACATTTTTTGAAACTTTCCTTTTCTTGATCCGTCATCCTGAGGAGCGAGCACCGCAGATAAGTTTACGCAATCTGCGTACGCTTGATTGCTTTTGCGAGCCTCGAAGGATGCACGGCCCGGGCCGTCGCCCTTCGAGGCCCTCGCTGCGCTCGGGCACCTCAGGGAGAGAGGTTTGTGGGACTACAAAATAAAACTCACCGAACCAAGGGAGCCGAGCTCGTGCGCATCGATGAACACGCGCCGCTCCTTGATCCGGAAGCTGTCGCCGGCGACCTTGAGGATGAACCGGTAGCCGCCGACATATTCGCGGATGCGTTCGTTGCGCCGAAAGCGGTAGCAGACGAAGTTCGCCGTGACGGTGACGAGATCGCCAGCCACGTTCGCGATCCGTACGTTCGAGATCATCCGGCGCGTGCGCGACTTCGGATATTCGGCGTGGCAGTTCGGATCGTTGATGCGGATGATGCGCTGGCGGATGCGCTCGCGGTCGTCGGCGATGATGAACAGCGTGGTGCGGTGGTCACCGTCGAGCTTGTCGTTTGGTGGGACATAATAGGTGGCGTCATCGGTCAGCAGCGCCTGCCACTCGTCGAGCTTCCATTCATCGAGCAGCGCGGCCTCCTGGTAGAGAAAATCCTCGACCTGCGCACGCGTCACCACGGTCTTGGCGGCAATCGTCATGCGCGCGCCCCCATCAGCTCGTTCCAGCGCCGCCAGAAGATGCGCAGGTGGTGCTCGTCGCTGTTGAGCTGCTCGCCCTCCTTGCCCATGCCACGCGACATTTCCGACCAGCGGTCGTCCTGCCAGTTTGCCAGGCCCTGCTGCACGAGTTCCAACGCCTCGACGTCGTCGGGCGTGGCGAAGCCGCCGGGACCATAGAAGGTGAGAAACGCATCGAGCCGCCGCGCCCGCGCGCTCTCGCTCTCTTCGACCGGGCCGAGCGCCCAGGCGGTGACATGCATCTTATGCGCGCCTTCGGGATAGAAGGTGCGCACGGTCACCGACGAGCCGTCATTGATCACGAGGTTCGGGAAGATCACGAGGTTGCGGTTGGTGTCGGCGACGCGGGTGGCGCGCTCCGCGCCAAGCCGCTGCACGAGCTCAGCGCGGATTGCGTCCATCTCGGGCTTCGCGGCATCGCCGTAGAGCGGGATCCATTTGCAGACCGGGCGGCCGCGAAAATTGACGTTGTCGGTGGTGAAGTGGCCGTTACCGAGCTCGACCGCGAGGCCCTTGGTCGGCAGAACCTGACCCGAGTCCTTCGGCGGCGGTTCGAGCTTCACGCCGGAATTGGCCATGAAGTTGAGCCAGGTCGAGTGTGTGGACGGCAGGTGGTAGTCGTCGACCGAGTTCTCGACCATCAGCTTCCAGTTGGCGGCGACGTCGTATTCCTGCACACCGGCGATGATTTCCATCTGCCCGGACGGTGACTGGTCGATCACGAGATCGATGTAGTCCTTGGCTCCGGCGAGGTAATCGACAAGCGACGGCGCATCCTTGTCGAGGTTCATGAACCAGAAGCCGCGATACTCCTCGAACCGAGCCGGGCGCCGGAGCCCGAATTCGGACTTGTCGAAGGTCTCGGCATAGGCGTCGTCGCCGGGCACGCGGGCCAGCGAGCCGTCATTGTTGTAGGTCCAGCCGTGATAGATGCACATGAAGCGCCGCGCATTGCCTTCGCGCTGGGTGCAGACGATGGCGCCGCGGTGCCGGCAGGTATTGAACAGGCAGTGATAGGCGCCCTTGCCGTCACGCACGAAGATGACCGGCCGGCCGGCAACCTTGCGGGAGACGAAATCGCCCGGCTTCTTCAACTCGGAGGCGTGGCCGACATAGATCCAGCAGCGGCTGAAGATATTCGCCATCTCCCTGCGCAGGATATCCTCCGAGACCAGCACCTCGCGGTCCAGGAGAAAGGTTTTCTTCTCGCGATCGTCGATGATGTAGGATGCGGACATTGCCTGACGCTCGTTGGGTAGCCCACGGGGAAACGCCTACGTTATAGAGCCGTCCGAAACAGGGTCAAATGCGTCGCAAGCGCCGGGCGCGCCGGGCGCGCTTTGGCCCCTCGTCAGCCCCTTGCACTTTTCGGCAGCGCCGCTAAAGCACGGTCATAACGGGCCGCTTCCAGCGGCGCCAACGCGCAAACCTGACGAACTCGAACCGGACGACCATGGCCGAAACCCAAGTCTGCGCTGCTTCGGATGTGCCGGAAAACGGCGTGATCAGCCGCGAGGTCGGAGAGGAACTCGTCGCGATCTACAATATCAATGGCACCTATTATGCCACCGAGGCGCGCTGCACCCACGGCATGGCCGATCTCGCCGACGGCACGCTCGAGGATGACGTGATCGAGTGCAATTTCCACTTCGGCGCGTTCCACGTGCCGAGCGGCAAAGCCGTGCAGCCGCCCTGCTTCGTCCCGATCAAGACCTTCAAGACCGAGGTCCGCGACGGACAGGTCTATGTCGACCTCGACGTCCCCGCGCCGACGGCAGAGACGTCTTAGAAATCAATGCAGGCGCGGCGCCTTCAGGAAACGCCGCCGGTCGGCGGACGGTACGTGCAGCTCGAAGGTCTTGCCGTCGCGATAGATGGTGAGCGGCACATCGACGCCGGCGCTGCCTTGCGCCCAGATGCGCCGGAACAAGCCGGCGAGGTCGCTCACCTCGGTGCCGCCGACGGCGAGCAACACGTCGCCGGTACGCAGGTCCGCCTTGCGCGCGGGACCACGACTCGACATGCCGACGACGACGACGCGGTCATTGACCTCGGTAGCATAGAGTCCGAGCCACGGCCGCGGCGGCTGGTTGCGGCGGCCGAGCGTTAGGAGGTCGTCGAAGATCGGTTTGAGCAGGTCGATCGGCACCACCATATTGAGATGCTCGGTGCCCTGCTCGCGTGGCTGCTCAAGCTGCAGCGAACCGATGCCCTGGAGATCACCCTGCGAACCGATCAGCGCGGTGCCACCCCAATTCGGATGCGCCGGCGCGGTGAAGATTGCCTCATCGAGCACGTATTCCCAGTAGCCCGCGAATTCCTGCCGGGCGGCGACGCGCGCCGCGACGGAGTGATGCCGTCCGCCCGCTCCACCGACGACGACCCGTTCGCCGACCTGCAGCGCGCCCGACTCGCCCATGTTGATCGGTTCGATATCGACGCGCGCGAGCGCCTGCACGATGCCGAACCCGGTCTCCTGGTCGAAGCCGAGGACATGACCAGGTGCAACACGCCCGTCGCTGAAGGTGAGCCAGATCTGCTCCGCCTCGGTGATCAGATAGCCGATGGTGAGAACCACGCCGTCGCGGACCAGGACGCCATTGCCGGCGCGTTCGGTGCCGAGCGTCTCGGCGGAGAATGCATCGGCCGGCACGATCGAGCGGATACCGACGACCGCGCCGAGCGCACGATCGAGATCGTAGTGATAGTCTTCCGGTTTCGGCTGCGCTCCGGCCGGCACCGTCCAGTCAGGCGATCGTGACATTCTCCGAAACTCCTCAATCACCGAGCCCCGGCGCTCGCCATTGCATTGCGATCTGCGCCGCACAAGCGAGCTAACTCAAGGAAGCTAACACCTCCACAAGTTCAATTCGACCCCTGCGCCAGGGGTTGCCCGGCGGCTAGAGATGCTCCAGGAGATGCTCAATGGCGATACGTTGAACGGCCGGGAAGGTGTCCGGACGAAGCGGCGACAGGGCTCGCGAGGTCGTTCGGTCGCACGGTGAGGATGGTACAGCTGGGTGGACTCGAACCACCGGCCTCCGGTTCCACAGACCGGCGCTCTAACCAACTGAGCTACAGCTGCACAGACACTCGTGTCCCGATTCCGAAGTTCGTACCGGACTTCTGAACCACCACACGAGTGTGGCTCGCAGAGCGGCACGAACCTAGGAGCCGGCTTGGCGTTTGGCAAGCCCGGTCCGTCCACCCATTGCTTGGTAGCACCACGCTGCATTTCCGTTCAAATGCAAAAAAGCCCGGGTGGTGAACCCGGGCGTTCCCGCTGCGATAGCGACCGTCAATAAGTCGCGTCAGGCGATCTTGAAGGCCTTGCTGACGCTGCCTTTGATCGGCTCGGCGGTCTCGGTCGCCATTTTCTGGGCCAGGGCCGTGAGGTCCTTGGTCTGCGCCGTGACGGTCTCGAACTGCTTGCGCGCATGCGCCGTCGAGAGCTCGATCACGTCCGAATAGGACTTCGCGGTCATCAGCTCGGTATAGAAGTCGAACGCGGCATTGGTGTTGACGCGGGTCGCCTCGATCACCTTCAGGCCGTAGTCGGAAGCACCTTTGGCGGCGGTCGCGTAGGTGTCCTCGAGCACGTCGGTCGCCTCTTCAGCGGCGGCCTTCATCTTCTCGTAGTTCTCTTTTGCCTGCGAAGCGCCCTTTTCGGCGAATTCGCGGAAGGCGGCAGGCACTTCTATCTTCGGCATCTCAAAGTTCGGGATTTCGAACTTCGGAAACTCGAACGCAGACGCCGTGGACTCGGGATTGGCGGGCTTGGCTTTGGCGCGCGGATTGCTGGTGTGGGTGGCCTCGGACATGCAATTGATCCTTCCCTTGACGTGTCTGTGGGCGGCGGTCGACACCCCCTGGGACCCTGCCGCCCGGCCACGGTCCGTGTCGCATGTATGGCCGGCCTACCACCCCGTCGCATTTGCCTAAACAGGTGGCAGCCTCAGATTAGAATGTTGCACAAACTGTGGTGCAATGCAATATAAAATATTGCAATGCACAATAAACAAGCATAATGGGCGAACAGCGGCGCGCGGCCCAAGCGGCCGGTATGCTCGGGAGGCCAAGCCGCTGGCAGAATTAAGGTTATTCGGGGCTTTAGCAGCGCCATGGACGGCCCCGGCGTGGACGCCGCCCTGACCCCCGACTACTAAACGGATCGTTAAGGATCCTGCATGCCGGACATTGTCTGGCACGACGGTGGACGATGTTCGGCTTATTCTGGTTGCGCGAGACACGCCTGCTGCCGCTGGCGCTGAGCCAGTCGCCGGCGTGGTTGTGGTCGCCGGATGCAACGCATGTCGTGTGGGCCAATCCGATCGGCGCGGCGATGCTCGGCGTGCCGACGCCGGCCGCGCTGACGATCCGCACATTCGATCGCGAGCAAATTGTCGCTGGCGAGGTCGCGCGCCTTGCGCAAACGCTCAAGCCCGACGGCATGGCGCGGCTCGAGCGCCTGCGCGGATTCGGCGCCGCGATGGGCCGCCCGCTCACCTGCGCCTGCTCGCGCGTCAGGCTCTCCGACGGAGCGTCGGCGGTGCTGATCGCCGCGATCGAGCGCGCCGGACCTTTCCTGTCGCTAAAGCAACGCGTGTCGCAACTGCTTGCTGCCTGCGTCGAGCCCGTCGCGGTGTTCGGCGATGACGGCGCCCTCATTGACGCGACGCCGGCGGCACGACGCCGGATCGGCGACGCGACCTCGCTCGACGCGCTCGGTGCGAGCGCGGTTGTTGCGGCCGCGAGCGACACCGGCCATGCCGTGGGTGACGCTGCGACTGGAGCCATCTCTGTCGATCGCATCCGCGATCACGCGGTTTGGGTCATCGCTTTTGGCGAGAGCCGGGTCCGGCGCGCTCCGACTATCGCACCGATCGTGAACCCGCTTCCCTCACCCCAACCGGAGCCAGAGCAAAAGGCCGAGCAACCGCCGGCCGGACGATCGCTCGAAACCGAGCATGAACCGCTCAACGCGCCTGTTGCCGAGCAGCCCGAACTGTTTCCGGACCTGCCGCCCGTCTCTCCTCCCGCAGCGACCCCGGACGCCGCGGCGGAGGAACGGCGCCATCCGCTGCGGTTCGTCTGGCAGATGGATACGGAGGGCCGCTTCACCATCGACTCCGGCGAGTTCATCGCGATCACGGGGCCGCGCACGGCGGCGCTGCTCGGGCAGCCCTGGCCGTTCATCGCATCGGTGATGGCGCTCGATCCGGAGGGGCAGGTCGCGCGCGCGGTGGCCGCACGCGCCACCTGGAGCGGCGTCTCCGTGCGCTGGCGCATCGACGGCTTCGCCGAACGCCTCGACGTCGAGCTATCGGGCTTGCCGGTGTTCGACCGCGAACGGACGTATCGCGGCTATCGCGGCTTCGGCGTGTGCCGCGACATCGCCCTGCTCAACACCATCGCACGGGCACGTGGTGGGGCCGGCCCGGACACGACCGAAGCGCCATCACTCGACAGCAAATCGGAGACCGCCGCCTCAGGGCTAACCCCGGTCGAACGTTACGCCTTCGACGAACTCTCGCGTGAGCTGACGACCCGCATCAGTGAAGCCGACGCGCAAGCCTTATGGGCTGCAAATGCCAACGCACCGGCGGCGCTTCACAGCGCGCAATCATCCGATGACGCGTACAAGGCGGAGGCACGGGTCGCCGACAACGCGCGGCCGTTCCTCGACCGGCTTCCGATCGGCGTCTTGGTCTATCGCCTCAACTATCTCCTTTATGCCAACAACGCGTTCCTGACCTGGGCCGCCAGCGACAGCCTGGATGCGCTCGTTGAGGCGGGCGGCCTCGACAGTTTGATGATCGAGTCCGGCGACGTCGCCATCGAGCAAGGCGGCCGCAAGGCGTTCTCGCTCACCAGCCTGAATGATGAGACGTCGGTCGCCGAAGCGCGGTTGCTGCAGGTGCCCTGGGACGGGGAGTCGGCGTTCGCACTGCTGACCATGCCGCAAAGCACCGAGCCTACCGCGCAGGCAGCGCTCATGCAGGCGCGCGCGCAGCTCGCAGAGCTGAGCGCGATCCTCGACACCGCGACCGACGGCGTGATCCTGCTCGACCGTATCGCGCGCATCGTCTCATCGAACCGCAGCGCGCAGGCACTATTCGGCTACGACGCGCAGGAGCTCGAAGGCAAGAGCTTCGGCGATCTGTTCGCGCCGGAGAGCATCGGCACCGCCATCGACTATCTCGACCGACTGCAAGGACGCGGCGTCGCGGCACTGCTCAATGACGGCAGTGAAATCATCGGACGCGAGCGGCTCGGCGGCCTGATCCCGCTGTTCATGACCATGGGCCGGCTCGACGACGACGGCGGCAAATACTGTGCGGTGTTCCGAGACATCACGCCGTGGAAGAAGACCGAGGAGGATCTGATCGAGGCGCGGCGTGATGCCGAACGGGCGTCATCGGCAAAATCGGATTTCCTTGCCAAGATCAGCCATGAGATCCGTACGCCTCTCAATGCCATCATCGGTTTCTCGGAGGTGATGACGGAAGAGCGCTTCGGCCCGATCGGGAACGACCGCTATCGCCAATATCTCAAGGACATCCACGCCTCGGGCGAGCATCTGATCTCGCTCATCAATGATCTGCTCGACCTCTCGAAAATCGAGGCCGGCAAGCTCGAGCTCGCCTTCGCCGCTGTGCCGCTCAACGACCTGACGCAGCAATGCGTGGCGATCATGCAGCCGCAAGCCAACCGCGAGCGCGTCATCATCCGCACGTCGCTGTCGCCACGGCTGCCGCAGATCGTCGCCGATGCGCGCTCGGTGCGCCAGATCGTGCTCAATCTTCTCTCGAACTCGATCAAGTTCACGGTCGCGGGCGGCCAGGTGATCGTCTCGACCGCGGTTGGCGACACCGGCGAGGCCATGCTGCGCGTCCGCGACACCGGCATCGGCATGACCGAAACCGATATTGCGACCGCGCTCGAGCCATTCCGCCAGATCGCCACCGCGACGCGCGCGCGTTCTGGCGGCACCGGGCTGGGGCTCCCGCTGACCAAGGCGCTGGCGGAAGCCAACCACGCGACCTTCCAGATCAGGAGCACGCCGAACGAGGGCACGCTGGTGGAGATCACGTTTCCCGGAGCGCAGCTCATGGCGGCGCAGTAGTTGAAACATCGCCGTGATCTAAAGCCGTCGCCCGGAGGTGCGAGGCCAAAGGCCGAGCGTCGATTTGCGTAAACGCGCTCATGGCGAGCGCCTCAGGATGACGGACCCGAGGTTGGCGATTCGATATAAAGCGCACGGCGACTATTCTTCGCCCGCCTTCGCGATTTCCGGATTGTGCCAGAGATAGATCGCAATCCCGATCATCACCACGCTGACCAACGCGCCGACCGCATAAAACGAGTATTCGAGCCCAACCGCTTGGGCGATGGCACCCATCGCGAGCGGCGACACGATCGAGGCGATGCGGTTCGCGGTGCCGCGCAATCCGATCGCCTTGCCCTGGTTCTCGCGGCCGGCGCCGCGCAGCACCAGCGTGATGACGAGCGGCTGCGCGAGCCCGTTGGCGCCGGAGCGCAGGAACATCGCCATCTGCAGCAAGACGTAACTACCGAACAGCGGTGTCGCGCAGACGAGCAGGATGCCGGACCAGAGCGAAAGGAGCGCGATCCAGAGGCCGCCGATGTAGCGCATGAGCTTCGCCGTGAGCAACGAGAACAACGCGGCACCGATCGCCGACGCAGGACCGAGCAGGCCGATGGCCGTGCCGGTCAGGCCCATGTCATTGAGCCACGCGACATAGAACGAGCTCTGCACCGCATTGCCGACATGCATCAGCGCGCCAAGCATCACGATGATAACGACGGCTGGAACGCCCAGCAGCCGAAACGCGGTGAGATAGTCCGACGCGTTCGGCAACAGGGCGCGTACCTTGGCGCGGCGTCCTTCGGGCTTCACGGCATTGGGGTCGACCGGCTGCTTTGGCAGCATCAGCGAGCATAGAACCGCTCCGCAGCCCCACAACGACATCAGCGTAAAGCCACCCCATGGCCCGGCGAAGTCCCAGCTGATGCCAGCAAGCGGCCCGCAGATGAGGTGCCCGATGCGGATGATGAAGCTCAAGCGGCCGGCGTAGGCGGTCTTGCCATACATGTACTGGCCGATCATGGTCTGCGCGCCGAGCCAGCCCATGGATTCCGACAGCCCGAAAAACATCTGCAGGAATACCAGCGCCCAGATCCATGGGAACGCCGGATAGAGCAGCGGCGTGATCGCACCGAGGGCCGTGCAGACCAGCATGACGCGGCGCGCACCGAGCCGGTCCATCAGCGCGCCCGTGTGAATGGACAGAAACAGCGGCAGGATATGTGCGGCGCTGAATACCAGGCCGAACATGACCGGCGACGGTGACATCGTGGCCGCATAGAGCGGCACGATCACCGCCGCGATGTGGAAGATCGAGGTGCTGAACAGGCCGATGCCGTAGACGGCGGCCTGGATGCGCCAAGGGACGTCGGACGTGACGTCGTCTTCGCTGGTTGTGGCGGTGGTCGTGATCGGGCGGGACACGGACATTTGCATACGCGCATCACCGCCCCGCGCTCAAGTCGGCAGGTGCCTTGATCGGAAGGTCGGACGGACGCGTCGCCATTCCGGCGCGGCGGCCGACACCAGGCGCGCAACAGCTTCAGGCACGCAACAGCTTCGGTGAAATCGGTCAATTGTCTTTGGTCGGCCGATTGTCCTGCTGCGCGCTCGACGACGTCCGGCTGCCCTGCCCTGTGAATCGACACCGCGATCACAATCAGGCGTTGCCATCCGGCGCCTTCCCGTATACATTCATTATGTCGAGACATATGGACGTATTGGGAAGTCGCCATGAAAACATCCATGGAAACATCCGAGCGCAGCGGAGCTTTCGCCGCAACGGGCGGGGAGCGGCGCTAATGGCTGCGCGCGTCTCCCCCATAAACGCGGCGCGTCAACGTCCGGAAACGTCGCAGCAGATCGACGAAACCCGCGCGATTGAGGGGCTTGGCTCGCTCGCCCAGGTGACGCGGCTTGGCGCATTCCGCCGCCTCATCGCGGCTCATCCGGCAAGTCTGCCCGCAGGCGAAATCGCACGCCTGTGCGACGTGCCGCACAACACGATGTCGACGCATCTTGGCATTCTGGTGCGAGCCGGTCTCGTCATGGTCGCGCGCGAGGGTCGCGGGATGAACTATCGCGCAAATCTCGCCGGCCTGCGGGGCCTGGTCGGATTCCTGATGCGCGATTGCTGCGAAGGCCGTCCCGAGTTGTGCGGCGACCTGTCCCGCCTTCTGTCCGGTAACCCCGACGAGACCGAGGAGCGCGTGATGACGCCTGCGTTCAACGTTCTTTTCCTGTGCACGCATAACTCCGCCCGCTCCATCATGGCGGAAGCCGTTCTCGAAAAATTCGGGGGGCGAAAATTTCGCGCCTATTCGGCGGGCTCCGACCCGGCGGGGCAACCGCTCCCCGAGGTCATCGAGCGCCTCAAGATGCTTGGGCACGATGTCAGCAAGCTGCGCTGCAAATCGTGGAAGGAATTCACGGGTCCCGATGCGCCGCGCATGGATTTCGTGATCGGGCTTTGCGACACGGTGCAAGGCCAATTCTGTCCCGAATTCGGGGAGTCGTTCATCAACTCCGCGTGGCCCCTGCCCGACCCCGCCAAATTCACAGGGGCGTCATCGGAGCGCACCACTCTGCTGAATGAACTTTACGGCATGACCCGGCGGCGGATTGAGATTTTCACCAGCTTGCCCTTCACGACGCTCGACAAGATGGCGCTGAAGGCCAGATTGGATGAGATCGGAGACAGCACGCGAAGTGCGCGCTGAGGAAGCAGGCAGATGGCTATCGGAATCAATGGAATGGGGCGGATCGGTCGCCTCGTGCTGCGCGCAGGTTTCGGCGGCGTCGCGCGTGCGGCGGGCGATCCGCGCGCCGACAACCGCCTCGACATTGTGCATGTCAACGAAATCAAAGGTGGAGCCGCCGCCACCGCTCATCTTCTGGAGTTCGATAGTGTCCACGGTCGCTGGCACGGCTCTATCGAGGCCGATGGCGACGATGCCATCGTGATCGGCAACCGCCGCATCGGGTTTAGCGCGCTGCCAAATCCCGGCGATGTTCCTTGGGGAGACTACGGCTGCGACGTGGTGCTCGAATGCACCGGGAAGTTTCTGAAGTCCGACCAGTTGGAAGATTACTTTAAACGTGGTGCAAAACGCGTGATCGTGGCTGCGCCGGTCAAGGATCCGGCGGCGCTCAATATCGTCGTCGGGGTGAACGATCACCTGTATGAGCCGAAAGCCCACCATTTGCTGACGGCCGCGTCCTGCACGACCAATTGCCTCGCGCCTGTGGTCAAGGTCGTGCATGAGGCCGTCGGCATCCGCCACGGGCAAATCACCACCATCCACTCTCCGACGAATACGAATGTCGTGGTCGATGCGCCGCACAAGGACCTGCGGCGCGCGCGCTCCGCCATGCTCTCGATGCAGCCGACGACGACCGGCAGCGCGACAGCGATTTCGCTGATCTATCCCGAGCTGAAAGGCAAACTGAACGGGCACGCCGTACGCGTCCCGGTCCTCAACGCGAGTCTGACGGACTGCGTCTTCGAGCTGCAACGCGCCGTGACCGCGGAAGAGGTCAACGCGCTGTTTGCCGCTGCCGCCGCCGGGCCGCTCGCGGGGATTCTCGGCTTTGAACAGCGCCCCTTGGTATCGGCCGATTACAACAACGATTCCCGGAGCTCGATCGTGGATGGGCCCAGCACGATCGTTACCGACGGCACGCTGCTCAAGGTGTACTCCTGGTACGACAATGAAGTGGGCTATTCCTGCCGCATGGTCGATTTGGCCGACCTCGTTCTTAAGGCAGGTGCGTGATGTCGATGCTGCGCAACTACGCGATTGTCACGGCATCCTATTGGGGGTTCACCCTCGTCGACGGCGCCTTGCGAATGCTGGTGCTGCTGCATTTTTTCCAGCTCGGCTATTCGCCGTTCACCCTCGCGTTCCTGTTCCTGCTTTACGAGACCGCCGGGATCTTCGCCAATCTTGGCGGCGGTTGGCTGGCGTCGCGGTTTGGCATCCCGCGCATGCTTGCGGTCGGCCAGGTGTTGCAGATCGCGGGCCTCATCATGCTGTCGCTGTTGCAGCCGGGCTGGAGCGCCGCCGTGTCGGTGATCTGGGTCGTCGTGGCGCAAGGGATCGCGGGCGTCGCCAAGGACGTGACCAAGACCGCCTCGAAATCGGCGATCAAGGCGACCTCGACCGAGGGCAGCGGGCAGTTGTTCCGGTGGGTGGCGTGGTTTACCGGCTCGAAGAACGCGATGAAGGGGCTCGGGTTCTTTGTCGGCGGCTTGCTGCTCGACGTGGCGGGATTCCAGGCCGGCTTGTGGCTGATGGCGGCCCTGCTGGGCGTGATCTTCGTGGCGGGCCTGCTCTCGCTTCCGACCGGGCTTGGCAAGGCCACGTCGTCGAAGAGCGTGCGGGAGCTCTTCGGCAAATCGCGCGGCGTCAACCTGCTCGCGGCCGCGCGGATTTTCTTGTTCGGGGCGCGCGACGTGTGGTTCGTGGTGGGGCTGCCGGTGTTTCTCTACGCGAATGGCTGGCGCTTTCTGGAAGTCGGCGGCTTCCTGGCATTCTGGACCATCGCCTATGGCGGCATCCAGGCGGCGGCGCCCTCGCTCGTAACCCGCAGCAGCGACGGGCTGAGCCGTGAAGTCCCGGCCGCCCGCCTCTGGGGCGGCCTGCTTGCAGCGGTGCCGCTACTGCTCGTGCTGATCTTACAGATGCCGCAGGTCTGGCGGCCCGATTTGGTCGTGGTGGTCGGGCTGTTGCTGTTTGGCATTCCGTTTGCGGTCAACTCCTCGCTGCACTCCTACCTGATCCTGGCTTATGCCGGCTCCGAGAAGGCGGCGGAAGACGTGGGATTCTATTATGCGGCCAACGCCACCGGACGCCTGGCCGGAATTCTTCTGTCGGGTGCGCTTTATCAGATCGGCGGCATCGAAGGCTGCCTGATCGGCTCCGGCATCATGCTGGTGACATGCTGGCTGATTGCTTTCTTGCTGCCCACATCGCCGGAAGCGTTGCCCGCGAAGGAGCGGCTCGCCTGAACGGCTGCTGCGCGGCTGCGGAATCCCTCGTGGAGATGCGATGTGGACGTCATCATCTATCACAATCCGGAGTGCGAAACTTCGCGCAACACGCTCGGAATGATCCGCAACGCGGGCGTCGAACCGCATATCGTCGAATACCGCAAGACGCCCCCGACCCGCCGTCTGCTGACGCAGTTGCTTTCGCGAGCCGGTCTCTCGGTGCGTCAAATCCTGCGCGAGCGGGGGACGCCTTATTACGAACTCGGGCTTGATGAGCTGTCGCTTCCCGATGCCGCACTGCTGGATGCGATCGAAGCCCACCCCATCCTCATGAACCGGCCGCTCGTGGTGACGCCGAAGGGCGTTCGCCTGTGCCGTCCCTCCGAACAGGTTCTCGATCTCCTGCCGCCCCAGCTTGGCGAATTCACCAAGGAAGATGGCGAGCGCGTCGTTGATGCGCTGGGGCGACGGGTGATGGCGCCGTGACGCCAACGCTCAGCCGGCGGCTGCTCGCGGAAGCGCTCGGAACGGGGCTGCTGGTCGCGACGGTTGTCGGCTCCGGCATCATGGCCGAACGGCTGGCGGGCGGAAATCAGGCGATCGCGCTCCTTGGCAACACGATTCCGACCGGCGCCATTCTCGTCGTGCTGATCACGATTTTCGGACCAGTCTCCGGAGCGCATTTCAATCCGGCCGTCAGCCTGGTGCTGGCGGCACGCGACAGCTTCCCGTGGCCGGAGACAGGTCCATACATCGCGGCGCAGTGCCTCGGCGGCATTGCCGGCACCGCGCTCGCGCATCTCATGTTCGACTTGACGCCTTTGATGATCGGGACGACCGCGCGCAGCGGTGTGTCGCAGTGGCTGGCCGAAGCGGTTGCAACGTTCGCTTTGGTCCTGACGATTCTGGGCGGCTTACGATTTGCGCCGCAATCGATCGCCTGGCTTGTCGGCCTCGTGATCACGGCAGCCTATTGGTTCACCGCCTCCACCTCCTTCGCCAATCCGGCGGTTACGCTTGCGCGGGGATTGACCACCACCTTCGCAGGTATCGCCATCAATCATGTTCCGGCGTTCATCGCGGCCCAGCTTGTCGGTGCGGCCGTCGGTGCGTTGGTTGCCTCAGCTCTGTTCGGCGCGCCGATGCCGCAAAAGATGGGCGAGCGTTAGCGTGCGCTTGATGGCGTCGCCTGAGTCTGTGCCTATTTTCCCTTCAATCCCGCCGCGCGGATGATCCTGCCCCAGCGTTCGCGGCCGTCGTTGATCGATTGCGCAAACACGTCCGGCGAAATGATGTTGGGCTCGAGCATGTTCGGCTCGAGGAACTTCTTACGGAAGCCTTCATCGTCGAAGCTCCTGGCGACGTCCCGGTGAATCCGCGCGATGACCTCAGGCGGGGTGCCACGGGGCGCGAACAAGCCAAACCACGACGTGCCGTCGAAGCCCGGCAGGCCCGCCTCGGCGATGGTCGGCAGCTCCGGCAGGCCGGCGACGCGGTTGCGGCTCGAGACCGCCAGGATCTTCAGCTTGCCGGCCCGGTATTGGTCCGCGACGATGCCGGCGGCGGCGAAGATCATGTCGATATGCCCGCCGTGCATGTCGACCAAGGCCTTCGCGGCGCCGCGATAGTGCACGGCGGTGAGCTTCACCTGCGCCATGTCCTGCAACATCTCCATGTTGAGATGCGACGACGAGCCGAGCCCGGTCGTGCCGTAGGTCAACTTGTCGGGCTGCTTGCGCGCGAGCGCGACCAGGTCGCGGATATTGTTGACCGGCACCTTCGGGCTGACGATCAGGACCTGCTTGAGCTGGACCAGCGTGGTGATCGGGATGAAGTCTTTGGCCGCATCATAAGGCAGCTTCTCGTAAAGGCTCGGGTTCATCACGAACGTGCCTTCCGACGTCACCATCAGCGTGTAGCCGTCTCCCGCCGACTTCGCGACATGCTCCGCGCCGATCTGCGTATTGGCGCCGGCGCGGTTTTCGACCACCACCTGCTGGCCCCAGATCTCGGAGAGCTGCCGCGCGACGCCACGCGCCAGCACGTCGGTGGTACCGCCCGCCGCAAAGGTGCAGATGATGCGGACGGGCTTTGAGGGATAGGGCTGCGCATGAGCGGCCGCCGCGCCGGCGAGCATGATGCTCGATATGCATGCGGCCAACGCCATCCATTGCATCACGCGCCATCGTGGCGTGATTGTCGCTGACCTCATCGGCGCCTCCCCGGTTTGCCGGCTCTGCCAGCGTTGTTTTGCCGGGAGTGTAGCCCGCAGGCCGTCCCGCGCAAGCGCGGGCGGGCGTTACGACGCCGCGCACTCATTGGCTTGCAGACATGCGGGCTCAGGCCGCTCTGGTGAATGGAACCCCCCGCCGCATTTGTTGTTGCCATCACGCGCCCCGCAGAGAGGAGACCGACAATGCGTCATCGCGTGATCCACCTCGTCAATCCAAAGACGGATTCGCTGACCACCCGGCCTCTTTACCTGAACCGGGCGCTGTATTCACCGATCGCCGGCCTTCTCGCCGTTGCGGCAGCCATCCCGCGCGACCGCTACGAGGTGGTCCTCACCGACGAGAATATCGAAACCAT
The DNA here is from genome assembly GCA_009377695.1 of Hyphomicrobiales bacterium. Classification (GTDB taxonomy): domain Bacteria; phylum Pseudomonadota; class Alphaproteobacteria; order Rhizobiales; family Xanthobacteraceae; genus VAZQ01. The sequence goes on along the minus strand of WHTP01000046.1, from coordinate 6,870 downwards.
CGACTTTGACCTTGAGTGCGATCTGATCGGCATTTCCGCCATGACGGCATACGTCAACCGAGGTTACGAAATCGCCGACGAATTCCGCCGGCGTGGCGTGCCCGTGATCATGGGCGGCGTCCACCCGAGCTTCATGTCACAGGAATCACTGCGACACTGCGATGCCGTCTGCATCGGTGAGGTCGAACTGGTGATCCCGAAAATCCTTGACGATCTCGAGCAAGGCTGCCTGGGCGGCACATACCGCTCCGACAAGCTGCATTCCATGGCCGGCATTCCGATGCCGCGCTACGACCTCGTCAAGCGCAACCGCTACGTCAACAAGACATTCGTGCAAACATCGCGCGGCTGCCACCAGGGCTGCACGTTCTGCGCCGAGCCGTTGATGAACGGGCTCAAATTCCGCTATCGACCGGTCGACGAGGTGATGGACGAGGTCGACAATTGCGGATCGCGGATGATCTCCATCAACGACGCCGACTTCTTCGGGACGCCCGAGCGGCCGAAGGAGGTGATGCGGGCCTTGAAAGGCCGCAACATCCGATGGCAAGCGGGAGTCACCTCGAAACTCGCGCAGGACGATGCCATGCTCGAGCTTGCGGCCGCAAGCGGCTGCACCATGCTCTCGATCGGATTCGAGTCGATCTCGCGCGACACGCTGAAGAGCGTGCATAAGCACGTGAACCGTCCGGAGCAATTCGCGGAGCTGGTCGAGAAGGTCCATTCCTACGGGATCGCGGTCTTTGGGCTTTTCATGTTCGGCTTCGACGGCGACGACACCAGCACGTTCCAGGAGACCGCACGGTTCAACATCGATGCAAACTACGATGCGGTCGCCTATTCGGTGCTGACGCCCTACCCCGGAACGCTGACCTGGTACGAGATGAAGAAAGCGAACCGGATCGTCTCCTTCGACTGGGAGAAATACGATCAATCGAATGTCGTCTATCGTCCCAAGAGAATGACAGGCGAGGAGCTCCGTCTTGGCCATAACGGGGCTTACAACACGTTCTACTCTGTGCCCTCGATCGCACGCCGCTTCCCGTATCGCGGCGGCCGCAATGTGCTGGAGTGGTCGATCTACAACGTGTTCATGCGCAAGGGATCGACGCTCGATCGCAAGCAATTGATCGCGCCGCCGACTCCCGAGCCCGATCTCGCGCCTGTCCCGCCACTGCTGCCGGTCAAGCGCGAGTGGCGCGACGCGGTGCTGGAGGCGATTGGCGCGACGGAGGACAGCTATTCGTCGGCCCATCGCAGTGCGCCAAGGCGCGAGGCATCGGCCCCGCAGCAAAGTCCGTAGGGGCAACGCACGTCTCCCCAAGCCTCTGCGCCAGCGGCGCGAGCCTGAGGTCTCGCGCCGCTGGTTTCATCCTTCGTGCGATCGACCTCAATCGCCGAGCGGATTGACGTCGTCCACGAAGCGGAGCAGATCCACCACGGTAAAGTCGCCCGGCGTTGCCGATGGCAAGGTCGGCTTCCAATTCTTCACCTTCCAGAGGAAGGAGTTTTGGTCGCCGTGCACGAGGCCGACGAATACTTCCGAGACAATGGTCGAGCCGACCGGTCCGAGCCGCTGTCCGTCATGCCTGACCTTGGCCTCCTTGAGGATGTAGTACCAAAGCGGCGTAGCGGTATGCAGGCCTTGCTGCTTGGCCACGGCGCCGTCGGTCGAACCGTCGCTGTCGGAGGCGATATCGTCGGGCGTGAGCGGGTTCTTGACCTTGATATGCTTGGCCACATCCTGGCCCGAAGGCAGCCCAAGATTGACGCCGCGCTTCAAGTTGCGGAACGCGAGGTTGCCACCGCCGCCCGGCAGGTTGTGCAGCGCCGCCACCAGATAGGGATCGAGCTTGCGTGACGGCGTCATGTTGACCGGCGCGCCGCCGCTGTCGCCGAGTTCGTGGAAACGGCGCCAGTCGATGATCCAATTCGAGGGCAGCGTCGGGAACGTGCCAGCGCCATTCGCAAGTTCACCGATGATGTCGCCGGATAGCCCCGAGAACTTGAAGAACAGATTGAAGTCCTGCGGATCGCTGAACACCCGGTTGTGGGAGTAGCGCTGGCGCACCATCGAGTGGCCGAGACGATAGGCGGCCGCCGAGAACTCGACCGGCATGTAGGGCACCTTCTTGAAGCGGTAGAACTTGCGTCCGTCATGCAGAATCCGCGCGACGATGCCCTTTTCGGTGAGCCGCTCTACCCAGTCGTGCAGCACGATCCACTGGTAGTGCCACGTCACGATCCGCCGCGCCTCGCCAAAGACGTCGGCCGGCGGGTTCGGGCCGTTCGAGAGCATGTCACAGACCTTGTTGTGGAACTTCAGCATCGCGAGATGCGTCTGCGCCACCAAGAGGTTTTCGTCGTTGCGGTGATCGCCGATCAGAGCGAAGCCTTCGGGGCTGCGCGGCAGGTCGTTGCGAAAGTCGCCCTCGCCGGTGTTGAGATTCTTGCCGATCAAAAGCTTCGGGCCGTGCTTATTGCCGTTGGCGGGATTGCGCGCATAGAGATGCGGGCTGCCGTCGGGACCGAGCCCGTAGACGCAATCGAGGTCGACGCTCGGGGTGCGGAAATTCTCGATGCCGAGGGGATCTTTCTCCTTGTCGCCGAGCGAGGTGAGATCGAGCGTGATGTCGTGATCGACGAACTGGCCGAAATAGGTGAAGCCGGCCGGGATGTTCGGATTGTTGCCGGCGGGGCTGCCGGCGTTGCTGTCGATCATCGCGGCGGCAAGCGCCTGCAGCTTGGCGTCGCTGACCTGCAGCGGAGGCAACGTCGGGAACATCCGGCCGAACATGCCGGGGTCCTTGTTGCCGGAGAGCGCGTCAAGCAGCTGGCGCGTGGCATGACGCCCGGCGACGCCGTGTCCGGGCGTGACTTTGACGGCGTTAGCGGTGGCGGCTGGCGCCGCTTCCAACTTGGCGAGGGTTTCGGCGAAGGCGGCTGGTTTGCTCATAGGCTTGGTCATCGATGCCTCCTGACATTGGCTGACACTGGCATTCGCTGAACTTTGAAGATCGCGCGGGCATTCGCGCCCCGTTGAGCTTTCGATACAATCTTCTGTCGCGCCTGACATCACGTACGTCTGGATGATGCAGCCAGTACGTTCGGATGAGACGCCGAATGCGACAGAGCACGCGCGCCCGCGCCCCCCTTTCGGGGAGGACGCGAGCTGCGTCTGTAACTCTTGCAGTTGATGTCAGAAATTTTCGCTACGACGCGATCTTGCCGCCGCCGCGCTTGGTGATGGCGACAACCGAAGGACGCGGCGGCATATCGGGCTTGAAATCCGGCCAGCGCGTCACCGGCTCCTCGAAGCTCGAAGGCTGGCCCGCGGACTGTCCCTCAGCGGGATGCTGGACCGCAACGAACAGCGTCTCGTCGTCCGGCGTGAAGCACGGACCGCACAGTTCAGCGCCGACCGGGACGCGGTAGAAGTGTCGGGAGGTGCCGCGCCGCGGCCCCTCGGTCTCGACGCCCCACAAACCGTCGGCGCGGCCAGTACGGCTTTTCGAATTTCCGTCGGTCCCGATCCACGTCCGGCCCTGACTATCGAATGCGACGTTGTCCGGCATGCCGAACCAGCCGTTGCGGCTCGTGTCGGTCGAAAACGTCGCGCCGACGTCGGCGACCGTGGGATCGCCGCACCGCACCAGCATCTCCCAGCGGAATTTTTCCGCCGCATGGTCGCCGCCGGGCGGAATCATCTCGATGATATGTCCGAAGCGGTTGTCTGCGCGCGGATTGGCGGCGTCGACCTGATCAGGCTTGCGGCGGCTGTTGTTGGTGAGGAGAACGTAGACGTTCTGCGTCGCCGGATTGGCTTCGACGTCCTCCGGACGGTCCATCTTGGTGGCGCCGAGCAGGTCGGCGGCGCGACGCATCTCGATCACCACGTCGGCCTGGCTCGAAAAGCCGTTCTCAGGCGTCAATAGCGCCTGACCCTGGACCAGTGGCAGCCAGTCGACTGTCCCGTCAGCATTGTAGCGCGCGACCGAGAGCACGCCGTCATCGAGGATGTCGCGATTGGCCTGCGGGTTCGCGCGGTCGACGCGCGCGGTGGTGACGAAGCGATAGACATAGTCGAATCGCTCGTCGTCGCCGGAATAGACGACATAGCGGCCGTCGCTGTTGATGATACCGGCGGCGCCCTCATGCTTGGCGCGGCCAAGCGCGGTGCGCTTCTTCGGCACAGCGTTCGGATCAAACGGATCGATCTCGACGATCCAGCCGAAGCGGTTGGCCTCGTTCGGCTCCTTGTTGACGTCGAAGCGGTCGTGGAATTTGCCCCAAGCGTACCAGTTGGCAGGAACGCCATAGCGCTTGTAATTGCGCGCCTCCGGTTGCGTATCGCTGAGCTTGCCATGGAAGTAGCCGTGGAAGTTTTCCTCGCAGGTGAGCCAGGTTCCCCACGGCGTCACGCCGCCGGCGCAGTTGTTGAGCATGCCAAGCACACGTCGCCCGCTCGGATCGGCGGACGTCTGCAGGCGCGCATGACCCGCGGCCGGGCCCGTGATCTCCATCGGCGTCGAGGCATCGATGCGGCGCGCATATTTCGAGTTGCCGACCACTTGCCACTTGCCATTCTCGCGGCGGACCTCGATCACGGCGCCGCCGTGTGCGGCCATTTCGACGTTGACGAGGTCAGCCGTCATCTCGGCGAACAGTATGCCTTTGACGTCCTGCCGGCGCAGGCCGGGAAACATCAGTTCCTCGGTCGTATATTCATGGTTCACCGTCAGCAAACCGTGATCCGACGGATTGGCCGCGCCCGGCATCGGGAAATAGCCGATGAAGTCGCAGTTGTAGCCGAATTGCTGACGCTGCGCGGCCGCGGTCTGCTTCATCGGATCGAATGCGGGTGCGCCAGGCATCACCGGATCACCCCAGCGGATCAGCACGTCGGCGTCGTAGCCCGCCGCCACGTGGTGGTTTTGGTCGACGCCGGCCTCGACCTCGTCGAAGCGGAAGCGGTTCGCGTTCTCCGCATTCGCCTTGCTCGCCGCCGCCAGCGCGAGCGGGCTCACGGTCGCAGCGATCGCGGCCACGCCGAGCGCACCCTTGAGGATGTCGCGGCGGCCGAGCCGCGCCGCGATCACGTCGCCAATGGTCGGGTTGTCGGTCGGATTGCGCCCGACATCCTCGGATTCTTCATAGGCGCGGGCGCGCGAGAGTGTCTCACGCATGGTTAAACTCCTTCGGCGATTACGAAATTCAGCCTGTTTAAGGCTGTTCTAGGCTATCGCCTCTCTATGACAACGCCGCGACATCGGCCGCGCTCCGCCTGCAACACGACCTCGTGATCTTAGGACAATTTCCAGTCGAATTGGCTCGCCCTTTCCCGCTTGTCTCCACGGAAGCGCTAGTGGTCCGATTCTAACATTCGCATCCCTTCTCAGCAGGCGAGTTTGCGAATGTTAGAATCAAAGGACCACGAGTGTGGCGGTTCAGAAGTCCGCATCATTCTGGCGGCGAGTCCAACATGCGGACTTCTGAACCAAAGCCACACCCGATTCAATGAGTTGCTAGTGTCCTTTGATTCCGAAGTTCGGTGCTGTCCTAAATCCGAGGGCCATTGTCCTAGTTTCGCCAAGTGGTTGTCCTAAGTTTGCGGCTGTCGTCACAATGGAGGCCGCGATGCGCTTAGTTGCTTGTCTTACGATGTGTTTGGTGCCGATCTCGGCGAGCGACGCTCAAACGCAGGTTCACACTCCGTCCGACCCTCAAGCGTACTGTGTGAACCGCAGCGCCGACTTTTATCCGTATACGGGTGAACCCTGCAAAAGCGGCTATCAAGTCGGATCGGGCAATTGCCGAAAAACTGACGGGCGCATGGTTGCCGTGCCAAGAGAGCAGTGCACTGCAACGGCTGGCACAGTCGAATTACCGTTTGAAGGCGGAAGACGTCCGTCCGACGAGGCCTCAAGCTCCAAGTGACGCCACCCGAGGATGTAGGCCGCCTCAGTTGAGCGGCCTCCTCTTCAGTGGCTGAGCAAGGCTTGGTAAGCTTGGATCGCCTTCAACAGTTTTCGTCCCCGTCCCGCCTGTCTAAATCAAGGGTAGTTAGGACAGCACCCGAAGTTCGTATAAGAGGCCGCCGCAAAATGGTACGAACTTCGGAATCGGGACACTAGTCTAGAACGTCCGCGCCGTGAGCGACATATCGGTCGACAACACGTTACAGCACCGGGGCTCAACCTGCTTCGACCAGAGCGTGCGGTCGTTCACGTCCTTGAGCGTCACCGTCATCACCTCGGTCTCGCCGTCGATCGCGACATGGCCAAAGAACTGCAGCCCGAAACAGGGTGCCAGGTTATCCGGCTGGCCCTGGCCGCAGCCAAGCTCAAACACGGCGCGAGGGCCGAATGTATTGTCGAGCCGACCGGGCGCCCAGGTGCCGGCGTGGATCGGCCCCGAGATGAACTCCCAGAACGGGTCAAAGTCCTGGAATACCGCGCGGTTCGGATCGTAATAGTTCGCCGCGGTGTAGTGTGCATGTCGGCAGTGACCCAGATCGTGTTGACGACGCCGGCATGCTTCATGAATGACAAAAGCCCCGCGATCTCGAGCTCGCGGCCGCGGGCCGCGCCGTCGCCCTGCGCGATGGCGTCATGGCTGAACACGCCGATTGGCAGGTCGGCGGCGATCACCTTCCAGGTCGCGCGCGAACGCATGAGTTCGCGCTTGAGCCACGCGAGCTGCGTCGGGCCGAGCAGATGCGCGTCCGGGCCATAGTTCGCGGCATCGTGGGTATTTGCGCCGCGATAGGAGCGCATGTCGAGCATGAACACGTCGAGCAAGGGACCGTAGGAGATCTTGCGATAGACGCGGCCCGCTTCGGCCTGTGTCTGCCGCAGCGGCATGAATTCG
>WHTP01000172.1 GCA_009377695.1 Hyphomicrobiales bacterium | reverse complement strand
TTGCGTGGCATCGAGAACGTGAGGGCCGAATGGGCGTTGATTTGCACCGCCCACAACATCACCAAGCTCGCCAGCGCGGCCTAAGCCACCTATCGTCCATGAACACAGCCCCACACCAGAGCTATCTGGACAGGCTCCTAGCAGCCATTAAATTCTAGTGTCCCTTTGAATCCGATGTTCGCTAACGAATGTGCCGCAAAATCGAGCGAACTTCGGATTCGGGACACTGGTTAAGCCTCGGTCGGAACAGAATTCTTCTTGTTTTTTCAATGCTTAACGCGATGCGACCTTGACCGCCCTGGTGCCTTCCTATATCTCGCTGGTGCGCAGACTTTGGTTCCGCGTATTTATCATGTGGCGACCTCGCTGGACGACATCCCGGCCTGGCCGCAGATCGCAGCCCTCGAAAACAAAGGAAACCCGATGTCGGTTACCACCGCACGCAAGGCGGAACTGATCAAGACCTATGCGACCAAAGCCGGCGACACCGGGTCGCCGGAGGTGCAGATCGCGGTCCTGTCGGAGCGCATCAACAATCTGACCGAGCACTTCAAGAGCCACGCCAAGGACAATCATTCCCGGCGTGGACTGCTCAAACTTGTGTCCCAGCGACGTCAGCTCCTCGACTATCTCTCCCGTACCGACGAGGGCCGCTACAAGTCCCTGATCGGGAAGCTGGGCATTCGTCGCTAGTGTGGCGGTTCAGAAGTCCGCATAATTGTCGCGGCGAGTCGGAAATGCGGACTTCTGAACCAGAGCCACACTAGCACCAAAGAGTTGCTACTGTCCTTCGATTCCGAAGTTCGTAAATGATGGCGCCGCGAGATGATACGAACTTTGGAATCGGGACACTAGTGTTGTTTGTGCGCGGCGTGGTCCGCGCGTTTCGGAGCGGATCGTTCAAGACGTCATCCGCCCTCCATCCGGCAGCGAGATCGCTGCCGATTCCGCGACGGAGCGAATTGTTCGTCCGTCGGTACCAGAAGGCCCGGAGGCCATGGCAGGATCGCCAGACGCTGTTCGTTCGCGGGATGTCGCCGCACATGACAGCCTCTCGCCGTCTTGCTCATGGCTTTCGCCCCTTCACGAAAACCATGAGAGACCATCGCAATGTTCAATGTCCATCGAGTTGAGCTCGATTGGGGTGGGCGCAAGCTCACGCTCGAGACCGGCAAGATAGCCCGCCAGGCTGACGGCGCCGTCGTCGCCACCTATGGCGAGACCACCGTCATCGCCACCGTCGTTGCCGCCAAGCAGCCGAAGCCGGGCGTCGACTTCCTGCCGCTGACCGTCAACTACACCGAGAAATATTACGCGGCCGGCCGCATTCCGGGCGGCTACTTCAAGCGCGAGCGCGGCCCGACCGAAAAGGACACGCTGACCTCGCGCCTGATCGACCGACCGATCCGTCCGCTGTTCGCGGACGGCTGGCGCTGCGACACGCAGGTGATCATCACCGTTCTCTCGCACGACATGGAGAACGATCCTGATATCGTCGCGATGGTGGCGGCATCGGCCGCGCTCACCCTCTCCGGCGCGCCGTTCATGGGTCCGATCGGCGCGGCGCGCGTGGGGTTCTCCAGCGAGAACGAATACGTCCTCAACCCGACGCTCGATGAGATGAAGGAGAGCAAGCTCGATCTCGTGGTTGCCGGCACTCAGGACGCCGTGCTGATGGTGGAGTCGGAAGCGCAGGAGCTGACCGAAGAGATCATGCTCGGCGCCGTGATGTTCGGCCATCGCCATTTCCAGCCGGTGATCGATGCGATCATCAGCCTGGCGGAGAAGGCGGCGAAGGAGCCGCGCGAGTTCGCAATGCCGGACACCGCGGCGCTCGAAAAGGAGATGCTCGGCGTCGTCGAAGGCGACCTGAGGAAGGCCTATTCGATTCCGCGCAAGGCCGAGCGCCAGGACGCCGTCGCCGCCGTCAAGAAGAAGGCGATGGAGCATTTCTTCCCGGACGGCACCGACAATCCCGAGCGACCGATGCAGATGGTCGCCGGCGTGTTCAAGGACCTTGAAGGCAAGATCGTCCGCTGGAACATCCTCGACACCTCGAAGCGCATCGACGGCCGCGATCTCGTGACGGTGCGTCCGATCGTCTGCGAGGCGCCGTTCCTGCCGCGCACCCATGGCTCGGCGCTGTTCACGCGCGGTGAGACGCAGGCGATCGTGGTCGCGACGCTTGGCACCAGCGAGGACGAGCAGTTCATCGACGCGCTGCAGGGAACCTACAAAGAGGCATTCCTGCTGCACTACAACTTCCCGCCCTTCTCGGTCGGTGAGACCGGCCGCGTCGGCGCACCCGGCCGGCGCGAGATCGGCCACGGCAAGCTCGCGTGGCGGGCCATCCGCCCGATCCTGCCGTCGAAGGACGAATTCCCCTATACGATCCGCGTGGTGTCGGAGATCACGGAGTCGAACGGCTCGTCGTCGATGGCGACGGTATGCGGCACCTCGCTCGCGCTGATGGACGCCGGCGTGCCGCTCAAGCGCGCGATCGCCGGCATCGCCATGGGACTGATCAAGGAGGACGCGCGCTTTGCCGTGCTCTCCGACATCCTCGGCGACGAAGATCATCTCGGCGATATGGACTTCAAGGTCGCCGGCACCGAAGTCGGCGTGACCTCGCTGCAGATGGACATCAAGATCGCGGGCATCACCGAAGACATCATGAAGGTCGCCCTCGGTCAGGCCAAGGGCGGCCGCATGCACATCCTCGGTGAGATGGCGAAGGCGTTGGACACGGCACGCGCCGAGCTCGGCGAGCACGCCCCGGCATCGAATCGTTCAAGATTCCGACTGACAAGATCCGCGACGTCATCGGCACCGGCGGCAAGGTGATCCGCGAGATCGTCGAGAAGACCGGCGCCAAGATCAACATCGAGGACGACGGCTCCGTGAAGGTCGCGTCCGCGAATGGCGAATCGATCAAGGCGGCGATCAACTGGATCAAGTCGATCACCTCGGAGCCGGAGATCGGCCACATCTATGACGGCAAGGTCGTCAAGGTGATGGACTTCGGTGCGTTCGTGAACTTCTTCGGCGCCCGCGACGGCCTGGTGCATATCAGCCAGCTCGCGCAGCGTCGGGTGCAGAAGGTCACCGACGTGGTCAAGGAAGGCGACACCGTGAAGGTGAAGCTCCTCGGCTTCGACGACCGCGGCAAGACTCGGCTCTCGATGAAAATCGTCGACCAAGAGACCGGCGAGGACCTCGAAGGCAAGCAGAAGGCCGAGGGCGAGCAGCGCGAAGCCGTCGCCGGCGAGTAACCTTCATCTCACATGTGACGAGAAACGGCGGCCTTACCGGCCGCCTTTTTTCTTGGCACGACCAGTCTCTCTGCTCTCCGCCCCCCGCGAGCACTGCTCAAACGACCGTTAGAACAAGCGGCACGTCAGGCGACGTAACCCCAACCGCCTCACGCCTTCTCACGGACCAGAAAATAGCTGCGCACAGCGCCGAGGCCCTTCATTTCGGTGCTCCCGCAATCTGCGAATTCGAATCGGTCGAGAGTCAGCGCCCGAAAATCGTCGCTCACATGAATCTGCCCCGGTTCGCCGTTCGACTCCATCCGGGACGCGACGTTCACGGCATCCCCCCAAACATCGTACGAGAAGCGCGTGTCGCCGATGACGCCGGCGGTGGCGGCACCGCAATGAATCCCGATCCGCAATTGCGGCGCGCGGCCGCCGAGCGCCGGCTGTTGGCTGATGATCTTCATCATGGCGAGCGCCAGCCGGCCGGACGCCACCGCGCCCTCCTTGCCTTCCCCGCTGAAGCCCGCGGCCGCCATGTAGCTATCGCCGATGGTCTTGATCTTCTCGACGCCATATTGCTCGCTGAGCCCGTCGAAGACGCGCACCAGCCGGTCGAGGAAATCGACGACCTGTTCCGGCGGCAGGCGATGGGCCTGCTCGGTGAAGCCGACGAGGTCGGCAAACATCACGCTCAAGGTCTCGATCCGGTCGGCGATGCGATCCTCGTTGCCCGACTTCAGGCGCTCCGCGATCGGCGCCGGCATGACAGCGGTGATGAGCGCCTCGGACCGCGCGTACTGGTGCTTGAGCTCGAGTTCGGCGCGCCGCAGGGCGGACAAGATGTAGAAGAGGATCAACGCGTACATCACGATGGTGTTCACCATCGCCTGGGTCGACAAGAGATCGCGGAGCTGCCGATCCTCCGGCGAGATGAACCCGTCGAGCGGCGCGAAGTTCAGGGCGAACAACAGCGCGGCCAGATAGAGGACGAAAATTGCCAGGAAGCTGCGCCAATGCTGAACGCCCACCACCACTAGGAAAGCGGCCCCGAGGGTGTAATAGACATGCAGGTCGCTCGCGATGCCCATCGCCCAGACGACAAACATATGCGCGACTAGAATCAACAAGGCGAGCGTGAACGCGCCGACATTCTCGCCGAAGCGATGCAGCCGTGGGATCATGAGCGGCAGGATGCTCATCACCGCATTGTAGAGATGAATGGGAAGCAAGCCCTGGAAGTCGTAGAGCGTATTGAACACGAGGTGCCAGAACGAGTTCGCCGCCGTCACAAACACCGCAACATTCACGCAGCGCTGTCGGCGCACGACATCCGGATCGGTCGACACGATGCCGACCGACAGCAGCCTTTCAAGCCATGATGGCAGCTCAAAGCCACCCTTCGGCTCCTGTTTGACGAGATCGCGTCGATGCATGGGCCGTCAATGCTTGGGCAAGTGAGCCGGTGGTGCGGGCGTCGGAATACTAGACCTCCTCGTGCTGCCGAAAAACAGGCTTTCCGCCCAATGACTTACGCATCGGCCCACAGGGAATCAGCATTCCTGTGATGGCCATCACAACACTTTTGGCCGCCTGGGAGCACTAACGGACATACGCCAGGGCGATGGTCGCTCTGGAGCAACCCCCAGGAGAAGTCCAATGAACCGCACCTTCCTCACGGCCGCTGTCGCCGCTGTCGCGCTCACCGTCGCCTCCCTCGCCACCGCGAGCGATGCGTCTGCCCGCGGCGGCCGCCACGGCGGTGGACATGGCCACGGCCATCACGGCGGCCATCACGGCCATCACGGCCACCACGGCCATCACGGCCATCACCACCACCGGCATCACCGGCATCACCGCCACTTCTACGTTGGCGGATATTCGAAGTGCTGGGTGTGGAGCCCGGTGTACCACCGCCGCATCAACGTCTGCTACGCCCCGTACCCGTACATGTAAGCAGAACACGATGAAGGGGCCCGCCCGGTCGTATTTCGCCCGGGCGGGTCTTTTTCATTTCGAACGTTCGCCGATCGCAGTCATCAAGGATAAGGAAAATGACCGCCCCGCGTCTCCTCACGGCCGCTGTTGCCGTGGTCGCGCTCGCTGCCGTCCTCGCGGCCGCCAATGACGCGTCCGCGCGCGACCGGCACGGCGGACATGGTAGCGGCCATGGCCGGCCGAACCACGGCCTCCATCACCATCATCACGGCCACCAGCGTCATCTGCGGCATCACCGCCACCAGCATCAGCGGCACTTCTTTACGCGCTTCAGGCCATGTGTCGTGTGGACGCGGCAAGGCTGGACCAACGCCTGCACCCGTCCGCGATAGCACGGCTATCGGTGCCGGGCCGAGCAAGAATTAGGACGTGTTCCGCGTCCGACGTTGCAGTAGTCTGCCGAGCCACGATGAACAAGCAACAGCCCCGGCCGGCCGACGTGATCTCCGCATTGCCCGCGGAGCTGTCGTCCCGGCTGTTCAGCAAGGCGCGGCAGGTGTCGCTCACTGCCGACGAGACGTTGTTTCTCGCCGGCGATGCCGGTGACGGCTGTTACCGCGTCGACGAAGGCCTGCTGAAGGCGAGCATGCTATCGCCTGCGGGCGGCGAGCGCATCCTCGCGATCTTCGGGCCGGGCGCGGTGTTCGGCGAATTGTCGATGATCGACGGCGCGCCGCGTTCGGCCTCGGTCACGGCGCTGCGGGACGCCAAGCTGCAATTCGTCAGCCGCGCCGCATTCGAATCCTTTGGCGCCGCCAATCCGGACGTCTACAAGCATCTGGTCGCGCTGCTTGCCGGCCGGCTGCGCGACACCAACGGCGCGCTGATCGCGACCAGCTTCCTCTCGGTGAAAGGCCGCGTCGCGCGCGCCCTGCTCAGCCTGGCGGAGGCGTTCGGCCACGATGTCGGCAATGGGCGCCTCCTGGTGCGCCAGAAGGTGACGCAGAGCGACCTCGCCGCCATGGCGGGGATCGCACGCGAGAACGTCAGCCGCGTGCTGCAGGACTGGATCAAGCGCAAGGTCGTGAGCCGGCTCGCCGGGTATTACTGTATCGAGGACAAGCGCGCACTCACCAGCGAGGTCGAGGTTTAGTTAGCCGCCGCGGCCCTAACGCACTGGAACGACTTCGCTTCGAATCCCAGCGCCTGCGTCACCAGCTCGCCGAGCGCGATAAAGTCGGACTTTCGCGGCGAGGTCCGCCGCCAGCCCAATCCGATGGTACGGCCGGGCTGCGGCGGCGCGAAGCGCAGGAGCTTCACGCGCTCGTCGCGTACCTCCACATCGATCGCGATCTGCGGGACCAAGGTGACGCCATAGCCGTTCGCCACCATCTGCATGACGGTGGCGAGGCTGGTGGCGCCCAGGCCCATGGGGCCCCCGCGCCGCGCGTTGGAGCAGAAGGCGAGCGCCTGATCGCGCAGACAATGCCCTTCCTCCAGCAGGATCAGCCGGTCGTGCTCGATGTCGCGCGGCGAAACGCGCGCCACGTCGAAGCGTGGATCGGCGGCAGGGACCGCCAGCAGGAACGGATCCTCGAACAGAGTCATGGTCTCGATGTCCGGATCGGAGAGCGGCAGGGCCAGCATCACGGCATCGAGCTGGCCGCGCGCGAGCTCCTCCAGCAGCACCCTGGTCTGGGTTTCGCGCAGCTCGATCTGCAAATCGGGATAGCAGCCTTGAATCGTCGACAGCATCCGCGGCAGCACGTAGGGCGCCAAGGTGGGGATCACCCCCAGGGTCAGGCGGCCGGTCAGCAGACGGCTGCGATGCCGCGCGAAATCGACGAGATCGCGCGCCGCCGCCAGGATCTGCTCGCTGCGGCTGGCGACCTCAAGGCCGATATCGGTCAGCACAATGTCGCTCGGCCGGCGCTCGACCACCTGCACGCCCAGCTGCCGTTCGAGATCGCGGATTTGCATGGACAGCGCCGGCTGAGTCACCGAGCATGCTTCGGCCGCGCGGCCGAAGTGCCGGTGCTCGGCCAATGCCGAGAGATATCTCAACTGTTTCAGCGTGATCATTTCGATAAGATAATCTTATCGGCCACGTCAGGCAATACGATTAGACCTGATCTTTCAACCGACACAAACTAGAGCTACTCCAATCCGCCTCACAAAGCGGTCCCACAAAGGCTGTTCCAAGGAGTCAAAAAACATGGACGCAAAGACTGATGACAAAGGCGCGGGCAAGTGCCCGTTCACGGGCGGCACGCCCGGACACAGGAATCGCGATTGGTGGCCGAGCACGTTGGATTTGAGCGGTCTCCACCAGAACTCTCCGCTGTCCGATCCGATGGGCAAGGAATTCGATTACGCCAAGGAGTTCAAGACTCTCGACCTCAATGCCGTGATCAAGGACCTGCATGCGTTGATGACGGACTCGCAGGACTGGTGGCCGGCCGACTTCGGTCACTACGGCGGGCTGTTCATCCGCATGGCTTGGCACAGCGCGGGCACCTACCGCATCACCGACGGCCGCGGGGGCGCCGGCGCCGGACAGCAGCGCTTCGCGCCGCTCAACTCTTGGCCGGATAACGCGAACCTCGACAAGGCGCGCCGGCTGCTGTGGCCGATCAAGCAGAAGTACGGCCGGAAAATCTCCTGGGCCGACCTGATGATCCTCGCCGGCAACGTCGCCCTCGACTCGATGGGCTTCAAGACGTTCGGTTTTGCCGGCGGCCGTGCGGACGTCTGGGAGCCCGAAGAGCTCTTTTGGGGTCCGGAGGGCACGTGGCTGGGCGACGAGCGCTACAGCGGCGAGCGCCAGCTTGCGGAGCCGCTCGGCGCCGTGCAGATGGGCCTCATCTACGTCAATCCGGAAGGCCCGAACGGCAATCCGGACCCGGTCGCGGCGGCCAAGGACATCCGCGAAACGTTCTTCCGCATGGCGATGAACGACGAGGAGACCGTCGCGCTGATTGCCGGCGGCCACACCTTCGGTAAGACCCACGGCGCAGGCGATCCGTCGCTGATCGGTCCGGAGCCGGAAGGTGCCGACATCGAGGATCAGGGCCTCGGCTGGAAAAGCAAGCACGGCACCGGCATCGGCTGCGACACCATCACCGGCGGCCCGGAAGTCACCTGGACGCAGACGCCGACGACGTGGAGCAATCACTTCTTCGAAAACCTGTTCAATAACGAATGGGAGCTGACGAAGAGCCCGGCCGGTGCGCAGCAGTGGAAGGCGAAAGGCGCCGCTGCCACGATCCCGGACGCCTACGACAAGTCGAAGAAGCACGTGCCGACGATGCTGACGACGGACCTCTCGCTGCGGTTCGACCCAGCTTATGAAAAGATCTCGCGGCGCTTCTACGAAAATCCGGACCAGTTCGCGGACGCGTTTGCCCGCGCGTGGTTCAAGCTCACGCACCGCGACATGGGCCCGATCGTGCGCTACCTCGGCCCGCTCGTTCCGAAGGAAACGCTGATCTGGCAGGACCCGATTCCGGCTGTGAATCATCCGCTGATCGGCGAGCAGGACATCGCGGCGCTGAAGGCGAAGATCCTGTCGTCGGGTCTGACGGTTTCTCAGCTTGTCTCGACCGCCTGGGCTTCAGCGTCGACATTCCGCCGCTCCGACAAGCGCGGTGGCGCAAACGGCGCGCGCATCCGCCTCGCCCCGCAGAAGGACTGGGAGGTCAACCAGCCGGCTCAGCTCAAGACCGTCCTGCAGAAGCTCGAAGCGGTCCAGAAGGAGTTCGGCAAGAAGGTTTCACTGGCCGACCTGATCGTTCTCGGCGGCTCCGCAGCGGTCGAGAAGGCCGCCAAGGACGCCGGCGTTGACGTGAAGGTTCCCTTCACGCCGGGACGCATGGACGCGTCGCAGGAGCAGACCGACGTCGACTCCTTTGCACCGCTCGAACCCCGTGCCGACGGCTTCCGCAACTATATTAGCGGCAAGCAGCAGTTCATGTTGCCTGAAGAGGCATTGGTGGACCGGGCACAATTGCTGACGCTGACGGGGCCGGAGATGACGGTCCTCGTCGGCGGCTTGCGTGTGCTCGGTGCGAATGCCGGCGGGTCCAAGCATGGCGTCTTCACCAAGCAGCCCGAGAAGCTGACGAACGACTTCTTCCTCAACCTGCTCGGCATGAGCACGTATTGGCAGCCGGTCCCGGGCTCCGATGGCGTGTACGAAGGACGCGATCGGAAGACGAACGCGGTCAAGTGGACTGGCACCCGTGTCGACCTGATTTTCGGTGCGCACTCGCAGCTGCGCGCTTTCGCGGA
>WHTP01000118.1 GCA_009377695.1 Hyphomicrobiales bacterium | reverse complement strand
TACGACAGCGAAGCGCAGGCCGAGTACGTCGACACCCTGATCACGCGTCACATGAGTGCGATAACCCAGCGGCTAGAAGCTGGATATCCGCATCAGCCCGCGATCGGGTCCCGATATGACTCGAATCGGGGGCTCGAATGGGCGATCGGTTTCGCGAGAGGCGTTGCGTTGCGCGCGCCGGAATGGGTCGCGCGCGGGGACGAGGATGAGGATGCGAGAAACGTTCTTGGTGCCGTCACCGCCATCGTCGATTCAAATGTCGACGCCAGTCGGGCCTGGCCTCCATCGTTGCGGTTCAAGTTTTTCGACCGGCTGCCATTGATTTTGCTAAGCGTTCATTATGCGTGGCGCGGACGCGATGTGTCCAAATTCAAGCAGACGGATGGCGACATTGACCGGCCACTGGCTCCGCGCCGCGGGCGCAAGACCGGCCGCAACGAGCCTTGTCCCTGCGGCAGCGGCAAGAAATACAAGCGCTGCTGCGGGTCGCCGGAGAAGCTTGCCCGTGATTGAGGGCGCGCTCGCGACACTGTTACCCCACCCACTCCACATGCGCCTTGATCGCCTGACGCGCGTCGTCGATCCAACCGTGCGGCCTCGCCTTCTCGATCATGGCGCTGAACGACTGCTGCCAGGCGGGATCGTTCGCCACGTCGGGCCAGCGGCGGAGCTCCGCTTCAAACACCCAGGCGGTGTCGGCGTCGGCGAGTTCCGCGGTGTGCTGCAGGAGGCAGCGTACGGTCTCGAGGTCCTCTCGGCGACCTTCGACCACGACCTTGAAGGCGCGGAAATTATCGCGCTCTTCGAACTCCACGC
Source organism: Hyphomicrobiales bacterium (assembly GCA_009377695.1). Taxonomy (GTDB): domain Bacteria; phylum Pseudomonadota; class Alphaproteobacteria; order Rhizobiales; family Xanthobacteraceae; genus VAZQ01. The sequence continues at coordinate 17,412 of WHTP01000118.1, read as the reverse complement.
GGCGGTCCCTAGTCACCTTCACCAACATCGGTCCCTCCAACGCGTCGGGCGAGACGCCCTAAGCAAGATTGAGGATGCCGGCTTCGCCGCTCTCGGTGCCGAAGGCGAGGAGCTTGCCGCTCGCGCTCCAAGCCAGCGCCGTCACCGGCGCGTCGCCCGGCTTCTTCCCTAAGATTTCCGCTCCGTCGTCGGTGCGCACCAGAAGCACGAGCCCGTCGGCGAAGCCGACCGCCACCACGCCCTGCTTCGGATGGCAGGCGACGACCTCGGCCTGCTTGTCGGCCGGCGCGCGCAATTGCGGCTGCTTGCCCATGGGACCGTCCTTGCCGCCGAACGGCCAGAGCACGATCTGGTTCGAGCCCGCGGTCGCGAGCCACTTGCCGTCGGCGGTCCAGTCGATCGAACGCACGCGCGATGCGTAGCCCGACATGCGCATGTCCTTGCGATCGTCGAGCCGCCAGCCGTGCAGCATCGGCTCCTGCATCGAGGTCACCAGGAAGCGCCCATCCGGACTGAATTTCGCGCCGAGATGCGAGCCCTTCCATTCCAGCGTGTCGGGATCGGCCTTGGCGTTGGGAAACCAGAGCGTCGCACCGTTGTAGTGCGCGACCGCGAGCCGCATGCCCTTCGGCGCAAAGGCGAGCGCACCGACGGTCGAGACGACCTCCAAGGTCTTTTCCCCACCCTTGCTGGCGCGGACGACGGCCTGCTTGCCGGCGGACCAGGCGACGGCGCCGGACGGCCCGACCGCGACGTGGTCGATCCAGCGGCGCTTCGCGTCGGTTGCGAGAGTCTCGTTTTTGCCATCTGCGCCGGTCGAGACGATCTTGCCGTCGTCGCCGCCGGTGATGACGCGGGCACCATCGCTCGCCGACGATAGGATCGCACCGCCGTAGGCTGCGACCCGCTGCGCCTCGCCGTCGCGCGCCGCCATGACAAGCGCTTCCTCGCCGAGGACGAAGACCGCCGTCTCCTTGAGGAAATGCACGGCGACCACCGGTGCGTCCAACGGAACCGGCCGCACGCGCTCGACGACTGACGGGATATTCTTGCGATCAACGCCCATGGAGGTGTTTTAATAAAATGAATGCCCGGGGCAAGCCCGGGCACTTGTTTGCGAAAATCGCGTGACCGCTACGGAATCGTCTTCACCGGCTTCGAATCGAGATTGAACAGCCGTGCGGCATTGGCGCCGAGGATGTTGCGCTTGGCCTGCTCCTTCAGGAATGGCAGATCGTAGATGACGCTTGGCAGGTCGAAATCCCAGTGCGGATAATCGGACGACCAGACGAGCTGCGTCTCGGCTTTGATCATCTTGAAGGTCGCCTCCAGGATCGAGAGATCGTCCGGCACCTCCATCGGCTGCGACGAGTAGTACATGTCCTGCATGTACTCGCTCGGCTTGCGCTTGAGCTGCGGACAGTCCGACGTGCGCATCATGTAGGAGTGGTCGAGCCGCTGCATCAGGCAATAGGCCCAGGTGAGCCCTGACTCGATCCACATGGTCTTGAGCTTCGGGAAGCGCTCGGGGATGCCGTTGACGACCCAATTGGTCATGTGAATCATGTTGAACCACATGAAGCCGAGCGAATGCACCGAGATGAAGCGATTGGTGGTCGCAAGCGCGCGGTCGTCCCAGCTATAGGCGGCGTGGAACGAGATCGGCTTGCCCATCTCCTGCAGCAGCGCATAGGTCTTCATGTAGGCGTTGTCGTGGACCGGCTTGTAGCGCGGCGATGTCACCATGAAGCCGACGACGCCCTTCTTGTCGCCGAAATCGCGCACCGTGCGGTACGCCCATTCCGGATCGTTGAACGGCAGATAGAGCATCGAGACGATACGGGGCTCCTGCGCCAGGATGCGCTCGCATAGCCAGTGGTTATAGGCGCGGCAGAGCGCGACTTCGATCTCGACCTGCGGATGCAGGCCCAAGAATAGCATCGGTGTCGGGAACATACAGGAATAGTCGACGCCCATGGCGTCCATCCAGTCGAGCGTCCAATCGACGTCGCGATGCCGATCGCCGCGTGCCTTGAAGAACGCGCGATTTTTGTGCCGGGTCATGCGCCCGCCGAGGCTCTGGTAGCCGACCTGGTTGTTCAGAAAGCCGGACCGGCCCGCGCGTGTCATCGAGTCCATGGCCTCCATCTTGATGACGGGGTTCTCGATGTAGCTGAACACGTCCTTGTAGGACTCGCTCTCGTAGTGGTGCGCGTCCACGTCGACGATCAAAAAATCCTGGTAGTTGCGCTGGCGCGCCTGCTGGCTGGCGTGATCGAGCGCCTTGGTCTCCGTGTACTGCTCGGGATTGAGCTGACGGACTTCGTTTCGCACCATATCCATGGCTGTGTCCTCCGGACAGGAATCAGGGGTCAGATATCAGAATCGCTCGATCTTACCCCCGTGTCTGTTTCTTGATTCCCGATCTCTGGTTCCTGATTTCTGATGCCTGATATTCAGATCACGACGAAAATTTCATCGCCGCGCTTGACCACATTGTATTTGCGCAGCCTCAGCTTGCGGTCGCCGATGCACTCGCCGGTCTTGAGATCGTATTCGTAGCCGTGCCAGGGGCAGGCGAAATGAACAGCGTCGCCGAAGGTCTGCCCCTCGTAGGTCTGATCCCCGTTGAGGATATCAACCACGTTGTTGACCAGAATGCCTTCGCAGGCCGGGCCGCCCGCATGAACGCAATAGTTCGAGTAGGCGTAGTAGTCCCCGTCCTTGAAGAACACGCCGACCTCGTGCGGGCCGGAGACGACGATACGGCGGTCTCCGTCCTTGAGCTCGGACGCCTTGGCAACAAAACATTCCGGCATACTTGGGCGCTCCTTGTTGGCTCTCCTTTTGAATGGTTCTATAGCATCGAATTCCACGGTTTGCCCCTCCGTTTTCAAATGGCGGCTATTCCGCCGCGTGTTTCCAAAGCGCGGCCATCCGGCCGCATGCCGGCGCCGGGTTCCTGGAAACCGGTTAATATGCCCGCCGAAAGCGGCCGGCGGCTGGCCGACCGGTCGGAACGGGAGGATGCATGACCACTATCGTCACCGGCGCGGGGCTGATCGGCACCGCCTTTGCCCAGAACGCGATCGCACGCGGCGAGCAGGTCGTTTTCGTCGATCCCGAGCCGCGCGCCGACTTCCTCAAGCTCAAGCTCGGCGACAAGGGCTACACGCTGGCGCGTTACGACGTGCGGGATCTGCCCAACCTGATCGCAACCATCAAGCAAAACGGGGCCAACACCGTCGTGCACACCGCCGGCCTGATCGGCAATCGCGTGCAACAGTCCCTCAACGCCGGCTTCGACATCAATGTCGGCGGCACCCGCAATGTCGCGGAAGCGGTCCGGCTCGCGGGCGTGCGCCGCCTCGTCCACATCTCGACCTTCGGGGTCTACGACCGCCGCCGGGAAACCGGCGATGCGCCGGTCAAAGAGGATTTCCCGCGCGGCGGCGCGCGCGCCTATGGCGCGTTCAAGGCGGCCAAGGAATTGATCCTGGAGGCGTATGCCGCTGCCTATAAATTCGAGGTGATCATGCTGCGGCCAGCGAACGTGTTTGGGCTCGGCCATTTCTGGTCGGGCTCGAGCGGCGGACAGAAGATGCAGCGCCTGATCGAGGCCGGACTCGCCGGCAGCACCGCGCGCATCCCCTCCTCCGAGACAATGGCCAATGAGTACATCTATGCCAAGGACATCGGGCGCGCGGTCGATGCCGCCGCCACCGCCAAGCAGCCACCGCAGATCCACTTCAACATCGGCAACGGCTATGTGTCCACGTTTGAGGACGTGCTCGCCGCCGTGAAGGCGCTGTGCCCGGACGTGCGCTACGACGTCGAGCCCGGCGAGCCGCCGCATTCCAAGATCGCGCCGCTCGACATCTCCGCGGCAAGACAGCATCTCGGCTGGGAGCCGCGTTTCACGCTACAGTCTGCGTTCGAGGACTATCTTGATGAGCTGAAGGCGGCGCGCTCGCACGCCAAGTCGGCATTCGACGACGACGCCAAGACTGTGACGGCAGCGCGGGAACGCGCGCATTGACGACGGTCCGATCCGTCGCGCCGGGAGGAAGCACCAGCTGCACCAGAAGCTTGTGCGGCAGCCGAGCCGGGCGACAGAAACAGTCACAGTTGCTCCAAGGCCTGCCGACGCATAAGCCGCTCGCGGATTGGGCGGAACTGCCGCCGGCGCCAGCCAAACAGTTAACGTGCCACCGGAGGTGGCCCCGATCGGCAGGCTTGCGCTATAGTTCAGGCTGACCCAGGAGGCGCAGTTCGTGAACATCGTCGACAAGAGCAATGCGATCAACGCCACGGCGGGCGCCGATCTCGACCGCTTCCGGCTGCGCCGGTTCGTCGAGGAGCTTCCGCCGGAGGAGCTCGAAGTCCGCGGCGGCTCGACCGAGCTTGCCGATGTGGCGCAGGCGCTGGAGGGAAATCCGCGCGCCGTGATGTTCGAGGCCGCCGGCCTGGAGCGGCAGCAATTGGTCGGCGGCGTCGCCGGCAGCCGCTCGCGCATCGCGCGGGCGCTTGGCGTCGCGCCGAACGAGCTCTTGCATGAGATTCAGCGGCGCCTGCGCAACAAGGCGGAGATCGTCGAGGTGTCGCGGGCCGAGGCTCCGGCCCAGCAGGTAGTCCTGACCGGCGCCGGCGCCGATCTCACCGCACTGCCGGTGCATCTCCAGCATGGCGCCGACGGTGCGCCCTACATTTCGTCATCGACCGATTTCGTCGTCGACCCCAAGACCGGCTTCACCAATGTCGGCATCCGCCGCCTGATGCTGCGCGGCCGCACCGAGGCCGGCATCGATCTCAACTCGCCGAGCGACCTGCGCGCGATTTATGAGGCGAGTGCGGCCGCCGGCAAGCCGGTGCCGGTCGCGTTCGTGGTCGGCTCGCATCCGATCGATCACCTCGCGGCCGTCATGCGGTTGCCGAGCGACGATCTGGCGCTGATCTCGTCCCTGCGGGGCGCGCCGCTGCCGGTCGTGAAATGCGTGACCAGCGACGTGCGCGTGCCGGCCGACGCCGAATGGGTGCTCGAAGGCATGATCGACGAGCGCGGGCATGTGGAGCCGGAAGGTCCCTACGGCGAATTCCTCGGCTATTACGGCGCGGTCAAACGCAATCCGGTGTTCCACCTCACCGCCATCACCCGCCGTCGCGATGCACTGTTCCAGACCTCGACTATCGGCGGCAGGTCGATCTCGCGCACCGATACCGCGCAGCTCAACGGCGTGCGCACCGAGGCGATGGTCTGGCGCGCGCTCGAGACCGCGGTGCGCGAGCCGGTCGGCGTCTACGCGACCACATCGAGCGGTGGCATGTACACGCTGCGGGTCGCGATCCGCCAGCGCGTGCCCGGCGAGGCCCGCAATGCGATCGCCGCATGTTTCGGCGCGCTCACCAATGTGAAGCACGTGTTCGTGGTCGATCCCGACATCGATATCTTCTCCGACGAGGAGATGGACTGGGCGTTCGCGACCCGCTTCCAGGCCGACCGCGATCTCGTGGTGATGACCGACATGCGCGCGGTCCCGATCGATCCGTCACTCATGGGTCGCCGCACCGGCGCCAAGGCCGGATTCGATCTCACCTGGCCGCCCGGCGTCGCCGCGAGGCTCGAATTTCAGGTGCCGGCGCCGCCGACCTTCAAGGGCAAACGCTTCCCCTCGATCGAAGCCGCACTCGCCGACGGACCGAAATTCTTCGAGGACCTGATGAGCGCCGTGGGCAGCCGCGACGGCCGCGAGGTCGTGCGCGCGCTGGAAGATTTGCGGGGCAAGGCCACGATCGAGCGCGACGACGAGGGGCGGTATTTGCTGAAGCCGTAGCCCGGATGGAGCGTACGCGACATCCGGGACTGCTTTCGCCTATGAAGGATGTCCCCGGATTTCGCCACAGCGCGCAAGCGCCCTGATGGCTCAATCCAGGCTACAATTCGCGTGATGCCTCTTACGCCGCGGCCGTTTTCACTAGCCTTGGCGCCGGATGCTGCGAGCCCTTCGGCAAATCGTACATGCCGGCCTGCAGCGTATCGAAGAACGCCAGCACCTCGGCGCACTTCACGACGTCGGCATATTTCGCGTTCATGTCGCACAGGTTGATGGCGTGGCTCGCCTGCGAACGGTCGAAGCAACCCTCCTCCGCCAGCGCCACGCGATAGTTGTTGCTGAAGGCGTCGAGCACCGTCGCGCGCACGCAGCCGGACGTGGTCGTGCCCGTCACGATGACGCTGTCGCAACCGAGCAAGGTGAGATAGCTCGCCATGTTGGTGCCGAAGAAGCCGGACGGCTTCTGCTTCAGGATCACGATGTCCTGCGGACCGGGCGCGATCTCATCGACAATCTGATTGCCATCCACATTGGTCTTGGTCTGCACCACCTCACCGTTGCGAGTGTTTTTCCAGCTCCAGGAGCCGGAATCCCAGTTGTCCTCGCGGCGCACGCCGGTCGTGTAGACGACCGGGATGCCTTTCTCATGCGCCTTGTCGATCAGCGACTTGATCGCGGCGACCGCGGGCCAGCTCTCTTCACCGCAGGAGTTGCGCCATTTCTTGATCGATTCCAGGATCGGCTCCGGCTTATCGCCGCAGAATGCGTAGTTGACGTCGATGACGAGCAGCGCCGGCCGCTTGCCGAAGCCCGCGCGAGTGCCATAACCCGATGCCGCGAACACCGCCTTGTCGCGCTCGGTGAGAAACTGGTTCCAGATCGGTTCTTCCGTCATCGTATTCTCCGCTTTTGCTTTCAGCTTGTTAACGTCTTTTGGCGTCAATTGCTGGCGGCGTTGACCGCCCGCACGAACCGCATGTCGATGATGTCGTCATAGGGGACAGGCTTCTTCAGGATGCCGGCCGCCAGCACGACGGACTCACCGGTGTTCCAGGATTCCGCGCTGACCATCCCGTCGCGGCTCCACAGCCCGTCGGCGAAGGTGCGGTCGAGCGTCGCCTTCAGATCGTCGAGCGGCATGGTCGGAAATTCCTTTTTGGCGATCGCGGCCGCACCTTCCGGGTCGGCATAGGTGAACTTGATGCCTTGCACGACGCCGCGGACGAACTTCTGAACAAGCTCCGGCTCCTTCGCGATCGATTCAAGCCGCACGTTCAGGGTCGAATAGGCGTAGGGGCCGAGCTCTTTGGGAATATTGATGATCGGCTCGCCCCACAGACCGTTCTTCACGCCCTGGGTGAGCAGCGGCTCGCTGGTGACAGCGATCTCCGCGCGCCCGCCCTTCACGGCGGCAAGCACCGCACTGGTGGTCATCTCGATCAGCGTCACGTCCTTCCTGGCATCGAGATTCCATTTCTTGAGCAGATAGCGCGTGATCGAGTTCGGCGTCCCGCCGTACAAGCCGACCGCAAACGACTTGCCCTTGAAGTAGGCCGGCCGCTCCTGACCTGGTTTCGGTTCGCTGCCCTTGCGTGCGGTGAAATAGACGTTACCACGGTCGACGACATTGGCCACCGCGCGCAGCTCGCCGCCCTTGAGCTTGGCATACGCGTTGTGCTCGGGACCGCCGATGAAGGCGAACGCCTGCCCGGTCAGCACCGCGTTGGTGTGGGTCGAGCCACCGTCGACGGTCATCACCTTCACGTCGAGGCCATCCTTGGCGAAATAGCCGTTCCTGATCGCGACATAGAGCGGCAGATAGCCCACGCCATGGGTCGGCTCGGCGACGAGCAGTGTCCTCTGTGCATGCGCGGGCGGTGCTTGGAGCGTCGCGAGCGCCGCAACCAACGCAACGCCAACCAGTCGAGAGGCCATGTCTATTTCCCTTTCTAGTACGCCATGTTCCGCTTGAGCACGCTTTCGAGCCACGACACGCTGGCGTACATGATGATCGACAGGATCGAGAGGACGAGCACCGCGACCCAGACCAGCGCGATGTCGTAGGTCGTGCCGGCGTACAGGATGGTGCGGCCGAGCCCGTGCTGGAAGGCGACGAACTCGCCAACAATCGAGCCGGTCAAAGCCAGCCCGATGTTCACGCGCAGGATCGAGATGATCCACGGAACGCAGGTCGGCGCCACGAGCTTGGTGAACACCTGCCAGCGCGACGCGCCGAGCGAATAGAACAGGCGCTCCTGGTCCTTGTCGACCGACTGCACGCCCGAGTAGGCGGTCAAGGCCGAGACGACAAGCGTCAGCGCCGTCGCGATCGCAACCTTCGACGCGAGCCCCATGCCGAACACCAGGATGATGAGCGGCGCGAGCGCCAGCTTCGGGATCGATTCCAGGCAGATGATGTAGGGCTGCACGATCGATGCGTAATTGCGCGACCACCACATCGAGAGGCCAAGCGCCGCGCCTGCAAGCGTCCCGAGCACGAAGCCGATGATGGTCGAGCGGAACGTGAAGCCGATGTCGGTGAAAGCATCGCCTTCAGTGAAAAAGATCAGGAGCGTCGACCAGATCGCGCTCGGCCGTGACCAGAAGAAGGGATCGATCAGCTTATAGGCGGCGGAGATTTCCCACAGCGCGATGAACCCGACCAGGATGACCATTTGAACGAGCATGACGATGCTCGTCGGCCAGTTCCGCGAGACCGGCAGCCGCCGCCGTGCGCTTTTGCCAGGGCGCGGCGCGGCTTGCTCGGTCGTTGCCGGTGGCGTCGCCTCCGCGTCACGAGGAGCGAGACTCGTTGGAAAAGCGAGGCTCATGATGCCGTTCCCTGTGAAATGCATGATCGCCTGCGAACCGTTCGAGGTTTCACGCGGCACTCCGCTGCGGGTCCTGGTCGTGCAGCAGGTCGAGGCAGTACTTCTTCATCGCCATGAAGCGCGGCGTCGTGACCACCGAGCGGTGGCGCGGCCGCGGCAGATCGATGGGCAGCGCCTCGACGATCCGACCCGGCTTGCTCGCCATCACGTGGATCTCATCGGAGAGGTAGATCGCCTCTTCGACGTCATGCGTGACGAAGACGACGGTGCGGCCGAAATCGTTGAACAGGCCGAGCAGCCACTCCTGCAGCTTCGATTTCGTCTGCGCGTCGAGCGCGCCGAACGGCTCGTCAAGCAGGATGACGTCCATGTCGATCAGCAGCGTCCGTAACAGCGCCGCGCGCTGGCGCATGCCGCCCGACAGCGCGGACGGATGCTGATGCTCGAAGCCGCCGAGGCCGTAGCGCTGGATCAGCGGCAAGGCACGCTCGCGCGCTTCCTTCAACGGCGTGCCCTTGATCTCCATGCCGAGCGCGACATTGTCGAGCACCGTGCGCCAGGGCAGCAGCAGATCCTTCTGCAGCATGTAGCCGACCTGGCCGATGAACCCGGTTGCGTCCTCGCCGTCGATCAGCACGCGGCCTGTGGTCGGCGGCAGCAGTCCCGCAACGATGTTGAAGATCGTGGTCTTGCCGCAGCCCGACGGCCCGATCAGGCTGACGAACCGCCCCGCCGGGATGTCGAGGTTGCTGGCCGCAAGCGCGACGAAGTCGCCGTTGTCTGTGGTGAAGGTCTTTGACAGGTTTTCGAGGCGCAGCTTCGGCGGTGACACCATCGCGACAGGGCTCCCTGATGCGTGATGCCTCCACCATTCAGAATTCGTGCCATGCCGATTAATGCCGAGATTACGTGGCGTTATCCAAAACCGAGACAGCGATGTGAGCCGCGGTCACGCTGATCATTTGCGCACGTGCTGAAAATTATTGCAGTGCAATACGGACCTACCAGCGACGACATCGCGCTGGCATCTAAGAAAGACTTCGCAGCGGGATGATGTAGTCTGCGCCGCAACATCTTCGGGGAGGAACAACAATGATTGCCGTGCTGCGTACCGCCACCGCCTCGCTCGCGCTTGCAGCAAGCCTGCTGGCAGGCCTCACTGCAGCGTCGGCCCAGGAAACGACCATTAATATCGGTCTGGTGCGCTCGATCTCGAACGGCGCCAATCTGTGGGGCATCCAGAAAGGGTACTTCAAGCAAGCCGGCATCAAGCTGAAGATCGAGGACCTCGATACCTCCGCTAATTCGCTGGCGATGCTGGCACAAAACCGGTTCCAGATCATCGAGGGCGGCGTCTCCGCCGGCTATTTCAACGGCCTGCAGAAGAACCTGCCGATCGCGATGGTGGTCGACCGGGTGTCGAGCCCGCTCGGTCACAATCTCATGCTGCGCCCCGACCTCAAGGGCAAGGTCACGCGACTCAGAGACTTGAAGGGCAAAACCATCGCCAGCAACGGCACCGGCTCGGTCTCGACCTACGAGGTTGGCCGGATGCTCGAGACCGATGGTCTCACCATCGCCGACGTTGAGGTCAAGGTCATCCCGTTTCCGCAAATGGCGGTCGCCTTCCGCAACAAGGCGATCGACGCGGCGATCGTGATCCCGCCGTTTACTGGGCAGTTTATCGACGGCGGCTTTGCGGTTCCGTTCAAGGACCCCGATGATCTCGTGAAGCCGCACCCGCTGTCGATTGCGGTGAGCATGATCAACACCGATTGGGCGAAAGCGAACGATCGCGTCGCGCGAGCTTATTACGGAGCCTATCTGCGGGCGGTGCGCGACTACTGCCAGGCCTATCACGGCGGTCCCAACCGCGCGGCGATGATCGATCTCCTGATCAAGACCAAGACCGAAACGCGACCCCAGCTACTGCACAAATATCCCTGGCCGGCGCGCAGCCCGAACGGCACGATCAATGCCGACAGCGTGATGGACATGCAGACGTGGTACGCCGAAAATAAGATGACCAGCGCCAACCTGCCGCTGGAGCGCATCATCGACACGAGCTATGTCCGCGAGGCGGCGGCGAAGCTCCCGCCGTTCGTGGTCGAGAACAAGGACAGCAAGCTTCCGGGATGCCGGTGATTGTTGCGTCGGCGGGGGCCTGCCTATGACTGTCCAGCGCCGCGGCGCGTCGATCGACATTGCAGGCGTGCGCAAGGAATATGTCAGCGCCGCCGGAAGCGTGCTGGCGCTCGACGGCATCGACCTGCACATCGGCGCCGGCGAATTCCTCTGCATCGTCGGGCCGAGCGGCTGTGGAAAATCAACGCTGCTGCGCATCCTCGCCGGGCTCGACCACCAGACCGGCGGCACCATCACCGTCCATGCCGAGGGCTGGGCGGTCGAGAACGCGATGGTGTTCCAGGAGAGCGGCCTGTTTCCCTGGATGCGCGTCGAGACCAATGTCGGCTTCGGGCTGATGACGCGCGGCGTGCCCGAGGCGGAAGCCGCGGAGCGGATCGATGCCGCGCTCAAGCTTGTCGGGCTCACGAAATTTCGGCGGCACTATCCGCACCAGCTCTCCGGCGGCATGCGCCAAAGGAGCGCGATCGCGCGCGCCTTCGTGACCAATCCGGCGATGCTGTTGATGGACGAGCCATTCGCCGCGCTCGACGCGCAGAACCGCGTGATCCTGCAGGCCGAGCTGGTGCGGCTTTGGGAGCAGACCGGCAAGACCGTGATCTACATCACGCATTCGATCGAGGAGGCGCTCCTGCTCGGCGACCGCTGCGTGGTGATGACGGCGCAGCCCGGCCGCATCAAGGAAATCATCACCGTGCCGTTTCCGCATCCGCGCGACCTGATCGCGCTGTCGGCCGCGCCGGATTTCGGCAAGCTCAAGCTCGACATCTGGCGCGTGCTCGAAGAGGAAGTGAACCGCGCGCGTGCGGAGATGGAGGCATGAGCGGTCTCTCCGGTAAGACCCGCGACCGGCTGCTCTATCTGATCTCGCCGATCGGGCTGTTGCTGATCTGGGAGCTATTACTCCTCGCCGGATTCGGGGACCGGCGTTTCATTCCGGCGCCGAGCGATATCGCGACGCGCTACTGGCAGCTTCTCGTCAACGGCGAGCTCGCCTATCACACCGGCGTGACGCTGCTGCGCGTGGTCGCGGGCTACCTGATCGGCGTCATCCCGGCAATCGTCCTTGGCCTGCTGATGGCGATGTTCACGCCCGTGCGCATCTTCATCGATCCCCTGATCGCCGCGCTGTTTCCAATCCCGAAGATCGCGCTGATGCCGCTGCTGCTGCTTGCGTTCGGCTTCGGCGACGCGTCCAAGATCGCGCTGGTCGCAATCGCGGTGTTCTTCCCTGTCATCGTGAACACCTATGTCGGCGCGTCCAATATCGAGAAGATCTATTGGGACGTCGCCAAGAACTACGGCGCCAGCCAGGCCGTGATGTTCACCCGTATCGTGTTCTTCGGCGCGCTGCCGATGATCTTTGCGGGCCTGCGCATTGCGCTCGCGGTGTCGTTCATCGTGCTGGTGGCGGCCGAATTCGTCGCCACCAAAAGCGGTATCGGCTACCTGATCTGGAATTCATGGGAGCTGCTCGAGGTCACCACGATGTTCTGCGGCATCGTGACCATCGGCATTCTTGGACTGATCACTTCGGCGCTGTTCCAGGAGTTGGAACGCAAGGTGATTCCGTGGAAGGCGGAGTGAAGCGTGTCGCTGAGAGCAGCCCCCATTTGCATTGACGCATTCACCATGGATTGAGCTAGTGGTCCGATTCTAACATTTGCATCCCTTCTCAGCGGGCGACTTGCGAATGTTAGAATCAAAGGACCACTAGCAAATATAAGCTGCTAGTGAATTGCCAGATGCACCGAAAACTTCGCGCCGTGGACAGCGAAACGACCGCGAAGGCGGCAATTGGCTGCGCACTCGCCCATGGTGAACCAGGACACCGCACAGCAGGTCTGGGGCGTGCACTCATAAGTTCGCCAGGTCCGCTTACCCTGAAAGCAGACATGTGAGGGAATATCTCGGGAGGTCCGCTACGGGCCATAAGCTGAATTCACACGAAATATTAGCGGCCGTGACGATGTAAGTGGTGCTCCGTGGTCGGTTCCCATCGAGTGTTCCCTGTGGGACGCTCTTCGTCCGGCAGGCTTTCTTTACTAGAGATTACGATGGAGCGGCCAGTGCCCGTTCGATCTTGTCCTGCGTCTTCGTTTCGAAATCGCTGGCGTCATGGCGTTCGTGCAACTGTTGTTCAAGCGGCCCGGTGGCGCGGTTGACCATCCGCCCGCGCTTGACGGCCGGGCGCTCGCCGATTTCTTTCGTCCAGCGCGTCAGGTTCTTGTATTCATGCGTCTGCAGGAACTTGCGCGGGTCGTTGTAGGAGGCGCCATTCAACATGCCGTTGCCGTACCAAGGCCAGATCGCCATATCGGCGATCGTATATTCGTCGCCGGCGATGAACCGATTGTTCGCAAGCTGCCGGTCGAGGACGTCGAGCTGGCGTTTTACCTCCATTGTAAAGCGGTCGATGGCGTATTTGATCTTCACCGGAGCATAGGCATAGAAATGCCCGAAGCCGCCGCCGACATAGGGCGTTGAGCCCATCTGCCAGAACAGCCAGTTCAGCGCCTCGGTGCGCTTGCCGCGATCCTTTGGCAGAAAGGCGCCGAACTTATCCGCCAGATAGAGCAGGATCGCGCCCGATTCGAACACGCGTTGCGGCGTCGGTTCGCTATAGTCCATCAGCGCGGGAATTTTGGAACTCGGATTCACCCCGACAAATCCGCTGCCGAACTGGTGGCCCTCACCGATCCGGATCAGCCAGGCGTCGTATTCGGCTCCGCTGTGACCGGCGGCCAGCAGTTCCTCCAGCATGATTGTAACCTTGACGCCATTAGGTGTCGCCAGTGAATAGAGCTGCAGCGGATGCTTTCCGCGCGCCAATTCCTTCTCCTGCGTCGCGCCCGCGATGGGGCGGTTGACATGGCCATAGCGCCAATTATAAATGGAGTGTCGGCCTTCTCCCAGACCCAGACTTCCGGCGGCGTGTATTCGGGTGTGTCAGTCACGTTGGGCTCTCGTATGTCGCTCGATAGGTTGGCCGAATGGATAGCGTCGCGAGCGGATGCTGTCTAATCAAGGCTATGGGCGTTTGGAGCTCTAGTTTCGCGTTCTCGACCGATCCCGCCGGCTTTGTCTGCCGGTCGAGTCCGCTTCGGCTCAAAAGCGACCGAGATACTGCATTGCCGCGAAATGACGCGAAGGGTCAAGACCCGACATCACGTCGCAATCCCTTCGACAACGGCTTGGCGACTTCGCGGGCGCAATCGATAAGCTGCGTCACGGGAAGGTGCGACTACTATCGCGGTTGAACGTCAGGTGAACCGGTTTTGCAATTAGGCAATTCTGCGACGTTGGCCGTCGATCGAAGCCACATCGGGCCTGGACTCGGCTGTTCCGGCCGAAAGCACCGATGACGAACGTTGGGCTTGCTGGAACATTAGCCGCGTGATCTCGTGCCGCTCTGCCGGGCGGGCAAAATGATAGCCCTGGGCGAGCGGGCAGCCGATGGTGCGCAATTGCGCTACTTGCAATGGCGACTCGACGCCTTCCGCGACGACGCGAATGCCGAGATCGCTGGCGATCGAGATGAGGCCTTTCACGATCGCGAAGCTCGCATTCTGCGGCTCCATTCCATCGATGAAGGACTTGTCAATCTTGATCATATCGATGGGTACCGTCAGCAGGTGCGTAAGGGAAGCAAAGCCCGTGCCGAAATCATCAAGAACCACGCATATACCTAGTGCGCGAAGAGCGGCGATTTCTTGCGACATGCCCTCGTCGCGATCGCCAAGATATACGCTCTCCGTAATTTCGATTGCGACACCATCAAGCGGGACATTGGCCTTCCCGAAGGCCGCTACAAGCAGGCGGGCAAGCGCCCCATTATGGAAATCAGCTGCCGTGACGTTAATCGCGACGTGCTCGAATGTGATACCCATCTCGGCCCAGGCGCGCACGTCTTGGGCAACCTGTGCAATTATTCGCTGGGTGAGCTCGGAGGACACAAGGACGTCGGAAGTCGCTTCCTGAAAATCGGCGGCTGTAATGATTTGGCCGTCTGGCGCAACGATACGGCACAACGCTTCAACGCCGACGACGTCTCCCGTGTCCAGTCTGATGATCGGCTGATAGAAGGGCTTTATACGGTTCTCCTTGAGCGCCTCGCTGACAAGACGAATGGCGCTCAAACGCCGCGTGATAGTCGTCCTCAACCCGTCCTCAAAGATGACGAAGCGACCACGTCTTGTCTCCTTGGCGTGATAAAGCGCAAGATCCGCGTTGCGGCGCACTTGTTCCACATTTCGATCTTGTGCCGTGGCGAAGGCTCCGCCAATCGTAGCGCTTCGCACAATGGTGTGCCCGAGGCAGTCAGTCAGCTGTTTCAGAGCATCTAGGATGTTCTCGGCCACGGCTCTGATACATCCTCTCCCGTCCTCGAGCTTCACGATAACCGCAATCTCATCGCCGCCAAGTCGAAACGCCCGCTCGCGCGGAACAATCGAAGTGATCGAATTTGCAGTACTAACGATCAGCGCATCGCCGCAGGAATGGCCGAACGTATCGTTGACCTTCTTGAGATTGTCGAGATCAACAAGGAGCAGCCCCCACGTGTGAGGTTCTTCGCGAGAAAGTGCGGCAATCGCACTGCTGAATCCCGCAGGGTTGGTGAGGCCGGTCAGAGAATCGGTGAATGCAAGGCGGTGGTGCTCGACCTTTTGGGCATCGCGTTCTATGGCGATGGCGCACAGGTGAGCGCAGGTCTCAACAGCTCGCTCCTCGATTTCGGTCGGTCCCCGGTGTTCCTGGAAATAAAAGGCGAACGTGCCGAGAACTCTTCGGCGCGTGTCTAGGATGGGACTGGACCAGCAGGCCACCAACTCCGGCGGAAGCAGTGCCACTTCGACCTGGGCCCACAGGGGATCCCTATGGATGTCGAGAACAGAGACCGGCTCGCCCCGAAAGGCCGCTGTTCCGCAGGAACCGACACTGGGACCGATTGGTATGCCATCGATCGAGGCGCAATAATCGACTGGCAGATTCGGTGCGGAGAGCGGGCGAATCCGAAGGGACTCGTCAAGTGTGAGAACGGAGCACACAGTGCCAGGGACGATAGCCTCCACCTCAAGGCACAAGCGATCCATTGTCGCTTTCAGCGGCTCGCCCTTCGCGATCATTTCGAGAATGATATTCTGAAGCCGGAGAAGCATATGGCGCGGTAAAGTTGAAAATACGGCGATCATCATCCATCGAGCGCGTAAAGGCCATGTGAGCGTTTCGAGGCGCATTTTACTCAATAGTGCCGGTGGCGCATTGAGGGACGTAGCCAAAACTCCGGCGAAGATGAGCTAGAGAGGTTGAACCGGCACCCGCTCGGCGCCGCCATCAGATGGTCTACACTTGACGCTCCATAGGCGACATTGCCACGAGGCGCAGCTGAGCCCGCTTTGGTCATTCGCGTCGTTTCAACGACGTTCGCGCAAGGTCCGCTTCTGGACCCATAAGCGGCGGAAAAGCGGACATGCAAGAATCGTCGGTCAGGGCCAATAGCCGACGCAAAGCGAACCTGGCTATGTGTCGCGGCAAATGGCCGATACTCTCCGGTTTGACGCCCGCGTGTTGCCTGGCGCGAACCGCCTGCGTCGGAGCGCATTCACCTCAATCGGCGTTTTCGCATCCTCTCATTCGAGCACAATCTCGTTACGGCGCGCCGGGTGCGCAAGGCACAACGATGTATCTGGCGGCCAGCACGACGCATGTGGCAGGTATCAGCGAGGGATCGTCGGGAGGGATACGCGAATGCGCTGCGAGAAATCGGATGCGCCATCGGCCGCCCGCGCGGCTTCGTTGATCAGGGAGCGCCGCCGCAGTTCGTCGAACGGCAGCGTCGTGTCCATCCGGCCCGAGCGGTAGAGATAGCTGTCGGCGAGGCCGTTCAAAATGTGACGGATGTCGATCCGGCCGACCCGGCCGGCAGCGTTCGCGTAGCGCACGATGTTGATCGTGCAGCTGTTGGTCAGCAGGTGATAGAACTCGGGCCGATCGGCGAGTTCGTTGATCCGCTCCAGGTAGACCAGCAGCAGACGGCGCGCATCGTCAGCCGAGGTATTGAGTCGATAGAGATAAATCGGCTCCTGCCGGTGGTTGGCGCGCACGTTCACAAGGTCGCGTTCTTCACCCACCACGTAGATTAGCTCGAATTGCTTGAACATGGAGGCGACAGGCGCAAAACCCTCGCCCACCTCCGGCCGCGTCTCGACCGAAATACTCAGGGGCGGCGCGTTGTCGAAGATGAAGCTGACGAACGTGTGTCCGACCGGCCCCTCCATGAAGTAGGACACGTAGAAATCGAGGCCGGTCAGGTGCGATAGCTGCACCTCACGCTCCTCTCGCACCGTGAAATCATTCCGGGTCCGGTAGTCGAAGTTGCGGACACCTGTGATGCGCACGCGGTCGCCGTCGATGACCGCCCGCGGCATCACCGCGACTTCCGGTCGCCAGTTACGATCGTGCGCGGGAGGGATGGTTATCCACCACACGACTACGCCGAGAAACGCCGTAGCAAACAGCCAGCGCATACGCCGTCGGCGCGAGAGCCAGAGCGCCCAGATCGCGAACGCCGCAAAGGCGCAAGCCAACGCGAGACGCAGCGCCGC
>WHTP01000231.1 GCA_009377695.1 Hyphomicrobiales bacterium | reverse complement strand
GGGCCACCTTTTTGTGGGGTTCTTGATCTGTGATGGTGCTGATCCTGCTGCGAGATAGGGATCGGCTTGTGTCTAGACTTGAACCTACGCTTGAACCTGAGCGGCAAGTCCGGCGCATCGAGTTGATCACCGGCGGCGGCGGTCGTCGTCGTTGGACGGTAGACGACAAGGCGCGGATCGTTGCGGAGAGGCTGGAGGCTGGAGCGGCGGTGTCGGTGGTTGCGCGCCGCCATCGGTTGAACACCCCAGCAATTGTTCGGTAGGCGGCGCGAAGCACGCAAGCGGAGCGAGGCGAGCGACGATGGAGGGCCGAGCTTCGTGCCGGCGGTGATGGATCTGCCATCGGCGCCTGAACGGCGACGGCAGCAAGCCGCGCCTGTGGCGACGATCGAGCTCGATATGGGCGGCGTGAGAGTGCGGATCGGGTCCGGCGCCAAGGTCTCGATCGTATCGGCAGTGATTCGCGCGTTGAAGGAGACCTCGTGATCGGACCGACCGGGATGGTCCGCGTCATGGTGGCAACCAAGCCGGTCGACTTCCGCAAGAGCATGGAAGGTCTGATCGACGCCGCGCAAGTTCGCTCCCTCTTTCACTATCAATAGCTCACAACAACCTGGCCAGCAGCGAGCTAGAGTGGGTATTCCATACGTCAAGGCTCGAGGCCAGATCAGCCTTTCGGTGGGCGGCAGGCGGCAGGCGGCAGGCGCGGTAGCCAGGCGAGGATGCCGGGCAGCGAGAGCACCGCGAGCCCCGGCCACGCCGAGGAACGTAGCGCGCCAGTTGAATCCTCCGTTCACCAGCACGCCGAGGGCCACACCAGCGACGACGATCGCCAGGGTGAGCCCGCCGGTGATCATCGACGGTGCGGCCAGATCGCTGGGCTCGACCCAGTCAAGCGGCATACCTTGGCGGCCGGCATGGCAGAAAACGCGAGGAGCAAGCGCCGCATGGTCTGCCGCCAGTGCGACGAGCAGATTGGCGAGCGTGAATCCGCCCATGGCGAAAGCCAGTAGACAAAGTCGCTCCGGGCCGCCGGTGCGGGTTCCGCAATCCTATGGGTCGGTTCCCTATCACGGTCCAGTGATGTCGTTGACCCCTTTGGGGTAACTCCAATGCCTTCGTACGCTAGCGCCTTCGGCTTCTGGCCTGAGGGCAATATAGCGCTCTACACTTGGTAAACGTCACAGGATGTCATCACATGGAGGGCGGGTTGACCGGAATTCAAAAGATCGATCGTGCGCGGCGCAATGCACTCAAGGCTGCTAGTTTGGTCTTGGGTGCGGTCGTGGCGACGGGCGCTCTGCACCAGCTGGCGTCGGCAGCCCCAGGCGGTAACGGCAACGGCAACGGAAATGGCGGCAGCAACGGCAACGGCGGCAACGGCAACGGCGGCAACGGCAATAGTGGCGGCAGTTGTTTTGCGCGGGGCACGCAAATCCGGGCGCGCGATGGCTATCGGCCGATCGAAAGCTTGGTAGCGGGCGACGAGGTCGCGGTGCGTTTTGGGCACTATGCGCCGATCAAGGCAATGGTCAGTTTCACCCTAAACAGCGTAGCAGGCAAATGGGTTGGCGAGCCGAAGAAAGCTCTCGTATGGGCCAGCGAACCGAACAATGTACCGGTTCTCATACGGCGCGGTGCTCTGGGTGAAAACTCGCCGAACGCAGATCTTTGCCTCACGGCTTTGCATCCCGTCTACGTTGATGGTTTCCTGATGCCAATCGGTGACCTGGTGAATGGGACCAGCATCACCTTCGAGGCGGCTGACGGTCGAGATGCGATCGACTTTTTCAATATCGAACTCGAGAGCCACGACATTCTGGATGTGCAGGGTGCGTTCTGCGAGTCGCTGTACAGAGCGGCGACCGAGCGCTGTGCCCCGCTTTTGCGCTTCACCGGTGGCCGCAGCAAGCTTCGCTCGCACCTGCGTAGCGTGGCATCGCTCATGATCGATCGGCGACAGCCAATTGACATCATTCGCGACAGTATGGAGGAGCGTGGGCTCGGCGTTGCACGGGCAGCCTAACGCGGAAGCAGCTCGGTCGGGCACTGAGTACGCTACGTAGGGGAAGTCAGCGCCCTCGATACGAGGTTGTATTGCGTTCTCTCATGTCATCCGGAACAGCTTCGGCGTCGCCCATTTGCCAAATGGCAAAGTTTCTTAAACAAGCTCGGCACCGTCATAGGTGTTGCGGCCATACTGTCAGCCACATGGGTGCCTGCGGCGCCCATGCCGACCACGAACTGCTCGTTGATCAGATGTTCGTACGCCGTCCGCGCGGTGGCGGTGCGCTGTTCGATGACCGGGAACGCGGCGGTTCTTGCCTGGGCCGAGACGGCGACGCGCGTTTCTGAAACCGCCGTGTCCGATGCAGACTTCGAAGCCGCCGCTGCCGCGTTCGACCGAAGGGAGCTCGCCGAGATCGGCTCGGCGGTCGCCGCCGTCCAAGCGCACATCGACATCCAGGAACACATGGCGCGGTTCAACAAGGGGCTTCGCCGAGGAGCAGCGCCTCCTGGTCCGCATCGGCGTTCATCTCGGCGAGATCATCATAGATGCGGCAGGTCATGACATCTTCGGCGACGGCTTCAATCTGGCCGAACGCATCTAGGTGCTGACCGAACCGGGTGGCATCGTCGTCTCGCGCGCGGTCCGCGACGTGGCCGCGTTGCGCGACGCCCATGCCTAGGGGCTTCCGTTTCCACGGTGCCGACGTCGGTGGGCGCAAGTTCGGC
>WHTP01000183.1 GCA_009377695.1 Hyphomicrobiales bacterium | reverse complement strand
GGCCGCCCTTCGAAAGGCGGCTGCTCGATCAATCGAGCCCTTGGTCGACGCGATCGCCACCGCCCTTGCCGCTTTTACCGCCCAGGAGTGTCTGAACTACTTCGCCGCAGCCGGATATGATCGCGTCTGATCAGAATCTGCCTAGCGAGCGTCAGTTCGCGAGTGCGGTGTCGAGCATGCGTTTGAGGCTCTCGATCTGGAACGGCTTCTTCAAGAGCGGCCGGTCGCGGAACCGCTCCGGCAACCCGTGCTCGCCATAGCCGGTGGCGAAGACGAAGGGCGTCCCTCGCTCCGCCAGTGCCTCGGCCACCGGGCCGGTGGTCTCGCCGCTGAGATTGACGTCGAGGATCGCTACATCGATGTCCGCGGTCTTCGCGGCCGCCAGTGCGTCGTGGACCTTGGCCGCCTGCGCCGCCACGGCAAAGCCGAGGTCAGCCAGCATGTCCTCGATCAGCATCCGGATCATGACGTCGTCTTCGACGATCAGAACCCGCCTTGTGCCGTTGTCATTCATCCTCCGTCCCCAATTCCGAAGGTCTACGTACGCAGTACGGCCTCGTTCGGTGCGGGGTCGATGGGTCAGAGTCTCCCGATTCCGAAGTTCGTACCATTTCGCAGCGACCTCTTATACGAACTTCGGAATCGAAGGACACTAGCAACTCATTGAATCTAGTGTGGCTTTGGTTCAGAAGTCCGCATGTCGGGACTCGCCGCGAGAACGATGCGGACTTCTGAACCGCCACACTAGTACGGGATGGCAATGCCCCATAATCCGATCAATGCGGCGCAATGGTATTGGTTCCGGCATGTCCAAGACACTACAGCTTTGACAGTCCAGCGCGTTATGATCACAGCGTCTAGGCGGGAATCCGAGGGCGACGTTGGCAAAGCAGCCTGTAGGCGACAATAGCGTCGGTCGCATGCAATTCATGTTGACCATGCGGCGGCGCGGCATCGGCGATGGCGCGGTGCTGCGTGCGCTCGATGAGGTGCCACGCGAGCATTTTGTCGGGCATGAGTTCCAGGACGCCGCCTATGCCGACCAGGCGCTACCGATTGCCTGCGGCCAGACCATCAGCCAGCCCTATGTGGTGGCCTACATGACCGAGCAGCTCCGCGTGCGTCCGGAACACAAGGTGCTCGAGATCGGTGCCGGATCGGGATACCAGGCCGCCATCCTGTCCCGGCTCGCTCAGGAGGTCGTGAGCGTCGAGCGCTACCGCACCCTCGCGGACGCCGCCCGCGCCCGAATGCAGACGCTTGGTTACCAGAACGTTGACATCCGCGTCGGCGACGGTCTTGCCGGCGCACCTGATCGTGCGCCCTTCGACCGCATCATCGTGACCGCGGCGGCCGAGACGGTGCCCGACGCACTGGTCGAACAGCTCGCGGATGGCGGCGTCATGCTGCTGCCGCTCGGGCCGCAGGGCGGGGTCCAGCATATCGTGAAGGTGACGAAATCCGGTGCCGAGGTGCAGCAGGAGGAGTTGCTCGGCGTGCGTTTCGTGCCGCTGCTGCCGGGGCCAGCACGCGAGCTATAGACGGATAGACCCTGCATAAGCATGCCCACGGGGTCGCCCTGAGGGATCCACCCGCAAATAAGTCGCGAAAGCGTTTGGTTAAGGTTGAGCGGTCGTATTCGCTTAAACCCTTATTTACTCCCCAGGTGTTAACTCACGCACTTGTAATCTTGTAACGTTGCGTACGAGTGGGGACGCCATGTCTTCCGTTGTCGAGTTGCGCTCGTGGCCATTGCCGCGGGTTCTCGCTTTGGCTGTGATCGCCGTCGGCGTCGCCGCATGCAGTTCCGAAGCAACGCGATTCAACAGCAACCCCTACGCATCACAGCAGGAGGCCACTGGTTCGATCCAGCAGCCGCGTGTGCCTTCGGGCAGCGTGCAGACCTCGTCGCTGCCACCGCCGCCCGGTAGCCAAGCCGCATCGACGCCGCCCAGCGGCGTGTCGGGCGGGGGACGCGGGATGGCGTCGTATCATCCGGGCCAATCCTCCGAGCCTGCTGCCACCGATTCGGTGCAGGCGCCGCCCCGGCAGTCGCCTCACGCGTTGCCGCCACCCATTCGCACGGCTGCGGCCAAAGGCGCGCCGTCATCCCGACGGATCGGGCCGACGCACCCGGCCGTGCACGTCGTTGCGCCGGGCGAGACGCTGATCCGTGTTGCGCGCAAGTACAACATGTCGCTCACCGAGATCGCGAAGCTCAACAACATCCCGCCGCACACCAAGTTGAATATCGGCGACCGTCTCAATGTTCCGGCGAACCGCTCGGCACGCGCGACGCCGTCCGAGCGGAAAGTCGCGCAGCCGAAGGCGCTGAGGGCGCCGGCTGCCGCGAAGAGCAAGACCGAGCCAAAGGCAGCCGCGCTTCCGAAGGCGCAGCCGAAGGCCGGCCCTGTTCTCGCCAGCCATCGCCCGGCTGAAACCGCGAGCGTCGCGACGCCGAACGAGGCGCCCACCACCACCAATGCAGTCCGCGCCGGCAACAACAGCATGTCGTTCCGCTGGCCGGCGAAGGGCCGCATCATCGCGGGTTTTGGCCCGAAGACCAACGGTCAGAGCAACGACGGCATCAACATCGCGCTGCCGGAAGGCACGCCGGTCAAGGCGGCGGAAGACGGCGTCGTCGCCTATGCCGGCAGTGAGCTCAAGGGCTACGGCAATCTTGTCCTGGTGCGCCACGCCGACGGCTACGTCACCGCTTACGCCCATGCCAAGGAATTGATGGTCAAGCGCGGCGATTCGATCAAGCGCGGCCAGACCATCGCCCGCTCGGGTCAGACCGGAAATGTCGACGCGCCGCAGCTCCATTTCGAGATCCGCAAGGGTCCGTCACCGATTGATCCGATGCCGCACCTGAGCGGCGGGTGAGATAGTCGTGCCCAAGTGAAATCGTCATGCGCGGACTTGGCCGCGCATCCATCTTTTCGCGAAGAATAATGATGGATTGCCGGGTCAAGCCCGGCAACGACCGGGACTGTCACGTCGATGATCGTGCTCTACTGCCCGCTCAGCTTTACGCCGAGCCGGCCCGCGAGATCCTGCACGTATTGCCAGGCGACGCGGCCGGAGCGCGCGCCGCGCGTCGTCGCCCATTCGAGCGCCTCGCGTTCGAGCTCCTCGCCCTTGAAGGGGATCCGGAAGTGCACGACGTAACCCTCGACCATCGCCAGGTATTCGTCCTGGCTGCAGCGATGGAATCCGAGCCAGAGGCCGAAGCGGTCTGACAGCGACACCTTCTCCTCCACCGCTTCGCCAGGGTTGATCGCGGTTGACCGCTCGTTCTCCATCATCTCGCGCGCCATCAGGTGGCGGCGATTAGATGTCGCATAGAACACGACATTATCCGGCCGTCCTTCGATGCCGCCTTCGAGCACCGCCTTGAGCGACTTATAGGACGTGTCGGTCGCCTCGAATGAAAGGTCGTCGCAGAATAGGATGAAGCGATGAGGCGCGCCGCGCATCAGCTCCATCAGCACCGGAAGGCTCTCGATATCCTCACGGTGGATCTCGACGAGCTTGAGCATGCCGTTCTTGCGGTGCGACGCGGCGACGGCCGCATGGGCCGCCTTCACCAGCGAGGACTTGCCCATGCCGCGCGCACCCCAGAGCAGCGCGTTGTTGGCCGGCAGTCCCTTGGCGAAGCGCTCGGTGTTGTCGAGCAACATGTCGCGCACCCGGTCGATGCCTTTGAGCAGCGCCATCTCCACGCGGTTGACGCGAGGTACCGGCGTCAGCCGGCGGCCGTCGGGATGCCAGGCGAAGGCGTCCGCGGAGGCAAAGTCGGGCATTGCGAGCGCCGGCGGCGCCAGCCGTTCGAGCGCAGTGGCGATTCGTTCGGCGGCGTCGGACGAGCCCGCGGAAGTCTTTGGCCGCTTGTTCGATCCAGACCTTTTCGAGGATTTTCCGACGCGTTTTGCCATGTCTCAGCCTTGGTTGTGCCGCACCCTTAGCGGGGCTGGCAAAACGCCGCAAGCTCAGGGCCTTGAGGCCCTGTGGCGCGCCCAAAGCCTCGTTGCAATTGAGGCTGCGGCCGCTATAGTCCGCGCCGATTTAGGCCCGTAAATCCGCGGTCTGTAGGGTTCAACGGCGGGCCTTCTCCAGGGCACTTTCCAGAGGGAACGAGCGATGTTTGTCACGCCGGCATTTGCGCAGGGCAGCCCGTTGGGAATGGGCAGCGACAGCCTGCTGGTCACGATGCTGCCCTTCGTCCTGATCTTCGTGATCATGTATTTTCTGATCCTGCGGCCGCAGCAGAAGCGGGTGAAGGAGCATCAGGAACTGGTGAAGAACTTGCGCCGCGGGGATACGGTGGTTACGTCAGGCGGCGTCCTCGGCAAGGTGACCAAGGTGGTCGACGACGAGCAGATCGAGGTCGAGATCGCCGACGGGGTGCGCATCCGGCAGATGCGCCAGATGATTTCGGGTGTGCGGGCGAAGACCGAGCCCGCGAAGGACGACGCGAAGTAACGACGGCTACAGAACCGGGGCGTCAGGGACATGCTCTACATTGCGCGGTGGAAGGCAGTTGCGATCGTGGTGTCGACGCTACTCGTCTGTCTGTTCGCGGTTCCAAACCTGCTGTCGCCGAGTACCGTGCAGAGCTGGCCGAAATGGGCGCAGCGCCATGTTGTGCTCGGACTCGACCTCCAGGGCGGTTCCCATCTCCTGCTCGAGGTCGACACCGCCGCCATCCGCAAGGAAAAGGTCGATCAACTTCGCGATGAGGTGCGAAAGGTTCTGCGCGAAGCAAAAGTTGGTCTGGTGAGCGCCCCGGTCACGCGCGGCGATAATGTCGAGGTCCGCATCCGGGAAGCCGATCTGCAGCAAGGTTTAGCCAAGCTGCGAGAACTCTCGCAACCCCTCGGCGGACTGCTCGCCACCACCGGCCAGCGCACCGTCGAAATCGACAGCGTCGGCGGCGGCCTCGTTCGGCTCAACTGGACCGAACCAGCGATCCTCGAGCGCGTCCGCCAAGCGGTCGATCAGTCGATCCAGATCGTGACGCGCCGCGTCGACGAGCTGGGCACGGTCGAGCCGGTGATTCAGCGCCAAGGTGTGGATCGCATCCTGATCCAGGTCCCTGGGCTCGGCGACCCGTCGCGCCTGATCGAACTGATCGGCAAGACCGCCAAGCTTGATTTCCGGATGGTAGACCAGACCATGACCGCGGAGCAGGCGCTGGCGTCGCGTCCTCCTCCCGAATCCGAGGTGCTTTACAGCACCGCCCGCGAGGGCCGTCAGCCCTACCTCATCGAGAAGCGTGTCGTCGTCTCCGGCGGCGATCTCGTCGACGCACAGCCCGCCTTCGACCAGCGCACCAACGAGCCGGTCGTCAGCATGCGCTTCAATGCCTCGGGGGCGCGGCGGTGGGCACAGGCGACCACGGAAAACGTAGGCCGGCCGTTTGCCATCATCCTCGACAACGAGGTGATCTCCGCGCCGGTGATCCGCGAGCCGATCATCGGCGGCCAGAGCCAGATTTCCGGCAGCTTCACGGTGCAGTCGGCCAACGACCTTGCCATCCTGCTGCGCGCGGGCGCGCTGCCCGCGCCCTTGACGGTGATCGAGCAACGCGTCGTCGGCGCCGGCCTCGGCCAGGATTCGATCGAGAAGGGCACCACTGCGGCCTATTTCGGAGCCATACTGGTCGCCGCCTATATGCTCGCGGCCTACGGCATCTTCGGCGTGTTCGCCGTGATCGCAGTCGCCTTCAACGTTGCCATGATCTTCGGTGTGCTCTCGCTCCTCAATGCGACGTTGACGCTGCCCGGCATCATCGGCATCGTGCTCACGATCGGCATCGCGGTGGATTCGAACGTGCTGATCTACGAGCGCATCCGCGAGGAGATACGGACCGGCCGCAGTGCGATTTCCGCAATCGACGCCGGGTTCACCCGGGCGCTGGCGACCATCATGGACTCGAATATCACGACCTTCATCGCCGCTGCGGTGCTGTTCTTCATCGGCACCGGGCCGGTGCGAGGCTTCGCCGTGACGTTCGGCATCGGCATCATCACCACCGTATTTACCGCCTTCACGCTGACGCGCCTGATGGTGTCCTACTGGGTGCGTTGGTCTCGTCCGCAGCGGCTTGCGGTCACATAAGGCGATCGGATCGTGCGCTTTCACCGCTCACTCCCGCTTCTGCGGCTCATTCCTGATGACACCAAGTTCGACTTCATGCGCTTCCGGCGCATCAGCTTTCCAGTGTCGGCAATCGCCTCGATCGCCGCGATCGTCCTCTATTTCACACTGGGTCTGAACTTCGGCATCGATTTTGTCGGCGGCACGCTGCTCGAGGTGCAGTCGAAGACGGAGACCG
Organism: Hyphomicrobiales bacterium; assembly: GCA_009377695.1. Lineage (GTDB taxonomy): Bacteria > Pseudomonadota > Alphaproteobacteria > Rhizobiales > Xanthobacteraceae > VAZQ01. The sequence goes on along the minus strand of WHTP01000183.1, from coordinate 1,430 downwards.
CCGATCTCGCGCGCATGCGGAGCACGTTGGGCGGCCTGGGCCTGGGCGAGGTGCAGTTGCAAACGTTCGGTTCGCCACGCGACGTCCTGATCCGGGTGTCGCAGCAGCCGGGCGGCGAGAAGGCGCAGCAGGCTGCGCTCGGCAAGATCAAGGAGGCGCTTGGCGACGAGGTCACATACCGCCAGGAGGCCGTGGTCGGCCCGCGCATCTCGACCGAACTCTTGGCTTACAGTGCAATAGGTCTGATGACCGCGATTCTCGGGATCCTGATCTATCTGTGGTTCCGGTTCGAATGGCAGTTCGCTCTCGGCGCCATGGTCGCAAACGTGCACGACCTGGTGCTGACGATTGGCTTCATGTCGCTGTTTCAGATCGACTTCGATCTTGCGAGTATCGCGGCGCTTTTGACCATCCTCGGTTATTCACTGAACGATACCGTCGTCATCTACGATCGGATTCGCGAGCTGTTGCGGCGCTACAAACGCATGCCGATACCGGAGCTGCTCAACGCATCGATCAATTCGACCATGACGCGTTCCGTGAACACGCACGTCACTGTGACGCTGGCCTTGCTGGCCATGTACTTCTTCGGCGGCCACGCCATCCACAGCTTCACCGCGACCATGCTGTTCGGCGTGGTGCTGGTCGGCAGCTACACCTCGATTTTCATCGCCGCGCCGCTGTTGATCTATTTCGGCGTCGGATCGTTCCGCTCTTCGACGGCCGAGGAGCCCGAGCCTGCGGCGGCACGCAAGCGGGCCTGAGCGTGGCGGACGAGCCGCGCCATCTCCCGTATCCGGCGCCGATCGAGGCCTATGGCAAGGGCGGCTTCCGTTTCGCCGGCATGTCGCACCGCGGCTCGCTGCTGTGCCTGCCGGACGGCATCTGGCCGTGGACGCCACGGCAAGCCTCCGACATCACCGAAGCCGCTCTCGAGCCGGTCTTTGTGCGTGCGCAAGACATCGGCCTGTTCCTGATCGGGACGCGCAGCGGCGGCTGGATCATGCCACCGCCGATGCAGGCGCGCTTCAAGGCGCTCGCGATCTCGGTCGATGTGACCAACACCGGCAGCGCGATCTCGACCTACAACATCCTCCTAGGTGAGGGACGTCGCGTGGCCGCGGGGTTGATCGCCGAGGAATAACCAGCGCTGCGCCATGCAACGCTATCCTTGGTAGTGTCCCTTGAATCCGAAGTGCGCTTGAGCATTCGCTGCACGGTTGTGCGAGCTTCGGATTCAGGACACTAGACTAGACGATCGATTCCATGAAACCGCTCATATCCAACGGCGTCATTCCGGGGCCGGAGCGTAGCGAGGGAGCCCGGAATCCATAACCACGGACTGGGGTTATGGATTCCGGGCTCTCGGCCTTCGGCCTCGCCCCGGAATGACGCCCATAGGATTCGAATTTTGGAATTGCAGGACTAGT
>WHTP01000104.1 GCA_009377695.1 Hyphomicrobiales bacterium | reverse complement strand
GGCGAGCCGCTCTACAATTTCGACGCAGTGCGTGATGCGATCGGCGTCATCGCCGACGGCGACGGCTTGAGCATCTCCAAGCGCCGCATCACGCTCTCGACATCGGGCGTGGTGCCAATGATCGCGCGCGCCGGGGCCGAGGTCGGCTGCATGCTGGCAGTGTCGCTGCATGCCGTGCGCGACGATCTGCGTAACGAGCTCGTGCCGCTCAACCGGAAATATCCGATCGCGGGGCTGCTCGACGCCTGCCGGAATTATCCCGGGCTCTCCAATGCGCGGCGCATCACCTTCGAATATGTGATGCTTAAGGACGTCAATGATTCGATCGCAGATGCCAAGGCGTTGATCCGGCTGCTCAAGGGTATTCCGGCAAAGATCAATCTGATTCCGTTCAATCCATGGCCGGGTTCGACATATGAGTGCTCCGACTGGGATCAGATCGAGACGTTCTCCGAGGTCGTGTTCAACGCCGGCTATGCGTCGCCGGTGCGCACGCCGCGCGGCCGCGACATCCTCGCCGCCTGCGGTCAGCTCAAGAGCGCAAGCGAGAAACTGTCCGCGCGCGAGCGGATGGCTCTGCGCGCCATGGCGATGACGGACTAGTGCGGTGGATTTGAGGTTCGTACCAGTGTTGCTGCGAGTTCGTAGTACGAACGTCAAATCCAAAACCGCACTAGCGCCAACGAGTTCTAGTGTCCCTTTGGTTCCGACGCTTGTAAACGCATGTGCGGCAAGGTGATATAAGCGTCGGAACCGGGACACTAGTGTCCCGAATCGTAATGGAGGCCACTACGAAGGCGTACGAACTTCGGAATCGGGGACACTAGATGGAAAACCTCATCCGATTGCTGATGCGCTTCCTGCTGGTGCCGCTCGGCTACTTCGCCGCAGGAATCGCCGCAACGGTCGTGGTCCTGGTCGCATGGTGGCAGTTCGCCGACGCGGCCGTGGGCCAACAGCCCGACAGCCCGGACTTCGCGGTGCTAAGTGCCGTTATCGGCGGGCCGCTTCTTCTGATCGTCATGCTTATATATATTTTGCTGCCGGTCTCGATCGGCATCCTGATTTCGGAAGCCTTTGCGATTCGCTCGTGGGTCTTCCACGTGCTCAACGGCGTGGTGGCGACGTGGCTTGGCTGGCAGTTCTTTGGCGGCGAGGCCGGCACCGGCACGCCGTTCGACCAGCCGGTGGTGGTGATCGCCGCGGGCATCGCTGCAGGCTTCGCCTATTGGGTGGTGGCAGGCTTCAGCGCGGGGTTCTACAAGCCGGTGTTCCGCACCGAGGTGCCGCGGCCGGTTGCCGCAACGAGCGGTAACCAGAGGCCGGTATAGCATCGAAGGCGCAACATGCGCTAAGATGTACGGGGATGGGGTAGGTCATGTCCGAACATACGAAGACGTCCGCGCGCACCGCACTGTGCCGGGCCATTGCGGTGCTGTTGCTGGCGGCGACTGCCGCCGCTTGTGACCGTTGTGGCGATTTCGTTCCGCCGATCCAATTCCTGGGTGGTCAGCAGCAGCCCGAGGCATGCCGGGATCAGGCGCCCAAATTGCGCTGAACCGCTACACTCGCCAGCGCCTTTGTGCGAGATAGTCGCACCATGACGTCCCTGACCGACGCCGCGCCACGCAGCCTGGTCGACCGGCGGTTCGCGGTTTGCCTCCTCATCCTCGTGGCGGTCACCGTGGTCCGGCTGATTGGGCTCGCCTATTCCAACGTCGATCTGTTCTTCGACGAGTCGCAATACTGGGCGTGGTCGCGCGAATTGGCGTTCGGCTATTTCTCGAAGCCGCCGCTGCTGGCCTGGGTGATCGCGGGCGCCGAGGCGGTGTGCGGTTCGGGCGAGGCCTGCATCCGCGCACCGGCGCCGATCCTCTATCTCGGCACGTGTCTTGTGAGCTACGCGATCGCCAGGACAATGTACGACGAGACGACGGCATTCTGGGCCGCGATCCTGTTGGGACTGAGCGGCTCGGTCGCATTTTCGAGCCGCATCATCTCGACCGACGTGCCCTTGTTGTTCTTCTGGGCTGTCGCGCTCCTGTCGTATGTGAAGCTGCTGCAGGGAGGCGACTGGCGCTGGGGCCTGTTGCTCGGCGTGTCGTTCGGCCTCGGCATGCTGGCGAAATACGCGATGATCTATTTTGTGCTCGGCGTTATCGGCGCTGCGTTGATCGATCGCGATGCCCGCGCGCTCTTACGCTCGCCATTGCTGTGGCTCGCCGCCGCGATCGGCGTCGCGTTCATTCTACCCAATGTAATCTGGAATGCGCAGAACGGGTTCGTCACGCTGACGCACACGGGTCACAACATCGGGGGTGGCGGCGTACGCTTCAATCCACTGCTCGGCCTGGAATTCCTCGCCAGCCAGTTCGCAGTGTTCGGCCCGGTAACCTTCGCTGTGTTTCTGATCGTCCTCGTTCGGATGGCCAAGCCAGAGGTCGGTCGCGCCGATCGTCTGATGCTGTGCTTTGCGATTCCCACGCTGGTGCTGGTGACCGCGACCGCATTTGTCACGCGCGCCAATGCGAACTGGGCAGCACCAGCGTTCATTTCCGCGAACGTGCTGGTCGCCGCTGTCCTGGTGCGTCATGCGGCCTGGCGCTGGATTGCCTTGAGCATCGTGATCGGCATCATCGCACAGGTCGCGCTGCTGGCCGGCGATGCCAACGCGCGCCGGCTGTCGGTATCATGGCTTGCCAAGCCGGACGTTTACGCGCGCACGATGGGCTGGCGATCGCTTGGCGAGGAGGTCGGCAAGGTCGCACATCAGACGGGTGCTCGCACCATCGTTGGCGAGCAGCGCGATACCGTGGCGTCGCTGATCTACTACCAGCGCGACAGCGGACGGACGGTGCTGTCATGGCCGTCTAGCACGATCCCGAACCATCATTTTGACCTGACCCGGCGTATGACTGGCACCGCGCCCGAGCCGGTGCTCTTTGTCTCCTATGGTGGAACGACAGAGCGGCTTGCGCGCTACTATCGCAACGTCGAGCCGCTGGGTCAGGTGGTGGCCCGCGTTGGCCCGACGACCTCACGCAGCTATTTCGTGTTCAAGCTCTCAGGCGCTGCGTCCGAGATCGGCCTTCTCTCTGGATGCTGATGAACCGTACCGGCCTGCTGATCTGCCTCGCCATCGCCGCGGCCGTAGGCATTGTGTTTGCGCTCTATCCCGAGCTCGACGTCACGCTCAGCAGCTATTTCTACGCCGGCGGCCATCGCTGGCACGTACTCGACTGGCCCTCGGGCATCGTACGGGAGGCGGTGAGCTGGATCGTCACGCTCGTCGCCGCGCCGGCCTTCATCGCCCTTGCCGTGAAGTGGGTGTTGCCGCGCCGTCCGCTGCTGATGCCGGGTCGCGCGATCGTACTGATGATCTCGACATTGGCACTCGGGCCGGGGCTCATGGTCAACATTATCCTGAAGGACAATTGGGGCCGACCGCGTCCGCAATTCCTCACGGAGTTTGGAGGCCCTGCGCCGCTGCTGCCATGGTGGGACCCACGTGGAAAGTGCGACAAGAATTGTTCATTCGTGGCCGGTGAGCCGTCGGGCGCGTTCTGGACCATGGCGGGCGCGGCGGTCGCGCCGCCGCACTGGCGCGCCGCGGCTTACGGTGCGGCTATCGTCTTCGGCAGCGCCGTGGGTGTGCTGCGCATGTCTGCGGGTGGACACTTCTTCACCGACGTCGTGTTCAGCGGCGTGGTCGTCTTCCTGGTGATCTGGCTGGTGCATGGATTGCTCTATCGCTGGCGGGCCACGCGGCTCACCGACGCAGACATCGAGCGCGCGCTCGAACGCCTCGCCATGCCCGGCTATGACGCCTTGATACGACCGAGCTATGATGCCGTGGTGCGCATTGCCCAGCGCCTCCGCGGGACGGCGCCGCGTGGCTAGACTAGTGGTCCGATTCTAACATTCGCGTCCCTTCTCAGCGGGCGACCTTGCGAACGTTAGAATCATAAGGACCACTAGTGCGGTGGATTTGACATTCGCTTTGGGAGTCTGCGGTCAACGGGGTAGCGAATGTCAAATCCACTCCACTCGTGTGGCGGAAGTAATTTAGTACCAAAGCACGCGTTCCCGTTTGCCTTGGTGGATTGCGCAGCAGGCGGGAGCTGGCGTCGGATTCCACGGTTCCATCAGGCTGAACACCGGGGTTCGGCGGATAACCTCTGGAAATCACAATGATTTCGTGATGCGATCCGCAGCGAAAAAAAGAGTCCGGGGATGTCGATCTTGCACGAGCTCGTTCGTCGTTCAGACAGGAGCACCGACGGTCATCCTCGACCGGAGCGTCCTCACAACCCAATAGGAGCACGACGATGCGAGTCATGGTGATGGTCAAGGCGACGAAGAATTCCGAGGCCGGCGTGATGCCCAGCGAAAAGCTGCTCGCCGACATGGGCAAGTTCAACGAGGAGCTGGTGAAAGCTGGCATCATGAAGGCTGGCGAGGGCCTCCATCCGAGCAGCAAGGGCAAGCGCGTACGATTCTCGGGCGGCAAGAAGACTGTCGTCGATGGCCCGTTCTCCGAGACGAAGGAGCTCGTTGCCGGCTTCTGGATTTGGCAGGTCAAATCGATGGATGAGGCCCTCGAGTGGGTGCGCCGCTGCCCGGATCCCATGCCGGGTGAGGAGTCGGAGATCGAGGTCCGCCCGGTGTTCGAGGCGGAAGACTTCGGCGACGAATTCACACCGGAGCTGCGCGCACAGGAAGAACGGTTGCGCGCCAAAATCGAGCGCGGGTCGTGACATCGAAATAACGGTGGCGTGTGTCCCGGGCGCAGCGCAGCATGAAAATGATGCGCTGCTGACTCGGGGACCCCGGTTTCTTCTTCCTTGTTAGTTGCGCGAAATAACCGGGATCCCGGATCAGCGGTGCACCACTACGTGCTGCACCGCGTCCGGGACACGGACTTGATCGGCCCGCGAATGAGTGGCGAGAGACTGAATAAGCTACTGCCCCTGCTGCAGCCGCTGCACAAACAGCGCGATGGTCTTCTGATAGACCTGCGCGCGATTCCATTCCCGCAGCACTGCGAAATTCGGCGTGCCTTCGGCGAGCGCGCCGCCGCGCTGCCAGCCGTAGCCGCGCAAATAATTGGCGGTCGAAGCGAGCGCATCCGGTACACTGCGGATCAGGTCGCGGCGTCCATTGCCGTCGAAGTCGACGGCGAACTTCACATAGGACGAGGGGAGGAACTGCGTCTGCCCGATCTCCCCAGCCCAGGCGCCGACCAACTGCGCATTGGACATATCGCCGCGGTTGATGATCGTCAGTGCCGCCATCAACTCGCGCTGAAACATCTCCGAGCGCCGGCAATCATGGGCGAGCGTCGCGACCGCGCGCACCACCGGATGCTTGCCCATGCCGCCGCCGAAATCGGTCTCGAGCCCCCAGATTGCGATCACTACGGCGCCGGGCACGCCGAACTGCTGCTCGATGCGCCGGAGCATCGCCGCGTGCCTGTTCATGAGCGAGCGCGCTCTGGCGATGCGCGCGTTCACCCGTGGGGGCCCGAACCGCTCGAAGCTCTGCTTGAACGTGCCTTGCCGCCGGTCGAGCCGGATCACGCGCGCATCGGGCGTCAACCCGGCGAAGGCGCTCTGGATCGCCCGCTGGGAAATCTTTTGCGCTGCCGCTTCGCGTGAGAAGGCGGAGAGGAACGCGTCGAAATCGCCGCCGCATTGGGCGGCGCGGGCGGACATGGCGCTGAATGCCGCCATGGCAAGAGCGAGACCTGTTGCAGCGATCCGTCGAAACATCGGCTTCATCTCCACAAAATCCGGATTCCAGTTCATCCCATCGCGACCAAGAACGATCAGCCGTTATCGGTCATTCCGGTGATCCATGTTGGTGATCCAAGTCGGTGATCCAAGTCGGTGATCCAAGTCGGTGATCCAAGTCGGTGATCCAAGTCGGTGATCCAAGTCCGTCGATTTGTCGCGCGAGCGCGGACGTGGCCTCGATTGACAGCGTGTCGCGAAAGTTCGGATAACCCATGCACCACAGCATAGGCCGGAAACGGACAAAGCGGAGGCAGAATCATGTCGAACGGTGTCTCGCGCCGCGGCTTCGGTATCGCTCTCGCCGGCGCGGCGCTGCACGCAGCTGGTGCGGCGCAAGCGCAAGGCGACCCGGTGGCGGATTTCTACAAGGATAAGACGGTGACCATCCTTGTTGGATATCAGGGTGGCGGCGGCTACGACCTCTACGCCCGTCTCGTTGCCCCGTTTTTGAGCAAGCACCTTCCGGGCAATCCGACCGTAATCGTGCAAAACATGCCGGGCGCGGGCGGCCTGCGGGCCGCCCGCAATCTCGTGGCCGTCTCCGCCAAGGACGGCACCGCGCTGGGCATGCTGGCGCAGACGCTGCCGTTCGACACCCTCCTGGGATACACCCCCGACATTGACGCGGGGCGCTTCACCTGGATCGGGCGTGCCGCGATGAACGTCGAGGTCGGCGTCGCATTCGCGAAGTCCGGCATCACCTCGATCGACGATGCGCGCAAACGCGAGGTTCCGACCGCAGGCACTGGTGGCACCGCGAGCTCGACCGTCGTGCCGTTCATGCTCAATCGGCTCGCCGGTACCCGCTTCAAGCTGATTTCCGGCTACAAGAGCGCCAACGAAGCGCTCGTCACCATGGAGCGCGGCGAGGTCGACATGGTCGGCGCGATCGGCATCGCCACCATCATGGCGCGGCACGCGGCGCGGCTGAAGGACGGCAGCATCAGGATCATCTACCAGAGCGCGCTGACGCGCCATCCGAGCATCCCGGACGTCCCCACCATCGGCGAACTCGGCGAGGGCAAGGACGAGCGGGTGATGCTCGATCTGTTCGCGTCGGGATCCGCGATCGGCCGCGCGCTGATCGCCCCACCCGGTGTGCCGCCCGAGCGCGCCGCAGCGCTCCGACGCGCGCTGGCGGCGGCGCTTGCCGATCCTGATCTGGTTGCGCTCGCGAAGAAGAGCCGCGTTCCGCTGGAGCCCGCCTCGGGCGAAGAGCTTGAGCGCATCGTTCGTCAGGTGCTCGCGGCGCCGAAACCGATTGCGGATAAGACCAAGGAGGTTCTGGAGTCGCTCAAGACCCAGCGGTAACCTCGGCTAGTGAGGCGGTTCGCGAGCTTGTCACGGCGAGTCCGAATTGCGGACTTCTGAACCTAAGCCATACTAGTGGAGTGGATTTGACATTCGCTACCCCGTTGACCGCAGACTCCCAATCCAAAACTCCACTAGCAGCTTATATTGCTAGTGTCCCGGTTCCGACGCTTGTATCACCTCGCCGCACATGCGTTTACAAGCGTCGGAACCAAAGGGACACTAGAACTCGTTGGTGCTAGTGCGGTTTTGGATTTGACGTTCGTACTACGAACTTGCAGCAACACTGGTACGAACGTCAAATCCACCGCACTAGTGGTCCTTATGATTCTAACATTCGCAAAGTCGCCCGCTGAGAAAGGATGCGAATGTTAGAATCGGACCACTAGAATCGATACATTGCTAGTGTCCTTCGATTCCGAAGTCCGTATAAGAGATCGCTGCGAAACGGTACGAACTTCGGAATCGGGACACTAGATGCCGATTGTTATTACCGACGACGACGCGATCCGGCTTTTGTCCGTCCCTGAAGCGATCGAAGCGATGCGGGTCGCCTTCCGCGACCTTGCCGCGGGCAAGGCCATCAACCCGCCGCGGCTCCGCTACTCGAGCGATACCGCCAACCCGTTGCGGCGCTACTTCGCCAACATCCACGCCGGCGCGGTACAGACATACCAGACCGCCTTGCGTGCGCGCGGGCTCGCATTTCATGCTGATGGACGAGCACAGCGGTCAGCGCCGCACCCTGGACAATCCCGATCCGGTGAACTGGTCGGTCGTCATCCTTTACGACCTCGCCAACGGCGAGCCGCTGGCGTTCATGCACGAGACGCATCTCTCGGGTTTCCGTGTCGGCGCGACCACCGGGCTTGGCGTGGCGGAGTGCGCGCGTCCCGATGCCGAGGTGCTGGGGTTATTCGGCACTGGCAATCAGGCCTTTCCGAACTGCCGTGCAATCTGCGCGGTGCGGCCGATCAAGACAGTGAAGGTGTTCAGTCCGAATGCAGATCATCGCCACGCGTTCAAGGAGAGAATGGCGGGTGAAAACGTCGAGGTGGTCGCAGTCGACGATCCGCGCGATGTCGTGCGCGGCGCGCACATCGTATGCTGTGCCACCAATGCGATCACGCCGGTGCTGAAGGGCGACTGGCTGGAGCCGGGCCAGATGGTCGTGACCATTGTCAACTCCGACGTCATCGAGACCCGCACCGAGGTCGACGAGGAGACCTTCGCCCGCGCGAGCGATATCGTTATCAATGATTGGGAAGGCGTGATTGCAAACCAGCAGATTGAGCTGTTGCATCCGATCGAGAAGGGGCTGGTCAAGCGCGAGCATGTGCACGAGCTGCGCGATATCGTGGCCGGCAAGGTGACGGTGCGGCAGTCGCCGGACAAGATTCTCTACTACAAGAACAACACCGGCCTGGCGATCCAGTTCGCGGCCTGCGGCGCGATCATCTATCGCAAGCTCGTCGCGGAAGGCACCAACCGCACGATCCCGCGCGACTGGTTTGCAAGCCAGAAATATTCGATCCCGCCAGCAGGGTGAGCTGTTCAGCGCTTGCCGCTCAAGACCTGCCCGAGCCAGCGCGGATCGAGCCGGTCGAGGTCCTTCGACATGGCGATGATCTCGGTGCAGACCTTGTCGGATACGCGGCTTGACAGCTCCTGCACGAAACGCGCCTCGTGCTCCGCACCGGTGAAGGGATCGCCGGCACTGCCTTTTGGCGTCGGCACGAACTTGGTGAGCTCGCGCCCGTCACGCAGGCGGACGCTCACCTTGGCGGCGGTGGAGAGTGCATTGCTTGCAGCCTCGACCTCATCATCGAGCGCGATGGTGGTGCGGTCCTCGATCTCGAACAGGCGGCGATCGCCAAGACCCTTCTCGTAGTCGGCCACGGCGAGCGTCGGCATGCGTCCGGCCATGAGCGGAAAATGCGAGGCGAGCGCAACGCTGAACGGCAGGCACATCTGCGCCGCCTGCAGGTCGACCGGATGCGGATTGGTGAGCCGGCCCTCGATCACCTTGGGAATGCCGAGCCGCATCGACACGATGTCGTCGCCGCTGAAGCCGAACTCCTGCCGCAGCGTCAGCATGGCATCGATGCCGGCGGCGACGCGCGCCGCTGCCGCATGCGACTTCACCAGCACGTCCATCAGCAGGAACTCGCTGCCGAGCCCATCCGCGATGATCGCGGGATTGAATCCGTCGGCATAGGCGCGCGCGAATCCACCGCTGCCCTCGATCATATCGACCGGGCCCGCAAAGCCATGCTGCGTTAGCAGCGCCGCGGCAACGCCGCTCTGCGCGGCATGCGCGGCCTGGATGCGCTTGCCCGAAGCGCCCGAGTAGTAGAACTGCGCGACGCCGCTGGCGTAGCTGCCGGCAAGCCCGATCGCCGCGAGAATTTTCTCGCCCTCGCCGCCGAACAGGAGCCGGCCGGTTGCCGCGGCGGTGCCGAACACATCGCAGGTGCCTGTGCTCTGGAAGCCCCGTTGGAAATGGCCGGGCTGCACCGAAAGCCCGACCCGGATCGCCACTTCGTAGCCAGCGACGACCGCGGCCAGCACATCCGGACCGGTTGTGCCGACATGCTCCGCGGTCGCCAGGGCCGCCGACCACGCCGCGATGCCGGGATGCAGCATCGCACCCACGTGCGTATCGTCGGCGTCGAAACTCGACCCGAACGTGACATTCAGGAACGTCGCGTGCTGCGGGTTGAGCGTGTCGGGCGAGTAGAGCACATGCGATACACCCGCCTTCGCCACCACGCCGGCATAGTCGCGCGCCCAGGCGCTCCACGGCAGCCTCGCGCCGATCGAACAGACACGCAGATGATCGAGCAGCAGCCAGCCGAGCTTGCGTCGCACCTCGTCCGGCAATCGCGCCGGATCGAAATGCGCCGCGAAATTCGCAAGCGCGCGGGTCGGCTGATGGCTTTTCGAATTCACGCTGTGGTTCCCAAGTGGCGTGCCGAGTTCACTTCTTCTTCAATCCTTTGAACAGGTCCGCGAACTTTGCGTATTTCGCCAGATCGCTCGCAATGATCTCGCGAAACGCGTCGGGCTTGCTCACCACGATGTTGGTCCCGCCTTTGATCAAGGTTTCTTGTACCGACGGCACCTTCATCGCCTCGTTCACGGCGTGCCACAACCGGTCGATGATTGCCGGCGGCGTTGCGGCGGGCGCCAGCATCCCGATCCAGGACGTGGCCTCGTAGCCGGGCACGCCCGCCTCGGCAACGGTCGGCACATCCGGCAGCGCCGGCGAGCGTTCTTTGCTGCTGACCGCAAGCGCCCTGAGCTGGCCGTCACGGATGAACGGAATGAGCCCGGCGGTGAAGCCCCACATAGCGCCGACCTGATTGCCGATCACGGCCGGTATGGTCGCGCCGGTGCCGGGAAACGGCACGTGCACGATGTTGAGGCCGGTCATCCGGTTGAAGATTTCGCCGGCGAGATGATTCGGCCCGCCGACGCCGGAAGAACCGTAGAACTGCTTGCCCGGCTGGGCCTTCGCGAGCGCCATGTAGTCCTTGAGCGTCTTTGCGGGCACCGATGGGTGCACCACCAGCACCATCGTATTGCGGGTGAGCAGCGAGACTGGCGCGAGATCCTTGACCGGGTCATACCCCAGGACCGCGCCGGTGTGCGGCGCGATGACCATCGACGACTCCGTTGTCGTCAGCAGCGTGTGGCCGTCGGCATCGGCTTTGGCGACCAGCGCCGTGCCGATGCGGCCGGCGGCGCCCGCACGGTTCTCGACCACGAACGGTTGGCCGAGCGCCTGTTGCAGATGCGTTTGCAACAGACGCGACACGATGTCGGCGCCGCCGCCGGGAGCAAACGGCACCAGGATGCGCACCGGCCGGCTCGGATAGGATGTTTCCGCTTGCGACACCTGCGGCAGCAGTGGAGTGGCAGCGAGGCCGGCGAGCACCGCGCGGCGGGTGGGTCGATCAGCCATGATTCCTCCCGGCGTCAGATGACGATGCACACGCACTATCATTCCGCTACACCGGCGGTGGCTGTGGCGTGGCGTCGCGAGGCGTGTTCGATGAACTCCAGGGCATGTCGCGCGCACAGATCCGGCTCGACCGCGGCGATGTGATAGGAATCGCCCGGCAGAACGAGCACCCGCGCATCGGGGAAGCGCTTGGCATAGCGCTCAACCGCCTCGACCGATTGCAGGCCGCTTTCGGTCGTCGTTACGATCAGCGTCGGCGCGGCGATCCGCGACAGGCCGGCATCGAGCTCCATGTCGATCCGCGCCGACGAGGCGCCAAACGCCGAGGCCTGCGCGGTCTTGCCCATGAGCTCGTGGGCCCACCAGCGAATCTGTGCCTCGGACGCCGCGCTACCGAGCCGCGCCCGCATGGTTTCAGTCGCCCATTGCCGCACGCCTTTCAGGCGGATCGCATCGGCGTTGCCGCTTCCGCTGCCGCGCACCGGCGAGCCGAACAGGCAGAGGGAGCGCAGGCGATGCGGCTGCTCGCTGCCGAACTGCATGCAGGCCGATCCGCCGTATTTGGCGCCGATCAGGTGGCACGACGTGATGCCCAACGCATCGAGAAAGCGCCCGATGTCGGCCGCCAGCTCCTTCGCAGTGAAACCATAGTCGAACGGCGCCGATGACGCGCCGAAGCCCGGCAGGTCGGGCCGCACCACGCGATACTTGCCTGCAAGATGCGGCACCCACTGGCTCCATGCGCGCGCGGATTCGGAGTTGCCGTGGATCATTACGATGGTCTCCGGCGTCGTCCACGGCGGCCCAAACCAATGGTCCTCGTAGGCCATGACGAGGCCCGGTCGGATTTCGATCACTGGCATGGCGCTCTCTCCTGATCCTTCATTGTCACGCCGTAGCGTTGCCGATGGTGGAGTTACGCTTGCGTCAGCTTCTTCACCGCAGCGACGACCTTGTCGGCGTTCGGTGTGACATGCGCCTCGAGCGGCGGCGAGAATGCGATCGGCACCGGGGGGCGGGCGACCCGCAGGATCGGCGCCTTGAGCGCGTCGAAGGCCCGCTCCGCAACCAGTGCGGAGATCTCCGAGCTGATGCTGCACAGCGCGTTGCCTTCGTCGACGGTGACGAGGCGGCCGGTCTTGCGCACGGACGCGCAGATTGTCTCGGCGTCGAGCGGCACGATGGTGCGCGGGTCGACGACCTCGGCTTCGACGCCGTCCTTCGCCAGCGCTTCGGCGGCCTTGAGCGCCTCGCGCACCATCAGCGAGGTCGCCACGATGGTGACGTCGCGGCCTTCGCGCGCAATGCGTGCCTGGCCGAACGGGATGGTGAAATCGCCATCCGGCACGTCTCCGGTCATGGCGAGAAGCTTCGTGTGGGTGATGACGACGGTCGGGTTGTCGCTCTTGATCGCGCTGCGCAGCAGCCCCTGTGCGTCGGCGGGCGACGCCGGCAGCACGAGCTCGAGCCCGGCCGAGTTGGCGTACATCGCCTGCGGGCTCGACGAATGCTGCCCGGCACCCCCGCCGCGGATGCCGGCAAACATGTGCAGTGTTAGCGGCGCGCGCAGTTGCCCGCCGGACATCGCATGAACATTGGCGGTCTCGCTCATGATCTGGTTGAACGCCTCATAGGCGAAGGTCGCGGTGCCGTAATTGAGGAACGGCCGCATCCCGGCCATTGCCGCGCCAGTCGCCAGCGAAGTGCAGACTCCTTCGGAGGTTGGTGGGTCGATCAAGCGGTCCGGGAACGCGTCCCACAGCGCGCGCTCGTCCTCCGGCTTGAGGCCACGGTCGGACAGAAACGAATGCGCGCCGATGACGACGACATTCGGATCGTTCTTGAGCGAATGCGCGAGCGCATCGATCATCGCAACGGTGAAGCTTTTCTGCGACATCGTAGGTCCTACGGGTGTGTCAGTGAATTTGATGAATGATGGTGCCGCGGACTCGGTGCGCTCCCTCCCCTTGAAAAGGGGAGGGTTGGGGTGGGGATCCCGTGGACGCGCAAATGAGCCCCACCCGATTGCAGTCGCATAGCGACTGCAATCGACCTCCCCCTTTCAGGGGGAGGTACAACCTGCGGCACGACGCCGTGCAGCCCGCCGAGCCGCTTAAATGGGTTGCGCCACATCGTAGGACCTACACGAACACGCCGGCGAGCGCAGCCTCCGGCTTCGGATAAGGGCTTGCTTCCGCAAAGCCGCGCGCTTTCGCCATGGTCACGGCTGCCGCGTTGTCGAGCGCGACCACGTCCTCGCGTGTAACCGTACCGCGCGCAATCAGGGTGCGTGCGGTGCGCAGGATCGGATCGGTCCGCTGCCATTCCGCATGCACGTTCGACGCTTTGGCACTGTCCCAGGCTGCGGTCACGTCGGTGACGCCGGTCGTGAACGCGTGCACGGTCTGGTGCGAGCCCGGCCAGCGCACAAGCTGCGCTTCGAGAAAATACGGCCCATTGCCGTCGCGCACATGCGCGAGTGCGGTCGCGACCGCCTTGCCCGCCGCCTCCGGATCGCCGCCATCGACCGACGCGCAGGCGATCTTCAGCGCCTTCGGTACCGCGGTCAGCTCCTTGGTCGCGAGTCTCGAGGTCTGCGCCTCGCCTTCCTTCGAATTGTTCTCGCACAGGAACAGGACCGGCAGCGCATAGAGCGAGGCGATGTTGAGCGCCTCATAGGCGATGCCTTCGTCGAGCGCGCCATCGCCGAACAGCGCGACTGCGACGTTGTCGGTTTTCTTGTGCTTGAGCGCGAAGGCGCCGCCGACCGAGAGCCCGATCGAGCCGCCGACCATCGCTGAGGTCGACTGGAAGCCGAGCGATGGATCCGTCATGTGCCAGGTGCCGCCCTTGCCGCCGTTGAGGCCGCCGGCGCGTCCGAGGATTTCCGCCAGCGCCTTGCCGGGATCGACGCCGCGCGCGATCATGTGGCCGTGATTGCGATGCGTGGTGTAGATGAGATCGCCGGCGCGCAATTGCATCAGCGCCGCCGCGCCCAGCGCCTCGTTGCCGATCGCGAGATGCTGACGCCCGAGCTTGTGCGCCCGCGCGAGCGTGATCACCATTTCCTCGAAGCGCCGCATCAGCAGCATACGCGCGAGCACCTCGCGCGGCGAAAGCGCCATCCCCGCCTCCCTTGCTTCTTGGATTGAGAATCCCGCACATCCCCGCGCGTTTGTCCAGCGCACGACGCGCGGTGCTTCGAGACGGGTGCTTCGCACCCTCCTCAGCATGAGGCCGGGAGAGGCTTCGCGTGTGGCAAGAGCTGGGTTATCGTTCTGAAAATTTCGTATAGGGAGGATGGCCATGATTGCGCGCGTCACGCTTGCCGCCTGCACTATCGCGCTATGCGCTATCTCTGCGCACGCCCAATCATCCGTCGAAGCGTTCTACAAAGGCCGCACCGTCGAGCTCGTGGTCGGCACGCTGCCTGGCGGCGGCTACGATCTCTACGGCCGCCTGGTGGCGCGCTACCTCGGCCGCCACATCCCCGGCCAGCCGACCGTGATCGTGCGCAACATGCCCGGCGCCGGGCACCTGCGCATGGCGAACTGGCTCTACAACGCCGCGCCGCGCGACGGCACCGTGCTCGCCACCACGCCGCAATCGATCGCGATCGAGCAGGCACTCGGCACCGACGGCGTGCAGTACGACGCCGGCAAGTTCACCTATATCGGCCGCGCCGCGCCGGTCGTCGAGGTCACCTACACCTGGCACACGTCGAAGACCCGATCGATCGCCGATGCGCGCAGGCGCGAGACCGTGATGGGCGGCTCCGGCGCCGCCTCGCCGACGGTGTTCTACCTCAAGGCGCTCAACGCGCTCGCCGGCACGAAATTCCGCGTGGTCGCGGGCTTCCGCGGCGTGTCGGAGACCGAACTCGCCGTGCAACGCGGTGAAGTGGAGGGCGGCACCAAAGCCTGGGCTTCGTTCAAGGTCGACAACGCGGAGTGGCTGCGCGAGAAGAAGGCGAACATCATCCTGCAATACGCGCTCGAGCGCGCGCCCGATTTGCCCGACGTGCCGATGATGAGCGAGCTCGGGCTCGATGACCGCGCGACCGCGGCGCTGAAGCTGTTCGCCGTCGGCAACGCCATGGGCCGCTCGATCTTCGCGACGCCCGGCATCCCGCCCGATCGCGCGCTGGCGCTGCGCAAGGCGTTCGTGGATACCATGGCGGATCCGGAGCTGATCGCATTCACGAAGCAGCGCAACATCGATCTCGGCCCGACGCTCAACGGCGAGGCGCTGGCGCAGATCGTGATGAACACGCTGTCGGTGTCGCCGGAAACCGCCGCCGAGGTGAAGAAGGCAAGGGGCGATTAAGAACCGCGCTGTATGGAAGACGTCTCGCAATTGAAACCGGGGGAGTTCTGACATGACCTGCGCAGGCGCGCACGACATCAAGCACGACACCCGCATTGGTGACACCGACGTTCGCGGCGCCGCCCTCCGGCGGCTCGCCGCCATGACCGCGCTGCTCCTCGTCGCGCTCGCTCCTGCGCCATCATCCGCGCAAGGCGCGTTCTACACGGCTGCTCCCCGAGAGATCGCCGGCCGGCCGGGCACGCTGATCCGCTACGAGCCGATGCATGGCGCGCCGCTGGGCGCCGCCGCCTATCGCGTGCTCTATCGCTCGACCGGGCTCAACAACCGTCCGATCGCCGTCTCGGGCGTCGTCGTGATACCGCCCGGCCCGCCGCCGCCCGGCGGCCGGCGGATCGTGGCCTGGGCGCATCCCACCTCGGGCATCGTTCCGCATTGCGCGCCGTCGCTCGCGCATTTCGTGTTCCAGCAGATGCAGGGCCTGCGCGAGCTGGTCGCGCGCGGCTATGTGGTCGCCGCCACCGACTATCCCGGCCTCGGCACGCCGGGGCCGCATCCCTATATGGTCGGCGTCAGCGAAGGCCGCGCCGTCATCGATTCCGTGCGCGCCGCGCGGCAGGTGCCGGGCGCGAATGCCGGTACGCGTTACGCGGTATGGGGTCACTCGCAGGGTGGACAGGCCGCGCTCTATACCGGCCTGTTGGCACGCAGCTATGCGCGCGAGCTCCGCCTCGTTGGCGTCGCTGCCGCGGCGCCCGCGACCGACCTGCGCACGCTGATGATCGACGACGCCAACACCGCCGGCGGCCGCAACCTTACCGCGATGGCGCTGTGGTCATGGGAGCGCGTCTACGGCGCGCCGATGGAGCGCGTGGTGGCGCCGCAGGCGATGCCAGCGGTCAACCGGCTGGCGCAGGAATGCATCGAAGGGCCGCTCGACATTTTCCTGCGCGGCATGACCGGACGGATCTTGCGCGACCACTTCCTCACCGTGACGAACCTGCCCGATCTCGAGCCGTGGCGTTCGCTGCTCCGCCGCAACACGCCCGGCCCGCTGCCGCGTGGCGTTCCGCTCTTCCTGGCGCAGGGCGTCGCCGACGAGGTGGTGCGACCGCCGGTGACGCGCGCCTATATGGTGCGCACCTGCCGCAATGGCGGCCGCGTGCGCTTCCTCTCGATCCCCGGCGGCCACGGCTTTGCCGCCCGCGACAGCGCCGCCGCGGCGGTGGACTGGATGGCGGATCGGTTTGCGGGCGCGCCGGCGCCGAGCGATTGCGGAAGGTCGTAACGCGATTTTTTCCGCCGTCATTCCGGGGCGCGGACGTTTAGTCCGCGAGCCCGGAATCCATACCCCGATCTGTGTTTGTGGATTCCGGGCTCGCTGCTGCGCAGCGCCCCGGAATGACGAACGAAAGGCCTCACCCGCGCTTTGACAGCACCACATGCGTCGCCTTCGCGCTCGGCACATACTCCGTCCGCTCGTAGCCGAGCTTCGGCAGGTCGATGCCGGCAAACAGCGGCTCGCCGGCGCCCAGCAGCACCGGCGAAATCGCAACGTGCATCTCGTCGACGAGCCCTGCGCGCAGGTACTCGCGGATCGTGGCGGCGCCGCCGCCGATCCGGACATCGCGGCCGCCCGCGGCCTCGCGCGCGCGTGTGAGCGCGGCGTCGATGCCGTCGGTGATGAAATGGAAGGTCGTACCACCCTCCATGGTGATCGGCGCGCGCGCATGGTGGGTGAGCACGAAGACCGGGACGTGATAGGGCGGGTTGTCGCCCCACCAGCCCTTCCATGTGTCGTCGGGCCAAGGGCCGCGCACCGGGCCGAACATGTTGCGGCCCAAAATCCAGGCGCCAATGTTCTGAAATCCACGGGCGGCAAAGTCGTCGTCGATCCCGGTCTCGCCGCCCTCCCTGCCGAAGGTCTTCTGGAACGTGCGCGTCGGGATGAACTATTCGTGCAGCCCTTCGCCGCCAACGCCGAGCGGGTTCTTCAGGCCCTGATTGGGCCCGGCGCCGTAGCCGTCGAGCGAGATGGCGAAAGCGTGGATGCGGAGCTTGGACATGGGGGGAGGTTAGGCGGATTTCTCTGTTACGCAAGCCGGCCGAACCCGCTGTCGGTCCACCGCGACCAACACCTGGGGCGTCTGCGCTGAAGCGCGCCATGCTTGATGCATTGATGATCCGCACTGCGCTACCGTCCGACATGGACGCGCTCGCTACCTATCTCACCGCAATTGTCGCGGAGCGGCTGCCGGTGCTATTCGTGCGTGATGCACCGCCGTCGCTGGAGCAGGTCGTGACGATGATCGCGCGCCACGCGGACGATGAGCGCAGTTGCCTTCTCCTCGCGCTCGACGGTGACGCCGTCGTCGGCATGCTTGACTTTTCCGGATACGCCCGCACGCAGCAGCGCCACGTCGGCACCTTCGGCATGAGCGTCGCGCGCGACGCCCGTGGCCGCGGCATTGGCACGCGCCTGTTGCGGTCGCTCTATGATTTCGCGAAAGAGCACGGCTACCGCCGCCTTGAGCTCGAGGTGTTCGCAACCAACACGGCCGCCATCGCCCTCTACGAACGCGAAGGCTTCGTGCATGAAGGCCGTCGGCACGGGGCGGTCATGGTCGGGGAGGAGGCGGTGGATTTGGTGATGATGGGGAAGGGGATTTGAGTGATGCGGATAGATGCACCCTCGTTTGTGGCGAACGGCACGGCTTGCACGCTCTAACTTTCGCCCTATAGTCCGCGCGAATTTGGCCGCCTAAGAGCGGTATTCCCTACCACGGACACGTAATGGCCAATCGCGACATCAAAAAAATCGTGCTCGCCTATTCCGGCGGGCTCGACACCTCGATCATCCTGAAGTGGCTGCAGACCACCTACGGCTGTGAGGTCGTCACCTTCACCGCCGATCTCGGCCAGGGCGAGGAGCTCGCCCCGGCGCGGGAGAAAGCGCTGATGCTCGGCATCAAGCCGCAGAACATCTTCATCGAGGACCTGCGCGAGGAGTTCGTCCGCGACTACGTCTTCCCGATGTTCCGCGCCAACGCGCTCTACGAGGGACAGTACCTGCTCGGCACCTCGATCGCGCGGCCGCTGATCGCTAAGAAGCAGATCGAGATCGCGGCCAAGGTCGGCGCCGACGCGGTGTGTCACGGGGCGACCGGCAAGGGCAACGACCAGGTGCGCTTCGAGCTCGCATATTACGCGCTCAACCCGTCGATCAAGATTGTCGCGCCCTGGCGGGAATGGTCGTTCAAGGGGCGCGAGGAGCTCCTGGAATTCGCGCGCGCGAACCAGATTCCCATCGCCAAGGACAAGGAAGGCGAGGCGCCGTTCTCGGTCGATGCCAACCTGCTGCACTCCTCGTCCGAAGGGAAGGTGCTGGAGGATCCCGCGCAGACGCCGCCGTCGATCGTCTATATGCGCACGCTCTCGCCGATGGACGCGCCCGACAAGCCGACCGAAATCCGCATCGGCTTCGCGAAGGGCGACGCGGTGTCACTCGACGGCAAGGCGATGTCACCGGCCGCAATCCTCACGCGGCTGAACGAGCTGGGACGTGCCAACGGCATCGGCCGGCTCGATCTCGTCGAGAACCGCTTCGTCGGCATGAAGTCGCGCGGCGTCTATGAGACGCCGGGCGGCACGATCCTGCTGGCGGCGCATCGCGCGATTGAGTCGATCACGCTCGATCGCGGCGCCGCGCACCTCAAAGATGAGATCATGCCGCGCTACGCGGAGCTGATCTACAACGGCTTCTGGTTCGCTCCCGAGCGCGAGATGCTCCAGGCCTTGATCGATAAGAGCCAGGAGCACGTCGAGGGCGAAGTGAGGCTCACGCTCTACAAGGGCAACGTCATCGTCGCCGGCCGCGAGAGCGCGAAGTCGCTGTACTCATCGACGCTGGTCACCTTCGAGGACGACAAGGGCGCCTACGACCAGAAGGATGCGGAGGGCTTCATCCGTCTCAACGCGCTGCGCCTGCGGACGTTGGGAATGCGGGATAAGGGGAAGACCTAAGGCGCCAGCGGCTTTGCCGTCACCGCGAATGAGGCGCCTGTCAATGCGCCCTCTCCCCCTTGCGGGAGAGGGCAGGTCAGTCTCTTCAGCATATTACGATTGGGTGAGGGGGTCTCTTCGCAAGATGAGTTCTCGCGAAGAATACACCCCTCACCCGATCTTCATTGTGGGTTCTTTCTTGAGCCCTCTCCCGCAGGGGGAGAGGGCGCAATAACGTCGCTCTATCGCGCTGCGGTTCGCCCGCATATCGCTGCCGCTCATGCTGGCTACGACTCTTTCCCCCTTGGCGGGCGCAAATCCTTCGACCCGAATGGAAGCGGCGCGCGGCGCTTCAATGTCGCCGGAATATTGGCATCGACGTCGACGAATTGAACGCAGGTCTGCGGCTGCTTGTGGCTGTCAGCGACAAAGCCAGCCTCCCTTGCGGGAGGTGAGATCGCGGATGCCGGCCACAGGGAAGCAGCGCCATCCCGGCAGCTTGTTGCCGGGGCTCGTATGCCCACCAGCCTGATAGGCAAACAGCACTTCCTCGCCATCGGCCGAATAACCGAGGATGACGGGATAGGCCTCGCGATACTTCCTTTTTGAAATAAACGTGATCTGCCGGCGCTCGCGCACCGCCCGCCACAGGATCGCGTATGTTGCGCTCGGCTCCGTCACATCCGTACCGTCACATCGGCACCGTCATCTTGCGGCTCTCGCCGAGGTTCGGCTTCTCCCCGGTCAGCCGCGCCTTGGCGAATTCATAGATCGCAACCGCCTTGCTCGCAGGACCGTCCCACAACTCGGCGGTGACGGGCCGCACGACCAGCACACACGTTGGGATCGTCCGGTCCCTTCCACCACGCGCTGTCTGTGGACTTCCAGATTTTCCCCGCTCTGGCGTGATCGTGCCGCACCTCGGCGCGCGCGGTGATCGAGAGATAAGCCTTCTCCTTGTGGTCGATGAAGACAAGGCCGACGTCCTGTTCGGCCTCGATCTCGTGCTCCTTGCCGCTGCGCACGTCCGTGACGAACCAGATGACGCCAGCGTTGCGGTCGGGCCGCGCCTCCAGCGGCCGCGCGCGCAGGCCGCCTGCAAAGCGCGTGGTCAGCATGCACACGCCGACCGTCTCGACGATGTCCCAGACGCGGTCGTGCCTGTCTTGGTCGGCCATGCCGCAACAACCCGGAGGGGCTGGCGATGTTCCCTTGAGTTACGCCGGCAGGTAGCAGACCGCCTCGATATTGTGCCCGTCGGGATCGAGCACGAAAGCCGCGTAGTAGTTGGCGCCGTAGTGCGGCCGCAGGCCGGGCGCACCGTTGTCGTTGCCGCCGGCCGCGACCGCCTCGCGATGGAACGCATCGACCGCGCCGCGGTCCTTGGCGGTGATCGCCACATGCACCGGATTGCCGACGCCGCCTTCACCGCCGATCCAGAAGTCCGGGTTGTTGCCGATGCCAAAACCCGCCGCCGGCGCACCCATCTCGTTGGTGCCGACCTCCGTGAGGAGCGCATAGCCGAGCGGCGCCAGCGCCCGCTCGTAGAACAGCTTCGACGTCACGTAGTCCGAGACCGGAAAGCCGATGTGATCGATCATGAGCGCCTCCATGGGCCCAACATGATGTCGGTGGCGCGGAGGCGTTCGCCAAGAGGCGCGGCCTTGGCCTCACACCTGCCGGTCGACCATCTTGCGCTTGATGCTGGCGATCGCCTTCGCGGGGTTGAGTCCCTTCGGGCAGGCCTTGGCGCAGTTCATGATGGTGTGGCAGCGGTAGAGCCGGAACGGGTCCTCGAGATTGTCGAGGCGCTCGCCCGTCTCTTCGTCGCGGCTGTCGTCGATCCAGCGGCTCGCCTGCAGCAGCGTGGCGGGACCGAGGAAACGCTCGGAATTCCACCAGTAGCTCGGGCACGAGGTCGAGCAGCAGGCGCACAGGATGCACTCATAGAGCCCGTCGAGCTTCGC
>WHTP01000213.1 GCA_009377695.1 Hyphomicrobiales bacterium | reverse complement strand
GGCCTCGGTCAACTGTTCAGGTTGGGTGGTTTGGTGTGCGGGCGGGGATCACGCCGGCTCACGGTCTTACGACCAGGGACCCCACGATCTCCCGCCCGCAACCATCATGCCATAGGCGCCACACACAGGGACCCCGGTTTCTTCCAACAAGCTGGGTCCCGGATCAGCGACGCACCGCTGCGCGCTGCATCGCGTCCGGGACACGCGGGATTGCAACTCGGTGACATGGCTGTCCAGGGCCGGTCAAGTGCCGCCATTTGACCCCGCCACGCGTGCCCCGTAAATAGCCGCGATCAACACGGGACTTGCCCGATGGCGCGTTTTTTGTCGCTTGTCGAAGCCGTACAATCGAACGTGCGCGACGGCGACACCGTCGCCATGGAGGGATTCACGCATCTGATCCCCCATGCCGCGGGTCATGAGATCATCCGCCAGCAGCGCAAACACCTGACCCTGATCCGGATGACGCCGGATCTGATCTACGATCAGCTCATAGGCATGGGCTGCGTCGACAAGGTTGTGTTCTCCTGGGGCGGCAATCCGGGCGTCGGCTCGCTGCACCGTTTCCGCGATGCGGTCGAGAACCACTGGCCGCAGCCGCTCGCGATCGAAGAGCATTCCCATGCCGCGATGGCGAACGCCTACGAGGCCGGCGCCGCCGGCCTGCCGCTCGCCGTGTTCCGCGGCTACATCGGCGTCGACCTGCCGAAGGTCAATCCGAAAATCAAGCGCCTCACTTGTCCGTTCACCGGCGAAGAGCTGGCGGCGGTGCCGTCGCACCGGCCGGACGTCGCGGTCATCCATGCGCTGCGCGCCGACCGCGAGGGCAATGTGATGCTCGAAGGCATTGTCGGCGTGCAGAAGGAGGCGGTGCTCGCCGCCAAGCGTTCGATCGTCACGGTCGAGGAGGTGGTCGACGATTTCGGGCCGCGCAATCTCAACGCGGTGATCCTGCCGCACTGGACCGTCGACGCGGTCACGACCGTGCCGGGCGGCGCCTATCCGTCCTATGCCCAGGGCTATTACAAGCGCGACAATGCCTTCTACATCGCCTGGGACAAGATCGCGCGCGAGCGCGACACCTTCCTGGCCTGGATGAAGGAGAATGTGCTGGAGCAGGGACCGGAGGTCTTTGTCGCACATGTGCGTAAGACGTTAGCGGTGGCGGAATGACGACGGCGATCGGTCTCTCCATCGTCATTCCGGGGCGCGCCGAAGGCGCGAGCCCGGAATCCATACTGATGGCTGGTGGTTATGGATTCCGGGCTCACGAGCTTTCGCCCGCGCCCCGGAATGACAGCGAGTGGGGCAGCCGGTGACCAGCTACACGCCCAACGAGATGATGACGGTTGCGGCGTCGCGCGCGCTGCGCAACGAGGACGTCTGCTTCGTCGGCATCGGCATGCCGTCGGCGGCGTCGAACCTGGCGCGGCTCACCCATGCGCCGGGCATCACGCTGATCTACGAGTCCGGAACGATCGCGACGCGGCCGGACGTGCTGCCGTTGTCGATCGGCGACGGCGAATTGTGCGACACCGCGCTCACCACGGTGGCAGTGCCGGAGATGTTCCGCTATTGGCTGCAGGGCGGCCGCATGACCGTGGGCTTCCTCGGCGGCGCGCAGATCGACCGCTTCGCCAATCTCAATACCACGGTGGTCGGCCCCTACGACAAGCCGAAGGTGCGGCTCCCCGGCGGTGGCGGCGCGCCCGAGATCGCCACGGCCTGCGGCGAGATCTTCATCATCATGGCGCAGTCGAAGCGGAGCTTCGTGGCGAAGCTCGATTTCATCACCTCGATGGGACACGGGGAGGGCGGCGACCACCGCGCGCGGCTGGGCTTGAAGACCAAGGGCCCGACCAAGCTTGTCACCGATCTCTGCGTCTTCGAGCCGGACCCGCAGACGAGGGAAATGACGGTCACGTCGGTCCATCCCGGCGTGACGCGCGAGCAGATCAACGAGAACACCGGCTGGCCGGTGCGCTACGCGGCCACTGTCGCGGAGACCAAGCCGCCGACCGTCGACGAGCTCACCGTGCTGCGTGAACTCCACGCGCGTACGAAACGCGCACACGAAGCGGCGGCGTGAGGATCGTTTGATGTCACAAGCACCAACCTCTCACCGTCATCCTGAGGCGCCCGCTGAAGGCGGGCCTCGAAGGACGACGGCCCGGCTATTGCAGCGACTGGGGTCGTGCATCCTTCGAGGCTCGGCGCCATGGCGCGTCGAAGACGCGCGTAAACGCGCTTGTGGCGCCTCGCACCTCAGGATGACGGATCAAGGTTGTTGCGCAGGGCAAAAAGGATAATTGCGATGCGTGACGTCTTCATTTGCGACGCCATCCGCACACCGATCGGCCGCTATGGCGGCGCGCTCGCCAAGGTGCGCACCGATGATCTCGCCGCGGTTCCGATCAAGGCGCTGGTCAAGCGCAATCCCACCGTCGACTGGGGTGCGCTCGATGAGGTTGTGTTCGGTTGCGCCAACCAGGCTGGCGAGGACAACCGCAATGTCGCACGCATGGCAGTGCTTTTGGCGGGACTGCCGGATCACGTCCCCGGTGTCACCGTGAACCGGCTCTGTGCGTCGGGCCTCAACGCGGTCGGCGATGCGGCCCGCGCGATCCGCGCCGGTGAGATCGATTTCGCGATCGCGGGCGGCGTCGAATCGATGACGCGGGCGCCGTTCGTCATGGGCAAGGCGCCGGAAGCGTTCTCGCGCTCGGCCGACATCCAGGACACCACCATCGGCTGGCGCTTCGTCAATCCGCTGATGAAGCAGCAATATGGCGTCGACGCGATGCCGGAGACCGGCGAGAACGTCGCCGAAGACTATCAGATCGGACGCGCTGACCAGGATTCTTTCGCATTCCGCTCCCAGCAGCGCGCCGGCAAGGCGATGGCGTCGGGCTACTTTGCCGAGGAGATTGTGGCGGTCGAGGTGCCGCGCGGCCGCGCCGGCCCGGCGACCGTCGACAAGGACGAGCATCCGCGTCCGGAGACCACGATGGAAGGCCTCGCCAAGCTCAAGCCATTCGTGCGCGATCCCGGCACCATCACCGCCGGCAATGCGTCGGGCGTCAACGACGGCGCGGCGGCGATGATCCTTGCCAGCGCCGAGGCGGCGAAGATGCACGGCCTCACGCCGCGGGCGCGCGTGCTCGGCATGGCATCGGCGGCGGTGCCGCCGCGCGTGATGGGCATCGGACCGGTGCCCTCGACCCGCAAGCTGATGGAGCGGCTCGGCATCAAGATCGGCGATTTCGACCTGATCGAGCTGAACGAAGCCTTCGCCTCGCAGGGCCTTGCCTGCCTGCGGCAGCTTGGCGTTCCCGACGACGCCGAGCACGTCAATCCGCATGGCGGCGCCATCGCGCTCGGCCATCCGCTCGGCATGTCCGGTGCGCGGCTCGCGCTGACAGCGGTGCATGGGCTGGAAAAGCGCGGCGGCAAGCGCGCGCTCGCCACCATGTGCGTCGGCGTCGGGCAGGGCGTGTCGCTGGCACTGGAGCGGCTGTAAGAGGTTCGAGGGCGGCGGCCATGGAAGACGTCATCCGTTTCGTCCTCTCAAACTTTACCCTCACCTTCCTTTTCCTCGGGCTCATCGCCTCGGCAATTGCGCTGTTGCGCGCACCGAAACCGCTGACGGCGCCGGTCGTCGTCGAATCGCTGTTCTCCTATTTCCTGCTGTTCTCGATCGGCTTCAGCTTTCTCTACAACTTCGTGATGCACACGTTCTTCGGCGAAATGGCCGCGAAGTTCATCGGCTGGGCGAACAGCCCGTTCCAGCTCGAGGTCGGTTTCGCCAGCCTCGGTTTCGCGCTGGTCGGCTTCTTGGCCTTCCGCCGCAGCTTCGACCTTCGCCTGGCGGCGGTGGTCGGCCCCGCAATGTTCCTGCTCGGTGCCGCCGGTGGCCACATCTACCAGATGATCGACGCCGGCAATTTTGCGCCGGGCAATGCCGGCGTGATCTTTTATACCGACATCATCGTTCCCGCCCTCGGCTTCCTGCTGCTGTGGCTGCAGCACAGGCTCGGACGAGACCCAGCGACCCCATAATGCAGGTCCTCGTGTGGCGGTTCAGAAGTCCGCATCATTTCTCGCGGCGAGTTCGACATGCGGACTTCTGAACCAAAGCCACACTAGATTCAAAGAGTTGCTAGTGTCCTTCGATTCCGAAGTTCGTATAAGAGGCCGCTGCGAAATGGTACGAACTTCGGAATCGGGACACTAG
>WHTP01000155.1 GCA_009377695.1 Hyphomicrobiales bacterium | reverse complement strand
GGCATGGGGTATATTGACGACTGCCTCATCTTGGCCCTGAATTACATTACAGAATACCGCTACAACACCACCGACGCACACAATCACACTGTGATGCTGCAGTTCAGCTTGCGGACGATTGGCGGGACGTCGACCAGGCAGGGATTGGCCAATCTCTCCAACCTTCCCGGCAATTCCGGCGGCATCGCGCACTAATGCGCTTGCGGCCGCGGCGAGATGGTGTAGTGGCTCGCTTGAAGGAGATCTTGAAGAGGGGCGGCAGCAGTCGACGGAACAACACAATGACGCTGGCAAACCGAATCAAGTCTGTCCCCACGATCTTGCGCGTCCACATTCTGGCGATGCTGATCGTCGCGGCTGCGGGTGGGACCGCCGCGGCGCAACATGTCGTCGTTTTCGTCAACGGCGACCCCATCACGGCGATCGACGTCGAGCAGCGCAGCAAGTTCCTCGCGCTGACCACGCAGAAGCCGACGCCCCGCCAGGAGGTCCTGGATCAGCTCATCGATGAAGTCCTGAAAGTCCGCGAGGGCCGCCGTTGGGGGATTGAGGCCAGCGATGCCGATGTCGATAAGAGCTTCTCCGGGATGGCCCGCCGGATGGGTCAATCGGGCGAGCAACTGACCAAGACACTCGCCCAGAAGGGCATCCACGCCAGCACACTGAAGGCGAGGATCAGGGCGGACATCGTCTGGCAGCAACTGATCCGCGGCCGCTATAAGTCGCGGTTGCAGCTTTCCGACAAGGAAATCGCTTCAGCGCTTGCGACCGTGAAGCCCGAAGAACGCGACATCGTCGGCTACGACTATACGCTTCGTCCGATCCTCTTCCTTGTGACGCCCGGAGCACCGGCATCCACCTACGACGTCAGGCGCCGCGAAGCCGAGGGCTTACGCAAGACCTTCAAGGGCTGCAGGGAAAGCATCCCCATGGTTCGCGCCATGCGCGACGTGGCCGTGCGTGATCAAGTCACGCGCTCCTCGGCCGACCTTCCGGATGCGCTGCGCAAAATGCTCGACAGCGTGCCGCTCGGGGAGTTGACTGCGCCCGAAGTCACTAGGCACGGCGTCGAGATGTTCGCGATCTGCTCCAAGAACGAAACCAAGACCGATACGCCCGGCCGCCGCGAGGCCCGTGAGAAGCTCATGGCACAACGCTTCGAGCGGGAATCGACGCGGTATCTGCGCCGGCTGCGCAAGAACGCCATGATCGAACGCGGCAAATAGGCGGATGGCGCACATCCTTGCGCTGACGCTCGGCGACCCCGCGGGAATTGGCCCCGATATCGCAATTGCCGCCTGGCAGCGACGCCAGGAGCTCGGGCTTCCGCCGTTCTACCTGCTGGCCGATCCCGACTTCGTGCGTCGCCGCGCCAGGCAGATCGGCACCAGTCTTGCCCTCTCCGTGGTGGAGCCGACCGCTGCCGAGACAACCTTCCGCAGCGCTCTGCCGGTCGTCGACATCGACGTCGATGTGACGGCCGAACCCGGCCGGCCTGATGAGAGCAGTGCCCCGGCCGCGCTCGGCGCGATCCGCCGCGCCGTCGCGGATGTCTGTTCCGGGGTTGCCGCAGCCGTGGTGACCAATCCCGTCGCAAAGAACGTGCTATACCGTTCCGGCTTCACCGAGCCGGGACACACGGAATACCTCGCCAAGCTCGCCGAAGAATCGACCGGCGTCCCCGCGCAGCCGGTGATGCTGCTGTGGTCGCCCGAGCTGGCCGTGGTGCCGGTCACCATTCACCTGCCGTTGAAGGACGTCGTCGCGAAGCTGACCACCGACCTCATTGTGGAGACGGGCCGCATCGTGGCGCACGATCTGCGTTTCCGCTTCGGGATCGCGAAGCCACGGCTTGCGATCGCCGGACTGAACCCGCACGCGGGAGAGCAAGGCACCCTGGGCGCGGAAGATCTGGCCGTCGTCGAACCGGCGGTGCAGCGCCTGATTGCCGAGGGTATCGATGCACGTGGACCCCTCGCCGCCGACAGTATGTTCCATCAAGCGGCGCGCGCGACCTACGACGTCGCGCTCGCGATGTACCACGATCAGGCGCTGATCCCGATCAAGACGCTTGCGTTCGAGCACGCTGTCAACGTCACGCTGGGGCTTCCCTTTGTCCGCACCTCTCCCGACCACGGCACGGCGTTCGACATTGCCGGAACGGGCCGCGCCGATCCGTCAAGCCTGATCGCAGCGATCCAACTCGCCGCGCGGATTTCGGCGCATAGTGCGCAAACTGTCCCGCCTCCCTACCGCTCCCCGCTTGCGGGCAAAGGGTAGCGCATGTTCTGGAAAATGTCCTGGAAAAGTGGGAACCGGCTTTCCGAAAAGGACATGCGCCACTCAAAAAATCGCAAACGGTCCGATTGCCGCTTGATCCGGGTGCGCTCTAGGAGGGGCGCATGAGCGCGATCGACGACCTGCCGCCGCTACGCGAGGTGATCAAGCAGCACGATTTGCGCGCGCGCAAATCGCTCGGACAGAATTTCCTGCTCGACCTCAATCTCACTGCCCGCATCGCCCGCGCCGCCGGCCCGCTCGATGGCGTCACTGTGATCGAAATTGGCCCCGGCCCCGGCGGGCTGACGCGCGCCCTTCTCGCCAATGGTGCCCGGCGCATCGTCGCCATCGAACGCGACGATCGCGCCATTGCCGCGCTCGCCGACATCGTGGCGCGCTACCCGGGACGCCTTGAGGTTGTCGCCGCCGATGCGCTGGCTTTCGATCCGCAAACGCGGCTTGACGGCGCGCCTGCGCGCATCGTCGCGAACCTGCCCTATAATATCGCGACCGCGCTGCTGGTCGGATGGCTCACCACAGAGCCATGGCCGCCGTGGTTCGATCGGCTCGTGCTGATGTTCCAGCGCGAGGTCGCGGAGCGCATCACGGCTGCACCGGGCTCGAAGACGTATGGCCGGCTGTCGGTCCTGGCCGGCTGGCGGACCGAGGCCCGCATCCTGTTCGACGTCGCGCCGTCCGCGTTCGTGCCGCCGCCCAAGGTCACGTCGTCGCTGATCGAGCTCGTTCCGCGCCACACGCCGCTGCCCTGCGCGTCCGTCGCCCTGCAAAAGGTGACCGAAGCCGCCTTCGGGCAACGGCGAAAGATGCTTCGGCAGAGCCTGAAATCGCTGGGGCGCGATCCCGTGCCGCTGCTCGCGGCGGCGCAGATCGACCCTACCGCTCGCGCCGAGGACATCTCGGTTGAGGGCTTTGTCGAGCTGGCGCGAGCCTTCGCCGCTGCGCCGTGACCCATGGCCGCGTGCGCTGAAGGTTCGGTTGAGTTGTGTTTCTTCCGCTCCCCGCGGGGGATCGGGAACGAGCGGAGCAGACAGCACTCCGAGTCGGGAACGCTCAGAGCTTCGCCTGCAGCCCGCGCACGAACGCGGACAGTCCAGTCTGCCGTTCGCGCTTGAGCCGCTCGGCGGCGAGGATTTGTGTCACCTCTTCGAAGGCTCGCCCAATGTCGTCGTTGATGACGACGTAATCGTACTCAGCCCAGTGGCTGAGTTCGTCTCCCGCCTTTGCCATCCGCCCCTTGATCACCGGCTCTTCATCGAGAGCGCGCACCCGCAGGCGCCGCTCCAACTCCGGTATCGAAGGCGGCAGCACGAAAATGCTTGCCATCTCACCGCGGGCTTTTTCCCGAAGCTGCTGTGTTCCCTGCCAATCGATATCGAACAGGACGTCGCGTCCGGCCGCAAGCGCGCGTTCGACCGGCGCGCGCGGCGTCCCGTAGAAATTGCCGAACACTTCCGCCCATTCAAGCAGCTCGCCCTTTTCAACCATCTTTTCGAATTGCGGCTTCTGGATAAAGCGGTAGTCGCGGCCGTGCTTTTCGTTGGCGCGCCGCGGTCGCGTCGTCACTGACACCGAAAGCTCCACCGACGGGTCCGACTTCAGGAGCATGCGCGACAGTGTCGTCTTGCCGGCACCCGACGGCGAGGACAGCACCAGCATGAGCCCGCGGCGGGCGATCGTCCGGATCCTGCCCTTGCTCCTGCGCTTCGGTTTGCGAGCCCCCGCCATCCCCCTATTCCAAATTCTGCACCTGCTCGCGGAATTGCTCCACGACGGTCTTGAGCTCGAGCCCGATGTTGGTCAGCTCCACGTCGTTGGACTTCGAGCAGATCGTGTTGGCCTCGCGATTGAACTCCTGCGCCAGGAAGTCGAGCCGGCGGCCGACCGCACCACCATCGGCAACCAGCCGCCGTCCCTGCGCCACATGGGATGTCAATCGATCGAGCTCCTCGCGGATGTCGGCCTTGCTGGCGATCAGGATTGCTTCCTGATGCAAGCGGTCGGGATCGAAGCGGTCGGATGCACCAAGCAGGGTTTCGATCTGCTCTGCAATCCGCGCCTTGATCGCCTCCGGCTTCCGCCCGGGCACGACCTCCGCGCGCGCCGTGAGCGTTGCGATCTCATCAAGACGTTGCGACAGGATCTGGCCAAGCGCGGCGCCTTCGCGGCGGCGCATGTCGGCAAGCTCGGTGAGGGTCGCACGGAAGCCCGCAAGCACCACCGCTTCGGCGACCTGGCGATCCTCTTCCTTCTCGTCCTCGTCGACGACCTCCATCACGCCCTTGAGCGACAGGATGCCGTCTAGCTGCGGAGGCGCCGCCTCGATGCGGCCGGCAAGACTCTTGATGGTTGCGAGTACCGCTGCGAGCACCGGCTCGTTGACACGCACCACCGGCCCGACACCGTCGCGCTTCGCGGTCAGGGTGCCGTAGATCGTTCCGCGCGCCAGGACCTCGGCAGCGCGCGTGCGCGCCGGCACCTCGACCGCGTCCCATCCCGGCGGCAGCCGCAGCCGCAGATCGAGCCCCTTGGCATTGACCGATTTGAGCTCCCAGGCCCAGGTATACGCACCGCACACGCCCTGTCCGCGTGCGAATCCAGTCATGCTCGAAAGCGCCATCGACGACCTGCGTAGGAAATTTCGCTGAGTGTGGCGCGACCTTAACGGCGCGTGTTGCACGTCACAAGACGGTGACGCCTGCTCACGTCCGCTCACCACCGGTTATTGGGGCTTCTTCTTCGCCCGATTGGTCTTGCGGGCCTTTGGCGCCGCCTTGGGCGCCCCGGGCGTGGGCGTCGCCTCCTGCCGGCCCTCGCGCGGCGGTTCCGGATTGGCGCCCTGTTCGATCGCACGCAGGCGCGCGACGTTGCGCAGATGCTGATCGTAGTTCTCGGCAAACGCGTGCCCGCCGGTGCCGTCAGCGACGAAATAGAGTTCTTTTGTGCGCGCAGGATTAGCCGCCGCCTCGATCGATGCGCGACCCGGATTGGCGATCGGCCCGGGCGGCAGCGCGTCGATGATATAGGTGTTGTACGGTGTCGGCCGTTCCAGATCAGCCCGCGACAACGGACGGCCCAACGTCCCTTTGCCAGGCGCAAGACCATAGATCACGGTCGGATCGGTCTGCAGCCGCATTTTCTGCCGGAGTCGGTTGGCGAACACGGCCGCGACGCGCGTTCGCTCCTCCGGCTTGCCGGTTTCCTTCTCGATGATCGACGCGAGGATAATGAGCTGATCGGGCGTGCGCAGCGGCAAATCCCGGCTGCGGCGCTCCCAGGCTTCCTTCACGACTTGCTGCTGCGCCTGCTGCATGCGTTGGATCGCCTGCTCGCGCGTGTCGCCGCGTCGGAAGGCGTAGCTATTGGGCAGCATGCTGCCTTCGCGCGGCGTACTCTTGATGGTGCCGACCAGGATTTGGTTGTCCAGCAGACGCGCGGCAATCTGCTCCGACGTCAGTCCCTCTGGGATGGTCAAAAGGTGCTGCACGACCTTGCCTTCGACCATCGTCTCGACGACGTCGCGCACGCTCACGCGCTTGGGGAAGAGATACTCGCCGGACTTCAACTCGGAGCGTGCCTTCAGCGCGAAGACTCCGCCGATGAAAACCAGCCTATGCTCATCCATCACGCCTTCGCGCTGCAGGATGTCAGCGATATCAACGAGGCCGGCGCGTGGAGGAATATTGACAATTTTATCCTCCTTCAGCGGGCCTGGCGCCTCGAACCGCAATTTGCCGAACACGACCGCAGCACCGCCGCCGAGCACCAGCAAGACCAGCAGCGTGAAGATCGCGTTGCCGGCGATCACAAGCGGATTGCGGGCACGCTTCGACCGGTGGGTCGGTACCGGGACGTGTTCCGGTTCGAGAGCTGCGCGCGGACTGCGCGGCGTAATCCGTCTGTCCATATTCGGATTGCCGAATCTTTGTGCCGATCGTCCGGATATGGGCGGATAAGGCGCCCCATCGTCAAGGACCGGTCGCGTCGCACCGGCTCCGCCGAAACCAATCCGCCCGGCTGCCGGCAAGTTCCCGAAGACGTTTGCCGGCTCGGTCATCATGGGTGGCTCGGCCGGCGGCGCCCCACTGGGATTGCCCAGGGACTGCGACGATAAGCCTGGAGCTTGCCGGTTGTAGATGCGATTGATCGGCTGGCGAGGTGCTGCGCTCGGCGGCGGCGAAGCAGGAGGCAGTGCCGCGGGAATGCGCGATGGCGCACCCCGCGTCGCACTTGCGTCGGGCGCGCCAGGTCGCTGCTGCCCGGGTGTTACGGGCGGCGGTCTTGATGTCGGGGTTCGCGCCTTGTCGCTGAGCGGCGGATACGACGTTGAAGAAGGAAATCTCCGGCTCGGTGGATTCGGTGTAGGGCCCGCAGTCGTTGGACGTGGCGGCGCGGCCACACGCGGACGCACCGGCCCGCTCCCATCACCGCTACCCGGAGGCGTTCGCGAATCCACTGTCAATTCCTCACGCCCCAACGCTACCGCGCAGCTAGTGCCACGTTTCCGAAGTTCGTGATACGCCGCAGCATACTCTGACACGAACTTCGCGCCGATGCTCGCAGGCTTTTGACCGACGTGCCAGCAAAATTCCGCGCGGCGAACCGCCTCCAAAACTCACGTGAGGACCGAATATGGCAAAAGCGGGGACCGCTGGTGTGGTGGTTCAGAAGTCCGCATGCCGGACTCGCCGCGAGAATGATGCGGACTTCTGAACCGCCACACGTGGGGTCAACTGTTCAGGCGCCGCAAGACCAACGATGCATTGGTCCCGCCAAAACCGAACGAATTCGATAGCACAAGATCGATCTTCCGCTTTTTCGAACGGTGCGGCACGAGATCGATCGCCGTCTCCACCGACGGATTATCCAGGTTGATGGTCGGCGGTGCGATGCCGTCGCGTATCGCAAGGATCGAGAAGATCGCCTCCACCGCGCCCGCCGCGCCCAACAGATGCCCGATCGAGGACTTGGTCGACGACATGCTGATATGCGCGGCATCATTGCCAACGAGCCGCTGCACCGCGCCCAACTCGATTTCGTCGCCGAGCGGCGTCGAGGTGCCGTGCGCGTTGATGTAATCGATCTCCGCGGCCGAGATACCGGCCCGGGCGATGGCCGCCTTCATGCAGCGCCACGCACCGTCGCCATCTTCCGCCGGTGCCGTAATGTGATGGGCGTCGCCGGACAACCCGTAGCCGATGACTTCGGCGTAGATCCTCGCGCCGCGGCGCTCGGCATGTTCGAGGGATTCGAGCACGACCATGCCGGCGCCTTCGCCCATCACGAAGCCATCGCGATCGCGATCGTACGGTCGCGATGCGCGCTCCGGCGCGTCGTTGAAGCCGGTGGAGAGCGCGCGGCAGGCGATGAAGCCAGCCACGCCGATCCGCGAGATCGGCGACTCGGCGCCGCCGGCCACCATGACCTCCGCGTCGCCGAGCGCGATCATCCGCGATGCGTCGCCGATCGCATGCGCGCCGCTCGAGCACGCGGTCACTACGGCATGGTTCGGGCCGCGTAGCCCGTGCGCAATCGAGACATAGCCGGACGCCAGATTGATCAGGCGGCCGGGAATGAAGAAGGGAGAGACGCGCCGCGGTCCTCGTTCCTTCAACGTGATTGAGGTCTCGGCAATCCCGCTGAGTCCGCCGATGCCGGAGCCGATCAACACGCCGGTCTCATTCTGATCGTCCCGGCTCTCGGGCTTCCAGCCGGCGTCCGCAAGCGCTTGCGTTGCGGCGCTCATCGCGAAGATGATGAAGTCGTCGACCTTGCGCTGTTCCTTCGGCTCCATCCACTGATCGGCATTGAAGCTGCCGTCAGAGCCGTCGCCACGCGGGACCTGGCAGGCGACCTTGGCGGCGAGATCGGAGACGTCGAAGGTCTCTATGCGTCGGGCGCCGCTCTTGCCATCGAGGAGACGCTGCCACGTCGCCTCGACGCCGCACGCCAGTGGCGTCACCATTCCAAGCCCTGTGACGACGACACGCCTCATTAGAGTTCCTCGGGCAACCAGCCGCAACTATAGCCCCCTGACGCCATTTGCGCGCCAGACGATAACGATGAGGAGCGATTTTCGTTGCTGCGTGGCGAAAGCGGGAGGGTCAGCTTTTGGCGTTCTTTTCGAGGAACTTCACGGCATCGCCCACCGTGA
This sequence comes from Hyphomicrobiales bacterium, assembly GCA_009377695.1. Classification (GTDB taxonomy): domain Bacteria; phylum Pseudomonadota; class Alphaproteobacteria; order Rhizobiales; family Xanthobacteraceae; genus VAZQ01. The sequence continues at coordinate 2,774 of WHTP01000155.1, read as the reverse complement.
GGATGGTTTCGGCCGCATCGTCCGGTATTTCACAACCAAATTCTTCTTCAAATGCCATGACGAGTTCGACGGTGTCGAGACTATCGGCACCGAGGTCGTCGATAAAGCTGGCATTGTCGGTCACCTTGTCGGCTTCAACGCCCAGGTGCTCCACAACGATCTTCTTCACCCGCTCGCCAATGTCACTCATCGCTCAAACCTCTTGTCCATCTCGATTGGCTCGTTTTGGTCGACGCCTCATTCGGGCGACTCCTAAGAGCCATTGCGAACAGCCGACCGGGGCGTAGTGAAAGACCTGATAACGGTCGCGAGCGAACCGTGCAAATACCCATGAGGCCCCGTCAGCATACCCCGGCTAACTTGGGTCCGGTTACCATACTTCCCCGGCCTTGACCAGCATGGGTGTTAGGCTCCTAACAGCCTTTAAATCATTGCCATTCCGCCGTTCACATGCAGCGTCTGTCCCGTCATATAGGCGGCCTCATCGGAAGCTAGGAAGACGGCGGCAGCCGCCACATCGGCGCCCTCCCCAAGCCGGCCGGCCGGCACCCGTGCGAGAATCGCCTCGCGCTGTTTCTCATTAAGCTTGTGGGTCATCGCCGTCGCGATGAACCCGGGTGCGATGCAGTTCGCAGTGACGCCGCGCTTCGCGTATTCCTGGGCGATCGATTTGATCATGCCGATCATGCCGGCCTTGGCCGCGGTGTAATTCCCCTGCCCGGCATTGCCCGTGACGCCAACCACCGACGTGATCGCGATGATACGGCCCGTGCGGCGGCGCATCATTCCTTTAATGGCGGCACGCGTCAGCCGGAACGTCGACGTCAGGTTGATCGCGATCACCTCATCCCAGGCTTCGTCGCTCAACTGCACAAACAGGTTGTCGCGCGTGATGCCCGCGTTGGCGACCAGGATGTCGAGTTTACCCATTGCTGCTTCCGCCTGCGGCACCAGGGCGTCAACCGCGCCGCCGTCGGCGAGGTTGCACGGCAGCACGTGGACGCGCTCCTTGAAATCCCCCGCGAGTGCATCGAGCGCATCCGTGCGCGTGCCCGAAAGAGCGACGGTGGCGCCCTGCTGATGCAGCGCGCGTGCGATGGCGCCGCCGATGCCGCCGGTCGCTCCGGTCACGAGCGCGGTCTTGCCGGTGAGATCGAACATGAACGCTCTCCTCGCGTGAGAATGAAAATGCGTCAGCCGCGCGCCGTCTTATACGCGGCAACATCGTCGGGCGTGCCGATCGACACGCCGCTCGCACCGTCGGCGATACGCTTGACAAGCGCCGACAGAATCTTGCCGGACCCGACTTCATAGAAATGCGAGACCCCGGCCGCTGCCATGAAGGCGACGGACTCGCGCCAGCGCACCGTGCCGGTCACCTGCTCGACCAGGCCGCGCATGATCTGCGCAGGCTCGGTCACCGGGGCGGCCGTCACATTGGCGACAAGAGGAACGACCGGCGGCTTGATTGTGACCTCGCCGAGCGCCACCGCCATGATTTCGGCCGCGGGCTGCATCAGCGCAGAATGAAACGGGGCGGATACCGGCAAGAGCATCGCGCGCCGCACACCCTTCGCCTTGGCGATTTCGACCGCCCGCTCGACCGCTGCCTTGTGACCGGACACCACGACCTGTCCGCCGCCGTTATCGTTGGCCGCTTGAACAAGCTCGCCTTGCGCGGCTTCGGCGGAGATCGCCGCCGCCTGCTCGAAATCGACCCCAAGCAATGCGGCCATCGCGCCCATGCCCACCGGCACTGCCCGCTGCATCGCACGGCCGCGGATGCGAACGAGGCGAACCGCATCGGCAATCGTCAGGGACCTGGCCGCCGCCAGCGCCGCGTATTCGCCGACCGAATGACCCGCGACGAATTTCGCGTCGCGCCCAAGATCGACGCCGGCCTCGGATTCGAGAACGCGCATTGCCGCAAGCGACACGGCGACCAGGGCGGGCTGCGTATTCTCGGTGAGGGTCAAAGCGTCGGCCGGCCCCTCCCACATCACCGCGCTGAGCCTGTCTCCGAGCGCCTCGTCGACCTCGTCGAAGAGGCGCCGCGCTACCGGAAAAGCCTCCGCCAGGGCCTGGCCCATGCCGACCGCCTGGCTGCCCTGCCCCGGAAACACATACGCGACCGACATGTTGATCCCCCTCGCGAATTTGCGCCCTAAGACCACCGGCGTGCTGCGACTGTCAAGCGAGGCGGGCTAGACTAGTGGAGTGGATTTGACATTCGCGACCCACTTGGCAGCAAGCGCGCGACGCGAATGGCTTGCGGCTGGGTCTCGGTAACGATATGGCAACCCTCTTGCCAACAAACGGCGCGCCCTAACCGATCCGTAATGCACGTGCATTTAGGTTTCGGCCTGGATAAGCAGGCCGGATATGCAGATGCGCCAGATTGCACTGGTGACCGACGACGATCTTGCGCGCTCGCGCATGGATCCCGAACTCAGACATCGACTGGTCGCCGAGAACCTCGAACTGTTGCTCAGCGAGCTCAATCGCCTGCGCAGCGACAAGACCGACGAACATCGCGCCAAGCAGATTCGCGAGGGCGTCAACCTCGCCGTACAGCTCGCTGAAATCCTACAGCGGATCGAGCAGCCTCCCGATTCGCCCGCCGAATAGTGGCACGAACCCATAGTACTCGACGCGGTTGGATAAGGCGTTGAGTTGATTCATAAAGGCGATTCTTTGCTTGGCAGCTGAGGATCGCGATCATGCAATCGATTTTCTCGAACGCCTTATCCAGGGCGGTAGCAAAACACATCGAT
>WHTP01000221.1 GCA_009377695.1 Hyphomicrobiales bacterium | reverse complement strand
GGGCTGCTCGCCACCAATTATCTGTACACGCAGGCACCGCAGGACGGCACCACCATCGGCCTGATCCACTCCACGGTGCCGCTGGCGCCGCTGTTCGGCATGTCGGGCGCGCGGTTCGATGCGCTGAAGATCCACTGGCTCGGCAGCATGGATCGCTCCGACGGTCCGTGTACCTCCTGGCACACGTCGCCGATCAAGACCTGGGCCGATATGCTCGACAAGGAGTTCATGGTCGGCTCGTCCGGCGTCGGGTCGCAGATGGAGCTTTATCCCGTCGTGATGAACAAGCTGTTCGGCACGAAGATAAAGGTGATCGGTGGCTACAAGGACGGCGCCTCGATCTTCCATGCGATGGAACGCGAGGAGATTCACGGACGCTGCGGCCCGCAGCTCACGTCGATCGGCTCGCTGCGCCCGCAATGGCTGACCGAGAAGAAAATCAGAGTGCCGATCGTGGTCAGTGAGCGCCGCACGCCGCTTTTTCCCCACGCACCGACACTGCTCGAACTCGCAAAAGACGAGCCGACCCGCCAGCAGATCAGGCTGCTGATCGTGTCGCAGGATCTCGATCGGCCGGTGTTGGCGCCGCCGGGCGTCCCGGCTGAGCGGGTCAAGGTGCTGCGCGACGCCTTCAATGCAACCATGGCCGATCCGGCATTCCTGGCGGATATCAAGAAGCGGCGCCTCACGCTGGATTGGGTTCACGGCGAGGAGGTTACGAGCACGCTGGCGGCGGCTTATGCCATGCCGCCTGATGTGGTGTCGGCCGCAAAAACGATGATGGCCGGAAAATAGAGCGCGAGAGGAGGGGGCATGTTCGCCAAGATCAATCATGTGGCCATCGTGAGCGAGAAATACGCGCTCATCACCAAATTCTACGAAGCGGCGTTTGGGATGTACCAGTCCAAGACCTCGCCGAAGTCGGCGCTCACGGTCGGCGACGGCTATGTCGGCCTCAACATCAATCCGCGGAAGGCCGGACGGCCGGCCTCGACCATTTCGGCATCCAGGTGGAGGACGTCGAGACCGCGTTCGATCGCATGCGCACGAAATATCCGGAGGCCGACTGGGTGCAGCGTCCCTCGACGCGCCCGTTCGCTGGAATCACCGCCAACGACCCGGATGGCAACGTGTTCGACATTTCGCAGAAGGACATGAAAAACCGTCACGCCGCCTATGTGCAGAACACCGGCGTGCAGCAGCCGCGCTGCATCACCCACGTCGCAATGCGCACCATGCGGCCGGACGAGATGGCGCGGTTCTATGTTGATGTGTTTGAGCTCGCCGAGCAGAACGCCGGCGCCGGCGATCCCAACCACTATCTCTCGGACGGCAAGGTCACGCTGGTGGTCATGCCCTGGCGCATCAAGAACTATCTCGGCCAGAGCATCCTGCCGACCGGGATGGACCACATCGGCTTCACGGTCGAGGACATGCAGGCATTCAAGAACGACGTCGACGAGCTGATCGACCGCAATCCAGTCATGAACACGCCGCCGGTCGGACGTGGCGCCGAAGGCCAGGCCCGCCTCGATCTTCTTAAACAGCAGTGCCCGATCGCGGAGCACTTCCTGTCCGACCCCGACTATACGATGCTAGCTGTGAGGGAGCGCCACTAATCATCACACCAAATACGGAGGAAACAATGTCGGGCATCGAACAAACCAAAGACGCCGAACTGCAGGAACGGCATCGCATTGCCGAACAGAACTGGACGACCTTCAGCTACGCCAAACCCGACGGCGTCAATGCCGGTAAGGGCATGGTCGCGCTCGGCCGCAAAGACATCGTGCGCGGGGTCGTGCAGGTGGTGAAGAAGAATGGCGGCGAGAACAATCTTCACTACCACACCAACATTGCGAGCTTCTGGATGGTGCTGAAAGGCCGCGTGCGCTTCTACGGCCCCGGCGATATGGCGATCGGCGAGTTTGGGCCGATGGAGGGTACGATCACCCCGCGTTACTCACGCTATTGGTTCGAGAATGTCGGCGACGAGGATCTTGAGATTCTGCAGGTCGCGGCGTTCTCCTCCGAGAAGGCGGAAAAGAGCGGACGCACAGACGTGTCAGCCCAGCGCTTCGACATCAACTCGGCGCAGCATTTCGAGGCGACAACCGCGCCCGAGAGATAAGGCGATGCTCCGGCCTGCCGGGCTGCTCGTCGGCATCCTCCTGGCATCATTATCCGGCGGGGCATCCGCGCAGGATGCGCCGTTCTACAAGGGCAAGACCATCCGCATCGTCATCTCCACTGGAGTCGCGGGTGGCTATGCGGAATATGCCCGCGTGCTGGCGGAGCACCTCGGCCGCCACATCGCGGGTCATCCGGCCTTCATCGTCCAAAGCATGCCGGGCGCTGGCGGGCTCACCGCGACGAACTACCTTTATGCGCAAGCGCCGCAGGACGGCACGACCATTGGCATCGTCCACTCAACCATCCCGATGACGCCGCTGTGGGGCGGGAAGGGCGTCCGTTTTGAGACCCTGAAGTTCAACTGGCTGGGCGCGCTCGACCGCGCCGACGGCATGTGCATCACCTGGCGAAGCTCGCCGGTGAAGACCTGGAGCGATCTCCTGAATAAGGAGACGACCGTTGGGTCATCCGGCGTTGGCTCGCAAATGGACGCTTATCCGGCGATGCTGAACAAGCTGTTCGGCACCAAGATGAAGGTGATCGGCGGCTACAAGTCCGGTACCGACATCTACCTTGCAATGGAGCGCGGCGAGGTCGACGGCCGCTGCGGCGGGCAGCTCACCGTGATCCGGGCGACGCGTCCCGACTGGCTGACCGAGCGCAAGATCAATGTGCCTATTCTCATCGCGGAGAAGCGCAGCGCACTGTTTCCCGAGTCTCCGACCGTCATGGAATTCGTGCGCGACGATGCGACCCGCCGCCAGCTCGAGCTCCTGATGGTTCCGCAAAGCATGGATCGCCCGGTGCTGGCGCCGCCGGGCGTGCCGGCGGAGCGCGTCAAGGCGCTGCGCGCTGCCCTGGAAGCCACGGTGCGCGACGACGCCTTCCGCGCCGAGGTCGAGCGCCGCAATCTTCACGTCGACCTGACGCGAGGCGAGGACATGACGCGGATGCTGGAGCGCACGTTTGCCGCGCCGCCGGAGGTTATCGCCGCCGCGCGCAAGACCATGAGCGGCAGATGAGCATGATCCCGCCTTGCCCGCGGAGGTGGGGCCGAACCCATAGTACTCGACGCGGTTGGATAAGGCGTTGAGTTGATTCATAAAGGCGATTCTTTGCTTGGCAGCTGAGGATCGCGATCATGCAATCGATTTTCTCGAACGCCTTATCCAGGGCGGTAGCAAAACACATCGAT
>WHTP01000033.1 GCA_009377695.1 Hyphomicrobiales bacterium | reverse complement strand
CGCGCTGATGCTGCTCGGCCCCGCGCTGTGGAACGGCTTCCCGCTCCTGCAATACGACACCGGCGGCTATCTCGCGCGCTGGTACGAGGGCCATCTCGAGGAAAGCCGCTCGACCGTCTACGGCCTCTATCTCGTGCTCACGGCGTGGCCGGACTTCTGGCCGGCGGTGGCGGTGCAGGCGCTGGTGACCGTGTGGGTGCTCTGGCTGACGCTGCGGGCGCAGGCGCTCGCGACGCCGCTGACGCTCCTCGTTACCGCCGCGGTGCTCGCGGCCGCCACCAGCGTGTCCTGGCTCGCGAGCACACTGCTGACCGACATCTTCGCGGGCGTCTCGGTGTTGGCGCTGTATCTCCTGGCGTTACGCAGCGACACACTCGCGCGCTGGGAGCGCTGGGTGCTGATCGCCCTGCTCGCGTTTTCGGCCGCAACTCATACCGCAACGCTGGCCGTGCTGCTCGCATTGCTCGTTGCCGGCCTGGTCATGGCGCTCCTCCGGCGCGACGTGGTCCCATTTGCCGGAGTGGCGCGCGGCGGCTTCGCGGTCGCGCTCAGCATCGCGCTCCTTTTCGCCGCCAATTATGCCGTCGCCGGCCGCCTTGCCTGGACGCCGGGCGGCAGCGCGATCCCGTTCGGCCGCATGCTGCAGGCCGGCATCGTTACGCGCTACCTCGCCGAGCACTGTCCGGATGCGCGCCTGCCGAAGCTCTGCGCCAATCGCGACAAGCTCCCGGACAATTCCGACTACTTCTTTTGGGGCAGCGACCTCTTCAACGAGCTCGGGCGGTTCGAAGGGGTGGGCGAAGAGATGAGCATCGTCGTGCGCGAAAGCCTCACCGACTATCCGGGCGCGCAGATCAGGGCCGCGATCGCCGCCACCGCCGAACAGCTCGTGCGCGTCGCTAGCGGCTATGGCGTGCACACCGAGATCTGGCACACCGTCTGGATCCTCGAAACCTTTGCGCCGCAGTCGGCGCCCGCGATGAAGGCCGCACGCCAGCAGCAAGGTGATCTCAACTTCGCCGCGCTCAATCGCCTGCATGTCCCCGTGGCCTTGGGCTCGATGCTGGCGCTCGTCATCGTCATCGCACTCGCCGCCTGGCGACGCCAATATGCCGGCCTCGGCGAGTTCGCGGTGGTCGTCGCGCTCGCGATCCTCGCCAATGCCGCCGTGTGCGGGGCACTGTCCAATCCGAACGACCGCTACGGTGCACGCATGGCGTGGCTCGCAACGCTGGTGTTGCTTCTGGTCCCTTGGATGCGCCGGACAGGCAGCACATCATCTGGCTGAGCCAGCAAGCCACCGGCGAATTTTGGAAGCGTCACAGAAGCGCGTCACAAACGAATCACAGAAGCGAGTCACAGAAGCGCGCTTCGCGTCGATTCAGCGCCGAACGCAAATCGATTTCGGGATCTGGTCCGGTAATACCGCCGTTTGAGCCCAATTTCTGACGAATTGCGCATGATGCGTGACTTGAAAGTCACACACCCCAGCCAATTACGTCTGGTCAATCAATTTCCGCAATTCAGAAATTGACTTGGGAGCCGAGCTGCATAGGGTTGGCGCGACCGAAGTTTCTTCGGGGGGTTGGAATGGAAAGCCTCGGGTCCCGGACCCGGGGCTTTCTTTCTGTCTGAAACGTGATTGCGAGGCCGACGCGCAATCACGTTATCTCGCAATCACGCTATCTCGTGTGGCGGTTCAGAAGTCCGCAGCATTCTCGCGGCGAGTCCGACATGCGGAGTTCTGAAGCAGAGCCACACGAGATGCAGAGCCACGCTCGATTCAAAGAGTTGCTCGTGTTCTTTGATTCCGACGTTCACATAAGAGGCCGCCGCGAAACGGTACGAACTCCGGAATCGGGAGACTAACTTTTTGATTGAGGCATGATCCCTCGGGTCGAACTCGAGGGCATTACTTTTCCGAAACCGGCTCCACTTTCGGCGTCATGCTCTGCCCGTGTTGATCGCCATCTCGCAAGCCGCATCTGCGGCGCCATCACGCCGCGCTTAACTGCGACAGCCCATACCGCTTGACCCGCCGGCTACCCAGCGCCGTCGATGTCGGCGCCGGCACTGGCATCATCGCGCTGTCAGCCGCGCGCGCTGGCACAGCGCAGTTGTCTTCCGGTGCCGAACGAAGCGAGGAGCCCGGAATCCATAACCACAGACCGGAGACATGGATTGCCGGCCGGCGCTTCGGGCGGTGTCCCGGGAATGAGGTCGATCGAATTCGACCCTTGCTCGCGCCCGGGGTTAAAGATATCATCTTTGATATCTTTCCGTTTGAAGGGTAGCAGGCAGCCATGCGGTCTCAACCGGCAACCAAAGCCAGCGAGCGCAAGCCGTTCGGGCGCAACATTGTCGCGTTCCGCAGCCCCACCCTTTCCACGCAGATCGTCTCCCAGGTGCGCGACGCCCTGTTCGCCAAGGAGCTGCGGCCAGGCGACTTCCTCGGCACCGAGAAGGACCTCGCACAACGTTTCGGCGTGAGCCGCATCGTCGCGCGCGATGCGCTGCGCACGCTGGAGGCCCAGGGCATCGTCGAGATCAAGGTCGGCTCCGGCGGCGGCGCACGCATCGCCAAGGGCAATGCGCGGCTGTTTGCGGAGGCGCTCGCCGTGCAGCTCGATCTGGCGGGTGTCAGCGCCGCCGAGATCATGGACGCGCAACGCGCCATCGAATGCCATGCCGCCGAGCTCGCCGCCATCAACGCCACAGCCGAGGACCACGCCCGGCTGCGCGAGCTTCTCGCCGACGCCGAGCGCAAACTCGACGACGTGCCGGCCTTCACCCGCTCGAGTCACGACTTCCATCTCGCAGTGGCGGAAGCCTCACACAACCGCGCGCTGGTGGTGCAGCTCATCTCACTGCAACACGTGTCATGGCCGTCAAGGAATCCGACGCTGACGCCACGCGTCGCCCGTCACGTGCTCGACGTCCACAAGGAACTCGCCGCACTCATCGAAATGCGCGATCCGGCCGCTGCCCGCCGTCTGATGGATGACCACGTGAAGATGATCGCCGCCCGCCGCATCGCGGAGCACCGCGACATAGGCGAGCGAAGCGACGCCGTTCTTCGAACGGCTATGCGGCGCAGCGCCGAGCCCGATTGCTGCTGAGGTCCCCTGAATGACCGCCAGCGCGGACTGTTCCACATCGTCATGGCCGGGCAGGCATGACGAACGAAAGAAGCGCCAATATCGAAGCAAGCAAAGGAGAGAAGCATGGCCAAGGATAAATTCATCATCGAACCACACTTCCGCCTGCAGGAATGGGTGGCGGAGGAGAAGGGCTACTTCAGAGATGAAGGGCTCGATTACCTGTTTCAGGAAAACATCCGCTCGACCGATGGCGCGCACCATTACAAGGGCGACAAGGTCGGCGCCATGCAGGCGATCGAGAAGGGCCGCTCATCGGACGTGAGCTGCGCCTGCCACTGGACCGTTGGCGTCGCCGCCTCGAAGGGCAAGGGCCGTCTCTATGGTGATGTCTATTCGGTCGCGCCGGCCGGCGTGTTCGTGCCGAAGGATTCGCCCGTGCAGAAGCCGGAGGATCTCGCCGGCGTGCCGATCGCGGTCGGCTACCAGTCCGGCAGCCACTACTCGACCATCCAGGCGCTCGAGCAATACATGCCGGTCGACAAGATCAACCTCACCTTCGCCGACGGCATGCTGTTCCACCGCCTCGACCAGTTGCTCGACGGCCACGCGCGAGCATCGACACTGTTCTCAGGCCCCTACTACTTCGCCGAGCAGCTCGGCTTCCGGAAGGTCATCGACTGCACGTTCATGATCGCGACCTCGCTCAAGGGCGACCCCGATCCGGAGGACGTGCGCAAGTTCTTCCGCGCGCTGCGCCGCGCGCAGCGGGACATCGACCTGCGACCGGAGCTTTACACTCATTATTACAAGAACGAGTTCCCGGATCGCTATCACGCCCGAATGGACACGCGGCGCTGGGGCCCGGGCGAGCGATTGGTGTTCGAACCCTACACCAAGGAAGTCTACGACGAGACCTTCAAGTGGATCGCCGACCACGGCATCTTCGCCGATACCGGCATGGGCTCGGGGAAATACGAGGAAGCGGTTTTGCGGCTGTCGTAGTTTATGCCCGAGGGTCGTCCAAGCCGTGAGGTGCGTCGGTTTCTGACGCGGGGCTATCCGGCCTGAGAACGTAACATGATCGGCGCTGCTCCGACCCCGGAGCAGCGCCGACTGCTTAGTAGCGAAGCGTCGTTCACCGACTTGCCGGAGGACGTGCCAGTGAATCCGTTAGATCGGATATACGATTTCCGTGTTTGACCGCATGTTTCGTTAGTCTCGCCGCCCAGCGCGATGCTGGAGAACGTACCCTTCAACGCATTTCTCGAGTGTGATTCCTGACGGAGGGCTTTCCGTGCATTTGCGCTGCGCGAATTGTTGCGCATTTTCCGATGGCCGCGCGACGTAAATCAGTACAGCGGCCACGGCTATAAGCAGAACACCGATTAGGATAATGGCAGACCTTTGCATGCGGGGAGAAATAGGCAGCCACGTTGGCGGTTTCAGCGATACATGGTCGCATATTGTCAACGCATTTTCGCAGACAATTCGCGAATTCTCCAATACAATCAATTTGTTATCAACAATGTCGATGGCCGCGCCGGTACCATATGCTTCCGTCGAGTTGCGGCCAATCCAAGCGCGCAAATTGGGGCTGATCATGAAACAAGATGCGAGTTGGCCTCGCGTGCACTGATTCTCTCGGGCAACGTTGCGGAAGCACGCGAACTCTTGAAGCGTATTAAGATTCAGGTTCAAGCGCTGTCGGAGCGGCACGGCGTAGAAATAGGGACCTCGTCGCCGCTTGCGTGATCAGCCCCAAACTGAAAGCCACGGCGACCCAGTTCTCGGTGCGCCACGATCGCGTGATCGGCGTCCGGAATAGTGCTGACGGGTGCTTGCGCTGGGCATGGCGCGCTCGCTGCGGTTTGAGGCGCCATAGAATCTTTTTCTGATTCAGCGCGATTTGACGCCCTTGAAAAGGCAAATCGTTTCTCTGCGTGCCTGTTTCGCTGGCGAGGTTCTGCCATGGAGAGCGGGTCTGAGCATAGATCGGCCGCGCCCGACCGGCATTTTTCGAGGCATTTCGACGCCGAACGGACCGAGGTCCGAGGTGCGGCACCGCCTCACATTTCCGCCGCACGATCCGTGCTATCGATTGCGCCCCATTCCACATATCGCCCGCACCGCGCCCATGCGTCTCGCCGCCCTTTTGCTGACCGTGCTTCTGCTGCCGCTCATCCCGGATTCGTTCGCGCACGCGCAAACGCCCGCCGCGATGCCCCGCATCGAGTGGGAGGTCAAGAACCGGTTTCGCCTGTTCCGCAGCGAATCCGATTTCCAGCGCCACGTCGCGTCTTGGCGGAACGACGGCGTCCTTGGCTCCGAGCGGCGGCTTGCGGTCGAGAGCGATGGACGTGGTTGGGCACGCGACATGGTCGAGCGCCTATGCGTCGATCGGGCCGGCCGGCTGATGGAATTCTGCGACCGCGACGGCAGGCGCGAAGTCTACCTGTCGCCCGCTGATCATCGCATCGGGGTGGTGCTTGCATCGGTGCCGCCGGACGCGGTCAGTTGCACCTGGACGTTCGAAGACGGCGCGAGCGAGCCGCGGCAGTCGACCGTGTCATGCGATGAGGAGATGCGGCTGCGTGTCGTGCAAGGCCGGCCCACCATCGCAGCGGTCGACATCGAGCTGCCAGACGGCACCGCCCAGCGCATCGTGACCGAGATCCAAGTCCGCGACGTGCTGATCGCCGGGGTCGGCGACTCGATCGCCGCCGGCGAAGGCAATCCCGACCGGCCGGTGCACCTCTCCGACGAAGGCTTCTGCTTCCGCCGCTTCCTCGGCATTGAAACCAGCGAGTACTACCGGCCTGGACGCGCCGGCTACAACGGCAACCGTTCCTGCGTGCATGAGGGATCGGACCCTCATGCCGACGCCTGGGCACGCCAGAGTGCGCGCTGGCACAGCGGTCCATGCCACCGCTCGCTCTACGGCTACCAAATGCGTGCCGCGCTCGGCCTCGCGATCGAGAATCCGCGGATTGCCGTCACCTTCATTCCGCTCGCCTGCTCGGGCGCCACGATCGGCGCCGGATTCCTCGGCTCGCAGCGTATCGCCGAATGCCCGAGCCCAGGCACCAACACCGCCTGCTCGTCGACCTCGCGCGCGCAGATCGCGGCGCTCACCGAGGCGCTCGCGCTGGCGCGCAAGCATCGCGCGGATCGCCGCCTCGACCTGGTGCTGCTCACCATCGGCGCCAACGACATCAAGTTCGCCGGGCTGGTAGCCGATGTCATCATCGAGGCGCGCACCGAGCGGCTGTTGTTCGGCCGCAGCGGCCACATCGCCAGCGTCGCGGATTCGCAGGCCATCCTCGACCGCGACCTGCCCAACGACTTCCTGAAGCTCCGCGCCGCACTCAAGCCGTTGGTCGGCGGCGATCTCGCGCGGGTCGTGTTCGTGTCTTACGGGCATCCGGCACTGGCCGCGCCCGGCACGTCCTGCCCGGGCGGGCGCAACGGCTTCGATGTGCACCCGGCCTTTGGCGCCGATCCGCAGCGGCTGCGGCGGGTGGTCGAATTCGTCTCGCGCGAGTTCCTGCCGAAGATCAAGGCGATCGCCAATTGCGGCGGCAAGCTCTGCCAAGATCCCAGGACCGATCGCATGACCTTCGTGGACGCTCATCAGGCGGCATTCGCGGAGCACGGCGTCTGCGCGCGCTCCGAGCAGGATCCCGAATTCGACCGCGCCTGTTTCGGAATGGCCGGCGAGACGTTCCGCACCGATCCCGCCCGCTCCGCCAACGATCCGCTGGCCTGCGGCCGGCAGGCGAGCGAATACCGGCCCTATTCGCCGCGGGCGCGCTGGGTGCGCACGGCGAACGACAGCTATTTCACCGCCATGACCTACCCGCAGGGACTTTCCAGCATGCTCACGCCCGCCAGCATCCATGATGCAATCTGGGGCGTGCTGTCTGCGGTCTATGGCGGCGCGATCCATCCGACCGCCGAAGGCCACGCCGCGATGGCCGATGCGGCGATCCCGGCGATGCGCGAAGTGCTTGGCATCGGCGGCCCGGAGCCGAAGGTGCGCGGCGAACCGTTCCCGCTGCCGGGGCCTGCGCAACCGATCCGGTGACGCGCGGTCGGCCGCAAGGACTTCAGGCGAAGCGTAACCTGCTCGATTAGCGTTACGCCACGCCGAGCTTCTTCTGCAGGCTGGTCGACGAGGTCGTGTACTGGAAGGTCAGCTTCTTGTCCGGATAGACGTAGCGATGCGCCTTCTGCGACATCAGCGCGCCCTCATGGAAGCCGGACAGGATCAGCTTCATCTTGCCGGGATACCAGTTGATGTCGCCGATGGCGAAGATGCCGGGCACGCTGGTCTCGAAGTTCTCGGTGTTCACCGGGATGTATTCGTTGTCCTTGAGCGCGATGCCCCAGTTCGACACCGGACCGAGCTTCATGGTGAGCCCGAAGAACGGCAGCAGCGCATCGCAAGCGATCTCGAAATTCGAGCCGTCATTGCGCTTAACGATCGCCTTGGAGACCTGGCCGTTGTCGCCTTCGAGCTTCGTCACCTGACCGAGCACGAAATCGATCTTCCCCTCACCCACCAGCGCCATCATCTTGTTGACGCTGTCGGGTGCCGCGCGGAACTGGTCGCGCCGGTGCAGGAGCGTGAGGTGACTCGCAATCGGAGCGAGATTGAGCGTCCAGTCGAGCGCCGAGTCGCCGCCGCCGACGATCAGGATGCGCTTGCCACGGAACTGCTCCATCTTGCGCACGGCATAGTGGACCGACGTGCCCTCATAAGCCTCGATGCCCTGGATCGGCGGACGCTTCGGCTGGAACGAGCCGCCGCCAGCCGCGATCACCACCACCTTGCACTCAAACACCTTGCCCTGGTCGGTGGTCACCCGGAATAGCGGATCGCCGATCTTCTCGATGGTCTCGACCATCTCCTGCAAATGGAATTGCGGATTGAACGGCTTGATCTGCTTCATCAGGTCGTCGACCAAGCCCTGCGCGGTGCACATTGGAATGCCGGGAATGTCGTAGATCGGCTTTTCCGGATAGAGCTCGGCGCACTGGCCGCCGATCTTGTCGAGAATGTCGATAAGATGCGTCTTCATATCGAGCAGGCCGAGCTCGAACACCGCGAACAGGCCGCACGGCCCCGCGCCGATGATGAGGACGTCGGTCTTGATTGGTTGGGTCATTGGGGTTGGGTCTAGCATACGTTAACCTGCCTCATGCGTCGTCTCGACGACCTGCGTCGGGGCTCGTCCTGCGGTCGGCTGGAGTGCTTAGCCGGAGCGCCTTGATACAGCCCCAGAACCGGAAAAGGACGCAATTAAATGCGCATCGGTTAGTGATTACGCGCGGTGTGTGTAGCGCCCAGGAAGCCGGAGGAAAAGACCTAATTCGAACGGCGTTAATACAACTTCTCCTTCTTTTACGGGCGCTTAGGCGGCAAGTTTCGCCTATTAGGCGCGCCATCACGAGAAATTCAGTCCCCGTGCCTAATACCCTAAACCGGAGCTTGTCTTTGCAGGAATCGCCACCGAAATCGCCACGCCCGGCGCTGCCCCGCATCGAGGCCTTCCCGATCCGCGTGGGCGACATCATCCGCTTCGCCGACATGGATCGCCAGGGCCACGTCAACAACGCAGTCTATCCGACATATTTCGAAACGGGCCGTGTCGGCGTCATCTACGATCCGCACGAGGGCTTGCAGGTCGAAGGCTGCACGACCGTGCTCGCACGCATCGAGATCGACTTTCTGAAGGAGCTGCGCTGGCCCGGAACGGTCGAGATCGGCACCGCGGTCGCCGAGATCGGGACAAGC
Organism: Hyphomicrobiales bacterium; assembly: GCA_009377695.1. Taxonomy (GTDB): domain Bacteria; phylum Pseudomonadota; class Alphaproteobacteria; order Rhizobiales; family Xanthobacteraceae; genus VAZQ01. The sequence goes on along the minus strand of WHTP01000033.1, from coordinate 36,564 downwards.
TCCTATGTGTTCGCGCAGGCGATCTTTCATGATGGCGATTGCGCAGCGCGTGCACGCTCGACCATGGTGCTGATCGAGCGCACGACACGCAAAGCGCGGCCGCTGCCAGCGGAGCTGATTGCGCGGCTCGAACGGATGCTAGTGGTCCGATGCTAACATTCGCATCCCTTCTCAGCGGGCGACTTTGCGAATGTTAGAATCAAAGGACCACTAGCAAATATAAGCTGCTAGTGTCCCGATTCCGAAGTTCGTATCATCTTGCGGCGCGTTCGTTTACGAACTTCGGAATCGAAGGACACTAGCAACTCTTTGAATCTAGTGTGGCTTTGGTTCAGAAGTCCGCATTTCGGACTCGCCGCAAGAATGATGCGGACTTCTGAACCGCCACACTAGTGGAGTTTTGGATTTGACATTCGCTTTGGGAGTCTGCGGTCAACGGGGTAGCGAATGTCAAATCCACTCCACTAGTGCGGACGGGCTGAAGCGGCTTACGCCTGCCGTTCGGGCACGCGCACGACCAGCCCGTCGAGTTCGGCGGTCACCTTGATTTGGCACGAGAGCCGCGAGTTCGGCTTCACGTCGTAGCCGAAGTCGAGCATGTCCTCCTCCATCGGAGACGGGTCGCCGACGGTCGCGCGCCAGCCGTCATCGACATAGACGTGGCAGGTCGCGCAGGCGCAGGCGCCGCCGCATTCCGCCTCGATGCCCGGGACGTTGTTCTTGATCGCCGTCTCCATCACGGTCGAGCCAAGCTCGCCCTCGACGGTGCGGGTCGTGCCATCATGTTCGATATAGGTGATGCTGGGCATAGCGGGCTGGATCGACGTCGGGAGGTTGCGGGGGTCCTATAACCGCTCAGGCGAAGCAGCGCCAGTCTGCCGGCGGGCGTCGCGGCACGAAATCAATTAATTGCGCTGCAGGTTAGCGGGCCGAACTTCAACCAAGTCCTGCAATCGTGCCCGCCGCCGCGCTAACCGCGCATCAGCTCGACAATGTGGAGTTGCGCCGCACGGACCGCCGACGCAAGCCGCTCGACCGAGGACGCCGTGTCTCGCCCTTCCGCCGCATCCGCCTCGACAGCGGCGGCCGCGTCCGCGACCTGCCACGCGCCGATGCCGCGGGACGATCCGTTCAACGTGTGCGCCAGCCCGGCAACCGCCGCCGATGGCGCGTAACCGCGCGCCCGCATGCGTGCGAGCAGGAGGTCGGCTTGTGTCGCATACAGCCGCAGCACGTCGCGCTCGAGGTCGCGTTCGCCGTGCGTCATGCGGGCAAGATGTGCCCGATCAATCGCCGGCCCGGCCGGCGCCAGCGGCGGCGCATCCGCCGCAATGCCCATTCCAATGCCGGCGTTCTTCGCCGAAAGCTCCACCATCTCCTGCCTCCCGGGGGCTCTTTGGCCCCCTTGCCAGCAAAGTGTGGCACACCGGCGTCATCCGACGGGTAAACGGCGCCGGTTCCATAGGCCCAATGGTTAACGTAGACCGAACCGCGGTACCCGGAACCAGCGCCATAATCCACAGGAAGCCACAGGCTCGGCAAAATTTAGTTCTGAGCTCCGCTTCGGCCCCAGACCGGCCGCAATATGGCCGGAAAATTAGGAGCTTGCCCTATGGGCGGGCGCGGTTCGCCCCACCGGAACCGGTCGTCTCGGCAGTGCGGCTATTAACGATGATTAAGAAGTTCTTAACCATGTAGTTTCCATCGGTTGGCCAAGCCGATAGGATAAGTATGCGGCAGTGGAATGTCAGTGCGGCGCGTATTTTGCCGGCTGCCACAGCGGGGATCCGGAGGGGATCTTTTTTTGAGCTCACGCGCTCGTGGTGCAGCCGGTTGATGCCCGGTTGCGTCCCCGGTTTGGCGTAACAACGAGGCGACGACCAATCATGGCGAACACCCCGAAGAAGATGAAGGATCCGACGGAAGCGGCTCTGTCGGCGATCCAGGACGCGCTTCACGTAAGGGATGACGAGGCCAACGACCAGACCACGCATCAAACGACGGATCAGATGACTGCACCGTCGGAATCGGCGTTGCCCGCGGACGCGGTTTCGGACACGCCATGGCCCGGCCTGCGCCCGAGCAAGGCCGACGTCTACGCCGACGAAGAGTTGCGCGGACCGGACGAGAGCGCCTCGCCTCGCCGCCCCGCCGCCAATGACGACCAGGAATCGATCGGCAACATCCTGCGCACCATTCAGCGCCGGCCTGCCAACACGTCCTATATCCTTGCGAGCGTCTTCGCCTCGGTCTGGGTGATCGGCGGCTTCCTGCTGGGCTGGCTCTATCTTCCCGAAATCCAGGCGGCGCTCGGCCCCACGGGCCTGACCGCACCGGTGCTCGCCCTCCTCGGCGCGATCTACCTCGCGCCCGTCGTATTCTTCTACGTGCTCGCCCATATGGCGGTGCGCTCGCAGGAAATGCGGCTCATTGCGCAATCCATGGCGGAAGTTGCCATGCGGCTCGCCGAGCCGGAGACGGTCGCGCGCGAGTCGATCGTCACCGTCGGCCAGGCGATCCGCCGCGAAGTCGCGGCGATGGGCGACGGCATCGAACGCGCGCTCGCGCGCGCCGCCGAGCTCGAGACGCTGGTCGCGAACGAGGTGTCGGCGCTCGAGCACGCCTATAACGACAACGAAGTGCGCATCCGCGCGCTGCTGCAGGATCTCGGCGGCCAGCGCGACACGCTGGTCGGACAGGCGGAGCAGATTCGCGAGGCCATCAACGGCGTCCATCTCGACCTCAGCCACGACATCTCGCAGATCAGCCAGCTCGTGGCTGAACAGGTCAACGACGCCGCACGCCGCATCACCATGACGCTCGCCGAAAAGGGCGAGCACATCACCCGCGCACTCGGCCACGCCGGCGACAACATGATCGAGCAGCTCGGCGAGCGCGGCGGCGACCTCCTCGAGCGCCTCGAAAGCACGGGCGCCAACACCGCCGAAGCCATCGCCCAGGCGAGCGACCGCCTGACGGCGACGCTCAACTTCAAGACCGACCACATCGGCGACGAGTTCACGGAAATCGCCGCCAACCTGCAGCACATGATGTCGGTCCGCCTCGACCGGGTTGCCGACGGCTTCTCGCAGAAGTCGGCCGCGATCCTCGACATGATGACCGGCCGCACCCAGCAGCTCACCGAACTCGTGGTCGACACCGGCAATCAACTCGCCGACGCCATCTCCAACCGCGTCGAAGAGGTGAACTCCTCGCTCAAGACCACCGGCGATTCGCTCGTGCTCGACCTCTCGCTGCGCGGCGGCGACGTGGTCGCGAAGATGGAGCAGACCGGTACGCGCATCACCGAAACGATTGTCGAGCGCGGCAACAATGTCAGCGAGACGTTCCGGGAGAGCGCGGAATCGCTTGCCGAAACCATCGGCACGCGCGGCGATGCAGTGCGCGAGATGCTTGCCGCCCGCCTGCAGTCGTTCGAGGACATGTTCAACCACGGCGGCGCGGAGCTCGCCGAACGCATCGCGCGCGACTCCACCACGCTGGGCAATCTCATCACCCGCCATCTCGGCGAGTTCGACCGCACGGTGAAGACCTATGGCGGCGAGATGGTAGAGCGCCTCGGCGACCGTACTCAGGAAGTCATTAGCGCCATGCGGGACTACCTGGACAACTTCGACACCCGCGTCAGCACCAAAACCGCCGAGGTCACGACCAGCCTCGACCAGCAGTTCGTCCGCTTCCAGGACGCACTCGACGGCCGCACCCAGACGCTCAACGAGGCGCTCGGCGGCCGCGTCATGGACATCGCCAAGACGCTGGCCGACGGCGGCAAGGAGGTCGTCTCCGCGCTCGACAAGCGCATCAGCGATGTCACCGCCGTCATTAACGTGCGCGGCGCTAAGCTCGCCGACGCGCTCGGTGCCAAGATCGACGACATCGACAAGGCGCTCGGCAACCGCGCGATGGAGGTCGCCGGCAATCTCGACACCCGGATCGGCCGCTTCGAAGAGTTGCTGATCGGCCGCGCCATGGAGGTCACCAGGGAGATCGAGACCCGCAGCAAGGCCGCGGCCGATATCCTCAACGAGCGCATGGAGCAGCTCTCCACCGCGATCAAGACCAACACCAGCGACGCCGAGCAGGCGATCACCGCCCTCACCTCCTCCAGCACCGAGACGATCGGCTCGCGCATGGAGCAGATGAGCGAGTTGATCAAAACCAACACCGGCGATGCCGAGCGTTCGATCGGCACGCTCGCGACCACCACCACCACGGTCATCAACGCCCGGCTCGAACAGCTCAGCCAGTCGATCAAGACCAATGCCGGCGAGGCCGAGCGCAACCTTGCCCAGCTTGCGTCCACCACCACGACGGCCATCCGCACGAGCGCTCAGGAGGCGGAGCGCAGCCTCACCGGCATGTCGACCGGCGTGAGCAACGTGCTCAAGCAGAACGCCACCGAGGTCGAGCGCACCCTGCTCGGCGTCAGCGCCGAGGTCGCGCGCAACTTCGTCGGCAAGGCGGAAGAGATCACCACATCGGTGTCGAGCCGCTCCGCCGAGCTGACGCGCCTGCTCGACGAGAAGTCGAGCGTCCTGATCAACGCCCTCTCCGGCAAGAGCCAAGAGTTCTCGAGCGAAGTCTCACGCGTCACCGAGCATGCGGTGAAGGCTATCGAAGCCAAGGGCTTCACCTTCACGCAGACGATGATGGACAACTCAGAGCACATCGCCCGGCTCATCAACGAGGCGAGCGAGAACGCGACCAGCGCGCTGGCCAAGTCGATGCACGAGGCGAACAACGCCACCCAGATGGCGACCGAGGGCTCGACCAGCTCGATCGCCCGTTCGCTCAAGGAACTGCAAGAGGGCACCGATGCCGCCGCCAAGGGCGCGGCGGCCATGCTCGCGAAGACGTTGCGCGACCTGCACGAACAGACCCACTCCGCCGTCGAGCAGTCGAAGTCGACTGCCGCGACCGCGGTATCGGAGATGCTTGAAACCCACGGCATGCTGCGTTCCGACACCACTGCCCTGTTCGAACGCCTGCGCGAGGCCAACATCCTCCTGCAGGAGGTGCTGAGCGGCGCGCACGAGAACATGAACGAGATCGAAAGCACGCTGGTGAACCGCGTCGCCGAGTTCGTCACTGCGATGAACGACGTGGCGGCGAAAACCGGCACCGCCAATACGCAGGTTGAGACGCAGATCACCGCGTTCCGCGCGATCACCACGGAGACGCTCAGCGACCTGTCGCAGCTCGCGACCCAGTTCGACTCGCACGGCCGCTCGCTCGCCGAGGCGGTCGCCTTGATCGACCGCAGCAACCGGCGCACCGAGGGCTCGCTCAACGAGCGCCGCGAGGCGCTCGAGACGCTCGTCAACAACCTTGATCAAAAGGCCGATGACGTCGAGCTGCGCATCAACCGCTTCTCCGGCTCGCTCGACCAGTCGCTCACCCGCGTGGTCACGTCGCTCGACGACAAGGCGCAGGACCTGCAAGGGCGCCTCACCCGCTTCTCCGAGTTGCTCAACCAGTCGCTGGAAAGCGCCAGCGACCGCACCCGCGAGATCGCCCGCCTGGTCGCGGATTCGACCAATCAGGGCGCGCGCACGATCGCGGAGAATTTCGAGAGCATCCGCTCTTCAAATGAGGAGGAATACCGCCGCACCGCCCAGGCGATGCGCGAGATCTACGATCAGACCACCGGCGACGGCCAGCAGATGCTCGACCAGGCCGCCCAGCGCTTTGGCGAGGTCGTCGAAGGTCTCAAGCGGATGGCGATGGAGATGCAGCAGGAGCTCGACGCCACCCGCACCGAGCTGCGCAAAGGCATCCTCGAGCTGCCGCAGGAGACCGCCGAAAGCGCCGCCCAGATGCGCCGCGTGATCGTCGATCAGATCGAAGCGCTGGCCGAGCTCAACCGCATCGTCGCCCGCCATGGCCGCGATCTCGACGCGGTCGAGCCGGGCACGCGCCGGATCGACCACGACAGCGCCCCGTCCCGCCGTGAAGCGGCGCTGGCGAACGGCGGGTCGCCGCCGCGCGCCCGCGTCGAGATCGCGGCGCCGAGCGCGCCGCCGGCGCCGCGCCGCGCCGAAGCGCCGTCGCTCAGCCCGGCTGCGCAGAGTGGCAACGCGGGTCCCCGCACCGGGTGGCTGTCCGATCTGCTCACCCGCGCCTCGCACGACGAGGCGCCGCCTCCGCCGCCGCGCGAACAAGCACGCGGCACTCCCGAGGCCAATGGCGAGGACCGACCGCCGCGCCATTCGATCGAGTCGCTCGACTCGCTCGCGGTCGACATCGCGCGCATGATCGATCACGACGCGGCCGCCGAATTGTGGGACCGCTACAAGCGCGGCGAGCGCAACGTGTTCACCCGCAAGCTCTACACCATGCAGGGCCAACGGGCGTTCGAGGAGATCCGGCGCAAGTATCGCGGCGACCGCGAGTTCATGCAGACGGTCGACCGCTACATCGCCGAATTCGAGCGGCTGCTCGACGAGGTGTCCCGCGACGACCGCGGCCAAGTGGTAGCGCGCACCTACCTCACCTCGGAGACCGGCAAGGTCTACACTATGCTCGCCCACGCGGCCGGCCGGTTCGACTAGTCAATATTGACTTGCGAACAACAAACGGGCGCGCCAACGGCGCGCCGGTTTTGATTAGGCGGTCGGCCGAATGATACGTCTCGGTCGATTCAGGCTACAATCGGCACCGATGCCTCCTGCCCCCATCTCCCTCACCCTCCGCGCCGAACGCTGGCCGATTGCCGGCAGCTTCACGATCAGCCGCGGCGCCAAGACCGAAGCCGCTGTCGTCGTCGCCGAATTGTCCGATGGGGAGCACCGCGGGCGCGGCGAATGCGTGCCCTATGCGCGCTATGGCGAAACCATCGAGTCGGTCAGCGCCGCGATCGAGGCGATGCGCCCGGCGATCACAGGCGGCCTCGATCGTGCCGTCCTGCAACAGACGATGTCACCGGGCGCCGCGCGCAACGCGCTCGATTGCGCCTTCTGGGACCTCGAAGCCAAACGGGCCGGCCGTCCGGCCTACGAGCTTGCCGGTCTGGCGGAGCCCAAGCCGCTCGTCACCGCCTATACGATCTCGCTCGCGACGCCACAGGAGATGGCCGCGGCGACAGCGAAGGCCGCCGAGCGTACGCTGCTCAAGGTGAAGCTCGGCGGCTCGGGCGATCCTGAGCGGATCGCGGCGGTGCGGCGCGCCGCACCCCATGCCGAACTGATCGTCGACGCGAACGAAGCCTGGACCCGGCAGAGCCTGACTGACAACCTCGCCGCCTGCGCTGCCGCCGGCGTAACGCTGATCGAGCAGCCTCTCCCGGACGGCCGCGACGATGTGTTGTCCGCCTTCCGCCATCCGGTGCCGATCTGCGCCGATGAAAGCGTGCATGCGCGCGCGTCGCTTGCCGCGATCAAGAACAAGTACGACGCGGTCAATATCAAGCTCGACAAGACCGGTGGCCTCACCGAGGCGCTGGCCACGGGCGAGGAAGCGGCGCGGCTCGGGCTTTCCGTGATGGTCGGCTGCATGGTGGCGACATCGCTTGCGATGGCGCCGGCCATGCTGGTGGCGCAGCGCGCACGCGTCGTCGATCTCGACGGTGCGCTTCTGCTCGCGCGCGACCGGATCGATCCGCTGCGCTACGAAGGCAGCCGCGTGCACCCGCCGTCGCGCGCATTGTGGGGATAATTTGCCGCTACTCCACCCTGCCCCAGGACGCTAAGCTCAGCCTCGACGGCCGCAGCGCGGGCCGCAGGGGGAAGCGCGATGATCACCAAGCGATGGTTTCTGTCGGGCGCACGAGCCGCGGCGGTCGTGCTGGCGTCCGTCTGCATATTCGCCGCGTCGGCGCTCGCGCAAGATTACCCAACCAAGCCGGTGCGGATCATCGTGCCGTTCGCACCCGGCGGCGTCGACGTCACCGCGCGCATCATTGCCGACCGCCTGACGGCGTCGCTTGGACAGCCGTTCATCATCGAGAACCGGCCCGGTGCCGGCGGATCGGTCGGCGCCAAGGTGGTTACGAGCGCCGATCCCGACGGATACACTTTGATGTTCAGCACGCCCGGGCCGGTCGTCGTCAGTCCTATGATAAACCGCAACGCCGGCTATGATGCGGTGAAGAGCTTCGCGCCGGTTGCCATCGTATCCCAAAGTCCGCTGCTGCTGGTGATCCACCCGTCGGTGCCGGCAAAAACGATGAAAGAGCTCGTGGCCTATGCCAGGGCGAACCCCGGCAAGGTCCATTTCCCCTCCCCAGGCTTCGGCACGCAGCCTCATCTCGTCGGCGAGATGTTCAAGTCGATGACCGGCCTCGACATCGTGCATGTGCCCTATCGCGGTTCCGCGCTCGCGACCACCGACCTTCTGGCCGGGCAGATGCACATCTATTTCGACAACTTCGCCAATGTCCTGCAGCATGTTGAGGGCGGCAAGCTGCGGGCGATCGCGGTCACCGGCAACGCACGCAATCCGCAATTGCCGAACGTCGCCACCATGGGCGAGAGCGGCTATGGCGGCATCGCCGCGACCTATTGGAATGGCATGCTGGCGCCGGCCGGAACTCCGGCGGCCGTGATTGCCCGGCTGAACGGCGCGATTAACCAAGCGCTGGCCACACCGGCGGTGAGCGCGGCGCTCAAGAAGCTCGGCTCCAATCCCAAAATTGGGACGCCGCGGGAATTCGCCGCATTCATTGCGGATGAAGCGCAGCGCTGGGGCAAGGTCGTGCGCGACGCGGGTATCAAGGTCGAATAGGCCCTGGGTCCCGCACGGCTGCCGTTAACAGTTCCCCTTACCATGAAACAGCCAATTAAATTTAATGATTGAAACTCTTTCGCAGGGGGTTGCTAACGCTTTAGAAAGGGGAGCTTGGGCTTTGGCACGAGGGAGTGGTCATGCGGTCAGCTACGGTGATGCTTGGCGCCGTCTTGGCGGCGCTGTTGGTTTCGTCTGCTTCGGCGGCGGTAAGGATCACCGGCGATGCCGGTGGCCAAATCGGCCCCTATCTCGAAAACCTGGTGGCACTCCGCGAGTCCGGGCAGCGCGTCATTATTGACGGCCCGTGCCTGTCGGCCTGCACCCTGGTGCTTGGCGTCATTCCGCGCAATCGCATCTGCGTGACGCGCCGTGCGCGGCTCGGCTTTCACGCCGCCTGGCACCACGGCCAGAACGGCCGGCCGGCCACCAACCGCGGCGGAACGCGTTTGCTGATGGCGGTCTATCCGCGCAACGTGAAGAAATGGATCAGCCGGCGTGGCGGTCTCACGCGTCAGATGAAGTATCTCACGGGCCGTGAGCTCGCGTCGATGTATCCGAGCTGCAACTAACCCGCGCCGCTGTTGTCGACTCCTCGCTGCATGCGATGCGTCATGAGCGCGGCCGCAATACCGGCTGCTGCAATGAGCGCCATTGCACCATAGGCGGCGGCGCCGAAGCGCCCGTAGAACAGCCCGGACAATCCCGTCGACGCCGCCATCGCGACGCCCATCGAGACCGCGAGATAGCCTTGCGCGGTCGCGGCCAGGCCGCGCGGCGCAGCACGCCCGATGAAAGCGAGCGTGCCGAGATGGGTGGCGCCGAACGATAGCCCGTGCAGACATTGCAACAACGGCAGCAGCGCGCCCGGCGGCCCAAGCGCCATCGCGATCCACCGCACCAGCGCGCCTATACCACCGATGAGCATCAGGATGCTCGGCGTGAATGCGGCCGGCAGCCGCGCCGACAATGCGAACAGCACGATCTCGGCGAAGACGCCAAGCCCCCACAGCACGCCGATGGTGCCGCCGCCGAACCCGGACGCCTGCCAATCGATGGTCGAGAAGCTGTAATAGAGCGCATGGCTGCCCTGGATCAGGCTCGCCGTCGCGACGACCGCGATGAAGGCGGGATCGCGCAGCAGAACGCGCGCGGGCGTCGTCTCGCCCGTGGTAGCCCCTCCTTTCCCCCTTCCGCATAACTCGTCGCGGATCGGCGTGGACGCCCTTTCGCCGTGGGAGGGAAAGGCGGGGGCGAGCGGCGGCAAGCCCCATGCCGCGACCAGGCAGAGCGCCAAGGCAATGACGATCAGCCAGATCAGGTCACGGGCGGCGATGATATCGAAGAGATAACCGGCCGTGAGATTCGACACGATGAAAGCGGCGGAGCCCCACAGCCGCACCGGCCCGTAGGCCCGCCGGTGCGCCGCAAGACCGCGCAGCGCATAGACATCGGAGAGGACGAACAGCAGCATGAAGGCGGTCGCCGATAATGCGTAGAGGACGGCAATGGTCAGCGTGTCGGTCGTGAAGGCGAGCGTAGCGAAGCCAACGAGCGCAGCGAGCGTCGCGGCCATGATGACGGCCCGCAGGGCGTCGCGGCGGTCGGCGGCCCGCGTCGCCAGAGGAATCGCGACAAGGCGCAAGCCCATGGGCATGGCGAGCACAATGCCGATCGTCCCCGCCTCCAGGCCCTTGGCCGCAAGCCATAGCGGCAGAAACGGCAGATACACGCCGAGCACGACGAAAGTGCTGGCGTAGAACATCGCCATCCGTCGTGCGAAATGCCCGCCGGCAAGGTCGCCATCATCCCGGGGACTATTCGGCATCAGCGCGACTCATCGTGGAATCCCGGCTTTCGTCCAGCCACCGCCCTCGTGTCAGAAAAATCGCGCCTTGTGCAGGGTTGTCGCGAACGGCAACTATCAAGGTTGTGCACACTTGATTCGCAGGCGTCGGGGAAATGCCCGCTGAATCCCTCGCTTTATCCACAAGGCCACCGGAACCGGCGGCGGACACGGACTATGACGCCATCTGTGCCGCGGTGACGGCGACCGCGCGCGGGCGCTGGTTCCTGGCCGAGTTCGCCCGGCGCAACCGGCAGAACGACACCGTGCAGGTACTGGCCGCCATCGCGCGCATGGAAGCCGCAGTCCTCGGCGAGCACGCGCAGCACACCATGCGTGAGGCCGACCAGCAGGTCCGCATCGAGCTCCTCGACATGGCGCGCACGATCGCACAGACGCGTGCCGAGATCACGGAAAGCCGGCCCAAGCCGTCGGCGCTCGCGATCAGATCAAGGGATGCGACTGATCCGACCATTGCGGCCGCCGCCGAGCGGCTGCGGCAGATCGCGTGGACGATGCGAGCCTGCGGCGTCGAGGTCGCGGCCTCGGACCAGATCGGGCAGATCGCGGATACGATCGTTACGGCCGATACGGTTCACAGCCTCGGCGTTGAGCGCTCGCACAAACTCGCCGAGGTGCTGCACTATCTCGAGCACCGCATCGAACGGATGCTCGACAGTCGTCTGACAGCTGCCAATCGCACCGAGGCGCGGCCCGCGCCGGACACAGCGTCGCTGCAGGCCGACCACAACGCGGCGGGCGCCAGCGTCGCCTCCTCCGCGCCATCGGATGTCGCGACGAGACTCGACACCGAACTACCCCCCTCATCGCATGCGAAAGAAGCGGCGGCGGCAATGGCGGCTGCGGGAACGGCGGCGGACGCAGCCGAGTTCGCCGTGGACGACGATGTGGTGCTGACGGTCGCGGACGACACAGCCGAGTTCTCGCCGGCACTCTCCGTCGCGTCGGAGCCCTCCCCGACGCCTGAGAGCATCGAGGCAAAGCCGACGTCGACATCGGATTCCGACGTACAATCTTCCGCTCATTCCCGCCTCCAATCGAGGTCGGGGGTAAATTCCAGCGGGAATCGAGGGGGCTTATCTTTAGGCTGGCTCTCCGCTTCCGCGGGCACGAGCGAAAGATTAACCGAAGCGATAACCACCTCTAACGCCATCGACACATCGACGATCAATGTCGAGTCGGCCTCTGCGCCTGCCGCGGGCGACGCGATTGCAATGCAGGTCGACCGCGACCTTGACGGCCTCGCAGACACCGCACCGGCGCAGGCGATTCCGGCGCCGGCAGCTCCCGCCGCCGGCAGCCGCGTCACCACGACTCAGACCGATAATGCAAAACTCTCGACCGCACTGGAGGCGATCGAGAGTGAATTGCGGACGAGCGTTGCACCGCCCGGCTCGCGCGCGGATTCTCCCCCTCCTCTACCGAAGGCCAAAGCAAAGGCATCCGCCACGGCCAAATCAACGGCAGAGGTTATCGTCGATGGTCCGCTTGCCGCGCTCATGGCGATGAGCGAGGAAGAGCGCATCGCGCTGTTTTCGTGATGCGGAAAGTCTGGCGCGCGGGTCAGGCCACCAATTGGTGGAACAGTTCGGCGTCGACATTGCCACCCGACAGCACGCCCACCACGACCTTGCCTTTTACGTCGAGCTTGCCGGCGAGCAGCGCCGCAAGACCAATTGCTCCTCCGGGCTCAACCACGAGCTTGAGCTCGCGGAATGCGAAGGCGACCGCGCGGCCGACCTCGGCATCGCTCGCGGAAATGCCCTCGCCCACCAGCCGCCGGTTGATCTCGAAGGTGATCGCGCCGGGCGTATTGCTCATCAGCGCATCGCAGATCGAGCTCATGCGCGCATTGGCCTCGCGCTTGCCGCTCCTGAACGAACGCGCGGTGTCGTCGAAGCCTTCGGGCTCCGCCGAGTAGAACTTCGCGCCCGGCGCCCGCGCCTTGATTGCGAGCGCGATGCCGGCGATCAGGCCGCCGCCGGAGGCGCCCACGATCACCACATCGGGCGCCAGCCCGAGTGCGGTCAGGTCCTCGATGATCTCGCGGCCGACGGTGCCCTGCCCTGCGATTACCATCGGATCGTCGAATGGCGGCACCACCACGGCGCCGCGCTTGGCGGCGATGCCGCTCGCGATTGCGGTACGGTCCTCGCGTTCGCGGTCGTAGAGCACGACCTCGGCGCCAAGCGCGGCAGTGCGCTCGCGCTTGGACCGCGGCGCATCCGACGGCATCACGATGACCGCCGGCATGCCAAGGACCTGCGCCGCCGCCGCCACGCCCTGCGCGTGATTGCCGGAAGAATAAGCCACAACGCCGCCGCTGCGCTGGTCGGCCGGGATGGTGGACAACTTGTTATAGGCGCCGCGGAACTTAAACGAGCCGGTGCGCTGAAGCGTCTCCGCCTTCAGGAACACCCGGGCGCCGATCGCTGCGTCGAGCACCGGCGAGGAAATCAGCGGCGTGCGCAACGCCACCCCCGCGAGCCGGTTGGCCGCGGCATCGACGTCGGCGGCGGTGGGCAGCGCGGTTGGGGGTTGCGGCGTGTCTGCCATGGCGAATGGTAACGTTGCAAGCGGGCCGGAGCAAGGCGGTTTGGCCGCCATCCGCTTAGCCCGGCTCTATCCTCCGCTCATTCCCGCGAAAGCGGGAATCCAGAATCGCCCTTAAAGACTCCTGGGTCCCCGCCTTCGCGGGGACGAGCGGGGAGAGCGAGTCAACTCAACCAGGAAATGGTCTAGATGTCGGAGTAGCGCTCAGTAGCGTGCGACGACCGGCCCGCCCCAGTTGAACTTGTAGGACGCACGCGCCTGCACCACCGAGAAGTCGAGATCCACATCCCGCGTGAGCCCGGGGATGACAGCGCCGTTCGGCGTGAAGTGCTGCTTGTCACCGAGCGAGACGTGATAGCCCTCGAGGCCGATGATGAAGTTCGGCGTCACGGCATATTCGATGCCGGCGCCGAAATATGCGCCATGATGGTGACGGGACGCCGTGGCGAATTCGACGCCGCCTCCCGTCACGAGCCGCGAATCGACCTTCGCGCGGGCGAAGCCCGCCATGCCGTAGATCAGCGTGTTGTTGCTGAGCACGTCGGTGACGCCAACGCGGCCACCGACCCGCCAGAAGTGGTCGATATCGTTTTCACAGCGGAGTGCTGCGTTGGGGCAGACGGCCGAATCTTCCGTCGTGTTGAGGTTCAGCACGCCTTCGACGCCCAGCACAAGCCGATTGAACTGCCAGTTGATTCCAACATGGCCGCCGCCCACGAAGCCGGTCGAATCGTATTCGCTGACGCCCGCAAATCCGGGCATCGTGAAGCCCACATCGCCCCAGCCGTAGCCACCATGAACGCCGACGTAGAAACCGCTCCAGTCGTACGCCGCAACAACTGGCGCCGGGCGCGCCTTCACCGGCATGTCAGCCGCGAGAGCCGGCGCGGCCAATGCCGCGCTCACGATGAGACTGCCGACGAATCCTTTCATGGTGTCTTCCTTAGTCACTGCTGCGTTGCTGGGCCGGAACTGGGCATCTGTGAATTTGATGGGTCATCAGATAGGCCAATCGCTCGGCAATGTCTGTTGCGCGGGCGCAACGCGGCGCGGAAAACGCCGTAGATGTTCGACAGTATCGGCCCAAGTGCATCTTCCGCGCGAACTTTGCCAGCGATCCGCGTGGGCTACTCGCTACGAGAGCATTCTTTTATGCCGGCTTTATCGACGTGCTTTCGGATCATCGAGTCGTAGTGGACAAAGAAAAGCCCCGGGATCTCTCCCGGGGCTCCGTCGTCAGTTCAATCGTGTCAGGTGATCAGTAGCGCGCCACGACCGGGCCGCCGAAACCACCGAACTTGTAGTTGATGCCGACCTTCACGAGATGGACGTGCTGATCGACCTCGAAACTCACGCAGTCGGGTGCACCTGGACCAAAACACACGTCGAAGTCCTTGCTTCCGAAGTGGCTGTAATTGTACTCGGCCTTAAATGACCAGTTGTTGCCGAGCGCCTGCTCAAAGCCAGCGCCGACCATCCAGCCCCAGCGCAGTTCCTTATCCGTCTCAAACGTTAGAGGACCGAAGAATGTCGCCGTATGGTGCTCGTGGATGAACGCTGCACCGCCTTTCACGAACAGCAGCGTCTGTCCGGTCGCGCCGAAGGCGTAGCCGAGACGCCCAGCAAGGCTGCCGATGACATCGGCTTTGGTACCGAAGCCGGTCCAGCCAAACGTTTGTCCGGTGACCGTAACGTCGCCATCGATGTCGGCCCAGGACGCCTGGCCTTCGATGCCAAACACCCAACGGTCGCTTTGCCAGAGATTGCAGCCCACCTGACCGCCGGCCACGAAGCCATCGGCGTCGTGATCAAGATCGGCTTGGAACGGATCGAAGGGAAGGACATCAACCTCCTTCTTCCCCCACGCATAGCCGACATGACCGCCGATGTAGCAGCCGGTCCAGCTATACAGCACAGGCGGCGGCGGCAGCGGCGGCGCCTTGACCGGCATCCGCATATCCGCCGCCATAACAGGCGCCGCGAGGAAAGCACTCAGTACCAATCCGCCCAGAATCTTCTTCATGATTTGCCCCTTTACTGGCCCCAGGAGGGCTGTCCCGAGATGGGAATTTAGACATAAAGCGGGCGGAAAGCTGTCACGTTTAGGCAACACGTTTTTGCAAATTGCAAGCCATTGATATCACAACTATTTTTCCCCGTATTGAGATACCTTTCGACATACCCCTGTGCAAAACTCGCGTCGCCCAGACATAAAGAAGCCCCGGGCAAGCCCAGGGCTTCTGATCTCAAGCTGTCAGCGCGCGCCGTTCAGTAGCGTGCGACCACCGGGCCACCAAAACCGCCGAAGCGATAGTTGAGGCCGAACTTCACGAGATGGACGTGCTGGCGAACGTCGAAGTCGAAGCAAGCACCGAAGCCGTTGCAGAGCGCGATATCGTTGCTGCCGAAGTGGCTGTAGTTGTACTCGGCCTTGAACGACCAGTTGCTGCCAAGGGCCTGCTCGAAACCAGCGCCGACCATCCAGCCCCAGCGGAGCTCCTTGTCAGAGTCAAACGCGAAGTTGGGATCAAGCGACGACGTGTGGTGCCGCTCATTGATGAAGGCGGCACCACCCTTGACGAACCCCAGGGTCTGACCAGTCGCACCGAAGGCATAGCCGAGCCGGAGCGCGAGGCTGCCGATGATATCCGATTCCGAATGATAGCGGCCGCTGTCTGGAAACGCCGTTCCGAAGGGCGCATTGAACTCGTGATCCATGTCGGCCCACGAGGCCTGGCCTTCGATGCCAAACACCACGCGGTCGTTCTGCCAGAAGTTACAGCCAACCTGCCCGCCGGCAACAAAGCCGTCCGCCTCGTGATCAAAGTCGAAGCCGAGAGGAAGGATCAAAGCAGGGTCATGGTCGACCCGCCGCTTGCTCCACGCGTAGCCGACGTGGCCGCCGATGTAGCAGCCGGTCCAGCTATACAGCACAGGCGGCGGCGGCAGCGGCGGCGCCTTGACCGGCATCCGCATATCCGCCGCCATGACAGGCGCTGTGAGGAAAACGCTAAGTGCTAATCCGCCCAGAATCTTTTTCATGATGTGCCCCCGTTATGTGCCCCGATTGGCCCCGCTCACGGCCAAATTGCGAGTGCCAAGTTTACGTCACATTGGGGACAATGTCTGTTGTAGCCACGCAACATTCCACAATAAAAGTTTGAAAACGCTATACAAATATAACGCTCATCCATCATCAAACGTTATGGACCGGGCATCGGCGTTCTGAGCAGTCACGATGCGCTTCGTGATCAGTCACGCTTGGTGATTCAGTCGAGCGGTGGCCGAGCTGTCGAAGCGATCATTGAACCCGCACCGTGATGACGTCGAGATCCCGCTCGACGCGATTCGTCAGGTAACAAATCCACCTCGCGCAGAATCGCGCTCGCCATCCGAAGTAAACGTGTTGGCCCTCTTACCAGTTAGAAAACAAAAGCCCCGGTTATGAGCCGGGGCTATCACGTTGAATGATGTCCCGAGCGATCAGTCGTGCGCCACCAACGACATGAAACCGGCGTCGTTGTATTCAAACTTGTCACGAACCGAAGCGCCGCATCGCCGATGCCACCGCCGTTGGCGTTGATGTTTGAATTGCTGCTCTATATTTCTCTCCATGACGACGTTGCGCGGCAAGCGGGCCAATGGTTTGCCGAACTTGTCGCAACGTTCGGCTCCCGCTGACGATCTGCAAGACGCGCGTGCGTGACACAGTGTCGTATGCGATCGGGGCGACCAAGCCGATCACAACCGGAACGCCAAATTCGGATCCTCTGGTCGGAACAGGCGACCCGATTCCTCGTTAGCCTCCCGCTGAGTTCAGTTGCACACTCACGTGGAGGGAGAGACGACCATGGCGACAATCATCGGAACGCCGGAATCCGAGAATCTGATTGGAACAGTCAACGACGACACCATCACAGGTCTTGGAGGCGATGATGTATTGACCGGAGGCGACGGCGGCGACCGCTTCATCTACGAACGCCTGTCGGACCTGAGCGTCTGGACCGGCGCGGTCACGGATTCGCACGAGACCATCACGGATTTCGGCGAACACGGCAGCGTCATTGAACCCGACGAGAACGACGTGCTGGACTTCTCCGCATTCGCCGGCTTCACCTTCGTCGGCGACGACGCCTTCACGGCGACAGGCCGAAGCGAATACCGGTTCCAGCACTTCGGCAGCGAGGGCATCCTCATCCAGTTCGATCAGGCCGGCGACGGAACGGCCGACCACTACCTCGTGCTCGACAGGTACCGGGGCGCCAGCGACGTCGGGGATCCGGTGGGCACGAACCTGCTCCACTTGTCCGACTTCTATTACCATTACGAGGTCGGCACCGTGGCCGACGACAAGCTCGTCGGGACCAATAATAATGACGGCACATTTGGCGACCGCATCTATGGCCTTGGTGGCGACGACCGCCTCTACGGCAAGGCCGGGAGCGACGAGCTTTTCGGCGGCGACGGCGATGATCGCCTCGATGGCGGCGACGGCGCGGACACGATGGCCGGCGGATCAGGCGACGACGTCTACTTCGTCGAATCGGAGCATGAATCGGTTATCGAAGCCGCCGGCGGCGGTAGCGATCTCGTCAACAGCTCCGGCTTCTACTTCTTTCTGCCGTCCAATGTTGAAAGCCTGACCCTGACCGGCACCGCATTTCAGGGATCCGGCAACAGTCTCAATAACGAGATCACCGGCAACAGTGTAACGAACGTTCTGGCCGGCAATGCCGGCAATGACAGCATCTCCGGCGCAGGCGGCGCCGATTCCATCCGCGGTGGTGCCGGGAAAGACTGGATCCGCGGCGGAGACGGAGGCGATCTCCTCACAGGCGGCGGCGAATTCGACAAGTTCGCCTACTACAGCGTTGACGAGATCGGCGGTGCGGGAGCCGGTCCGCAGGACGTCATCACGGACTTTGCGGGAATCGGCTCAGACGCCGCCGCCACGGACCGCGACCGGATCGACCTTCACCGAATCGATGCGGACGTGACCACGGAGGCCGACGACGCGTTCCACTTCATCGGCGATGAGGAGTTCACGGGTGCCGCAGGCGAACTGCGCGCCACGGCGGGCACGACTCTCGTTACCGATCCTGATCCGATCTATGGCGAGGATCCCTACGAGGCGGAGGCGATCCTCGTCGAGGGTGACAGCGACGGCGACGGAGCGGCCGATTTCCAGCTTGCCGTCCTCGGCACCACGCCGCTGCAGGCCGGCGACTTCTCCGTGTAGCCGTCGTAGCCTGGCTCTATCCTCCGCTCATTCCCGCGAACGCGGGAATCCAGGATCCTCGCTTTGTGGGTTCTGGGTCCCCGCCTTCGCGGGGACGAGCGGGGAAAGAGCGAGTCAACTCAACTGGGACATCCGCCTTTCACCGATGCTCACAAAGCAAAAGCCCCGGTGCTGAGCCGGGGCTTTCACTTGGATGATTGTCAGCAGCGATCAGTAGCGCGCCGCGATCGGGGGCCCGCCCCAGCCGCCGAAGCGGTAGTTGATCCGCGCGGTGGCAAGATGGACATGCGACTCCGTCTGAGCGGTGAAGGCGACGTTAGGAGTAGTGAAGCTGACGTCTTTCTCACCGAGATCGATGTAGTTGTACTGCACCGCGATCGACCAGTTCGGAGCCAAGCCGTACTCAAGGCCTGCGCCAACGGTCCAGCCGGTGCGGTTCTTGCTGTGCGAGGACTCGAAGCCGAAGCCGTCGTTGTATCGGAACTCGTTGCGCACCCATGCGCCACCACCGGTGACATAGAGCAGCGCGCGGTCGAAGGCCAAGCCGACGCGGCCGGTGAACAGCAGGATCGTGTCGATGTCCGAATGAAGGCTGTCACTAAAACCCACACCGAATGGATCGTTATGGCTGCCGGTGAGATCAGCCCAGCTTCCCGAGAACTCGACACCGAACACGAATTGGTTGTTCTGGACGTTGAAGCCGAGCTGGCCGCCGCCGGCGAACCCGTCGTGGTCATGGCAGCCGAGATCGCCGAACGCATCCGAGAAGCACTTCTCACCAAACGCACCGCCGGCATGGCCACCAAGATAGAAGCCGGACCAATTGTAGCCGTAGGACACCGGCGCCGGTGGCGGAGCCTTTACCGGCATGCGCGCCGGCAAGTCGGCCGCCAGTGCGGGCCCGCAAGCGAGGGCCGCAAGCGCGACGCCGGTCAGCAAAACTTTTTTCATCGGGTGATCCCCCAGTTGGTTAACGAGAGTGAGACGTATAGCGCGTCGTTGGCGTTTTGGCTGTCACATATCGGCAACGATCATTGCAAAACCGACAGCCGCAACACACTGATTTCTCTTGGCAAATGAAACTCTAGCGCCAAGGGTAACGCTCTACCAACCGCCGCTTCGATGCCGCAAAGTAGCCCCGCCCGAGCCACACTACAGCACCGCAACGACGTGTGGCACGACCGGTTTCCGCGCTGCGCCGTCACCAAAATGTGAACCGCGTCACCACCACCTGTGGAAATGATGCACAGGGCCATGGCCGGAACCGATCGAGATTCGGTCCGAAGCCGCGATCGCCTCGCTGACAAAGACTTTCGCCTCACGCGCGGCGGTAACCAGGTCTTGTCCCTTGGCAAGACCGGCTGCGATCGCGGACGACAGGGTGCAGCCGGTGCCGTGCGTGTTCTGCGTGTCGATGCGCGGCGTCGCCAGTCGCGTGAACGACGACGGCAGCACTAGCATGTCGACGCTTTCGGCACCGGCGCTGTGGCCGCCTTTGATCAGCACCGCCTGCGCACCGCGATCGCGCAGACGACCGGCCTGCGCGAGCATCTCGTCCTCGTTGCACGCCACCGGCTCGTCGAGCAGCGCCGCCGCTTCCGGCAGATTCGGCGTGATCACCAGCGCGCGCGGGATGAGCACGCGCTTGAGCACGTCGATGGCATCCGGATTGAGCAGACGATCGCCCGAGCCCGCGACCATGACAGGATCAAGCACGACGTTCCTTGCCTGCCAGCGATCGAGCCCGGCGGCGACCGCCTCGATCACCGCGGGCTGCGAGAGCATGCCGATCTTCACCGCGCCGACGTCGAGATCGGAGAACACGGCATCAATCTGCGCCGCGATGAAATCCGGCGGGACGTCGTGGATGCCGGTGACGCTCTTGGTGTTCTGCGCGGTCAACGCGGCGATGACGCTCGCGCCATAGACGCCGAGCGCGGAGAAGGTCTTGAGGTCGGCCTGGATGCCGGCGCCGCCGCCCGAATCGGACCCGGCAATGGTGACGGCGATGGCGGTCATTGAGTGTCGCCCCGGGCGCGGTCTAACCCTCTCCCCGCTTCTTCAGCGGGGAGAGGGTGGCGAGTTGCGAGCAACTGCGAGCAAGGAGCCGGGTGAGGGGCAAGCTCAAAGCGCCGATCGCTTCGCCCCTCACCCGCCCTCACTGCGTTCGGGCACCCTCTCCCCGCTTTGCGGGGAGAGGGAAAGAAAGAAATAGTGACGGCGATGGCGGTCATTGTCGGTTGCGCGCCGTGAGCGCCTGGTCAACCACGGCGCGCATGGTCTTTGCGGCCACCGTGGGATCGGCTGCAAGCGACAGCGCCGAGATCACCGACACGCCGTCCGCGCCGGCGGTGATGGTTGCACCGGCATTCGCGGCGTTGATGCCAGCGATTGCGCAGGACGGAAAATTCGATTTGCGCCGCTGGAACACGCTGACAATGCGGCGAAGCCCGTCGACGCCAATGGGTGGCTTCTTCTGATCCTTGGAGATTGTCGCGTAGACGCCACCGATGCCGACATAGTCGATGAGATCAATGGGCGCAGCTTCGGCCAGCGCTTCGGTATTGATCGACAACCCAATGATGGCCTTGGGACCGAGCAGGCGCCGCGCATCCTCGGGCGCCATGTCGGTCTGCCCGACATGCACGCCGTCGGCTTCGGCAGCGAGCGCGACATCGACCCGATCATTGACCAGCAGCGGCACGCCGAACGGCGCGAGCACCGCCTTCACCGCGCGCGCGGTGTCGACCATGACGCGCGTGTCGCTGCGCTTGTCGCGCAACTGCACCAAGGTCGCGCCGCCGGCCGCGACCAGTTTCGCGAGATCGGGCAAGGTGTGCTCGCCCGCGTGCTCGGGATCGACAATGGCATAGAGACGCAGATCGACGGGCATTCGCTCACTCCCTCCGCCGGCATGATCCGGATCAGGTTCGACGGGTTGGCCTTAGAGATGACCTCTAGGCCTCTCAGTCCTTGCGGACACCCCGTGAGACAGCGTGTTACCTAGACCCGCAATGGCCACCGGGCAAGTGCACGACGGGTTTAGCCGTTTTTCCCATGGCAAACGGGCGCCTTGCCACGCGCGGGGCTTTTTGCTGGATTGCACCAATCGCCCTGGAGACGCGCATGGTCCCCTTCTTCGTTCAGATCAAATGCCATCTCGGCAAGTCCTACGACGTGGCGAACCGGCTGGCCGACGCCGAGATCGCATCCGAGATCTATTCGACCCCCGGCGACTTCGACCTCTTGGTGAAGTTCTATGTCGAGGACGGCACCGACATCGGGCATTTCGTCAACGAGAAGGTGCAGACGATCCCCGGCATCCAAGACACCCGCACCATCCTCACCTTCAAGGCGTTCGGCCGATAAAGCATGATCCCGAAAAAGCCTGCCCCGGACTTGATGCGGGGTGGGAACCGGCTTTTCGGAAAAGATCATGCTCAAACAAAAGTCCGTCACGTCGCCGCCGGCGGGCCTTCGGCCGCGCGCGCACGCTGCAGGCCGAGCTTGCGTTCGCGCCAGATCACGAACAATCCCGCCGATGCGATGATCGCGGCGCCGACGAACACCAGCGCGTCGGGCAATTCGCTGAACACCAGATATCCGAGGATGAGCGCCCAGAGCATCGAGGTGTAGTCGAACGGCGCGACCAGCGAGGCTTCCGCGAGCCGGTAGCTTTCGGTCAGGAAGATGTGGGCGAGCCCGCCGGAGATTCCAATCGTGACGAGCGCGGCGAACTCCGGCCAGGTCGGCATGAGCCATCCGAACGGCAGGGTCACGAGCCCGGCGACCGCGCAGATGATCGAGAAGTAGAGCACGATCGAGGACGTGGTCTCGCTCTTCGCGAGCGAGCGGGTCTGCACCGTCGAGCAGGCGCTGAAGAATGCTCCGACCAGCCCGAACGTCGCGCCGGCGACCGCGACGGCGTTGGCGGCGCTGCTGTCGATATCGAGATGCGGCGAGAGCATGACCAGCACGCCGATAAAGCCGACGACCACCGCGCTCCAGCGATAGATGCGCACATGCTCCTTGAGGAAGATCGCCGACAGCGCCACCGTGAACAGCGGCGAGACGTACGAGATCGCGGTGGCATCGACCACCGGCAGCCGCGCCAGCGCGGAGAAGTTGCAGAACATCGCGCCGACCGCGGTCAGCCCGCGCCCGAGATGCCGCCACGGACGGCCGATGCGGATCGCCGCCATCAGCTCGCGGCGCCACGCATAGATGATCACCACCGGCACGATCGCGAAGGCGGAGCGGAAGAACACAATCTGCCCGACCGGATAGCGCTCGCCGATCCAGCGCACCAGCACCGACATCACGGCGAACAGCAACGCCGCGATGAGCTTGAGCAGGACGGCTTTCAACAGATTCATGGGAGCTTGGTCGGCGGCAGGAGGAATGCCGGCTGGGTATGCCCGCCAGCGCGCCGCTGGGCAAGGAAGTCCGACAACGTGGCCGGCGGCAGCGGAGTTCCACCACGAAATCCGGCCTATGATGCTTGCGCTATTCAACCGGCGGCAGCGATTTGAGGTACGCCGCCATCGCCGCGCGGTCGGATGGCGGGAGCTGCGACAGGTTGCGCACGACCGCGACCATCGCGCCGCCGACCTTGTCCTCCGGCGTCTCGCCGGTTTCGAAGATCCGCTCGATGTCCTTCACCGAATATTCCCCGAGCGCGTGCTGGGTGATGTTCGGGATCGTCCCCTCGCCGTCGGGATTCGGACCGCCAGCAAACCGCTTGTCCTCGACGAGGCCGCCAATGACATTGCGCGGGCTGTGGCACTCGGCGCAGTGCCCGGGGCCGTTCACGAGATAGGCGCCGCGATTCCACTGCGCCGGCTGGTTCGGATCCGGCATGAACGGGCGCCCGTCGAGGTGAAAAAACTTCCAGCCGCCAAGCGCGAGCCGGACATTGTACGGAAAGCCGATGTCGTGATCGCGCACGCGGCCCGCAACCGGCGGCAGCGTCTTGATGAAGGCGAACATGTCGCGCAGGTCGGCGAGTGTCATGCGCTGGTACGACGCATAGGGAAACGACGGAAAATAGTGGCGGCCGTCGGGCGACGTCCCTTTCTTCATCGCAGTAACGAAATTGGCCTCGCTCCACGCGCCGATGCCGTCCTTCGGATCGGGCGAGATATTGGGCGGATAGAACGACCCGTAGGGCGACTTGAGCTCCATTCCGCCGCCGAGGCGCATGTGATCGTCCTGCTTCGGGGTGGCGTGGCAGGATGTGCAGCCGCCGGCGAAGAACATCACCCTGCCGTTCTCGAGGTTCGGCTGATGCGGCGGCAGCTCGCTCGCAGCGATCGCCTCGGGCCTGGTGACGAACCAGAACACGGCGGCGCCGAGCAACGCCAAGATCAGAACGGCAACGAGAAGACGGCGCATCGGTATGGACTGTCCCTCCAGTGTCCCGATTCCGAAGTTCGTACCATTTCGCAGCGGCCTCCTATACGAACTTCGGAATCGAAGGACACTAGCAACTCTTTGAAGCTAGTGTGGCTTTGGTTCAGAAGTCCGCATGTCGGACTCGCCGCAAGAATGATGCGGACTTCTGAACCGCCACACTAGCGCTATTTCTTCGGCATGCGATAAGGCTCGTGGCAATTGTCGCAGGCCTTACCGATGGCCGCCCATGACGCTTTGAGCCCATCGAGCGTGCCCGCCTTCGGCTTGCCGTCGGCGACCGCCTTTCCGAACGCGGCGAGCTTGGCGTCGAAGTCTTTGCGCTTTTCCCAGATCGCCGCCTTGGCGCGGGTCTTGCCGCCGGTCTTGGAATTTTCCGGAAACAGCTTGCCGTATTCGGACGCTGTTTTGTCCCAGGTGGCGTAAGCGGCGGCGACGGTCTCGGAGGTGAAGGGCGCCTCGCCTCGCACCATCGCATTCACCGCCTTCGCGTATTTGTTGGTCTGCTTCATCATGTCTTTGCGCTGGGCGATCGGATCGGTCTGCGCCACCACGGCGCTGACGCCGATCGCAACGGCGGCCATGACGAGGACGGTACGGATCATCGATCAGTCTCCTTGCGGGTCTTCTGGCAAAGCCGTTCGACGGACGTCGCACGGACACGGGAGGCACAACCTGCGCCGGCCCAGCAGACAGGCCAACACCGGGTCTGCAATTATATTCCACTGATTCTAATTTGCGACTGAAGTCCAGATGGGGTCAAACAAATCAAGTTGATCTAGGCCCTTAGCGAAAATCGTGAATGTGCGCTCTGCGCAAGCGTCGTCACGCTCGCGAGGCAAAATGTCCTCCGAGGTTTTGCAAATTCCCCTCACGAAACGAGGGGGCGGAGCGCCGACAGGCGCACGGGTGCAGCGGCACCCGTTGCGCGGGCCGATGACGCCGGCCCGCAGGCGCATAACGCGATGCGCCTCACGTCCCGTGACGCGGGACGTCCGCCTCTCGGCGCTCCACCGCGGACCGATTTTTGACCTCGGACTGCGCTTCGGACACCAGGACAAATCCCTTTCGGGATTTTGACCGCGGGCGATTTGCACCCGCTGGTCCTGGGCGTACTGCCCCCGGAGGGGCGGCCTCTCGTAGTAGAGGCGGAACAGTGACCCGAGGCCCCCGGGCACTGGTTACGAGCCAAGTGCGCAGGCGCCGCATTCCGCTCCGACTCTGGCTCGTCTCCGGAGACGCCCTCGGTGAGCGGGACGACGCAAGCCTGGCATAGATCGGAGCCGTGTCAACGCGAGCATGTCTGCATGTGTTGATATGATGTGGGCAGCAACGTGCGTGCGTCGCGCACAGCTCGCCAATGGTGACGCGATCCTCACGTTCATTCACATCCACACCATTGTTGAAGATGTGGACAACGACGCAGCGGATCGCAGCACGCGTCACCACACCCAGCGCACGCCGACATTGCCGCGGATGGCTTCGCGATCCTGGTCGCCGCCGATGTCGGTGGTGTAGTCAGCCACCGCCCACAGCCCGACCGTGTTGGTGAGCTCGGCCACGATGCCGGCGCCGACCTCGAGCGCGGTGCCCCGAAAGCGCGCCTCGATCACGTCCGCCCCTGCGAAGGTGATCTTGTCGGTACCGGTCCAGTCGTGCCACACGCTCGCCTTCAGGTACGGGCGCACGCGCGCGGCGCCATACAGGGTATTGCCCGCAAGTCGCAGCCCGAGCCGGCCGGACAGTGAATTCGAGGCATCGAAATCAACGCTCGAGAACCGGTCGCGCGTGTCGTTGAAGTCGAGGTGCTGGTAGACGAGCTGCGCCTGCGGTTCGATGTGCACGCCTCCGCCGAGCGGGATCGGGTAACCGGCCTCGAGCGAGCCGGCCACGCTGTGACCGCTCACGCGAATGCCGACCTGGTTGGTCGAGGTGCCGGTGCTTTCGTAGCGGGTGCCCATCACCACCGCGTCGAGATACCAGCCGGGCACGCCTACCTGCGTCCAGTAGCCGCCGACGCTGTAGGCATCGAGCTCGAGGCGGCCGGCGAACGCGTTCTGCTGTCCAAGCGCGAAGCCGTTCACGTCGCCGCGCGCGCGACCATAGCCGCCGAGGAATCCGAGCCGGCTTTGATAGCCGTCCGGGGCCGTGGTGCGGTAGAGGTCCAACCCGCTCTGCACGCCACCGGCGTTGCCGTCGAAACGGCCGCTCACCGTGCCGGTGTGACTCTGCTCGAGGGATTGCCCGAACAGCCGGCCCCAAGCGCGATCCGAGGCACCATTCGAGGTGCCGTTGCCGCGCACCAAGCCTTGGTCGCCATTGCGCTCATGGAAGGTGCCGATCGTCGTCATGGTGAGGTTGCGCGCGATCCCCGCGAGGCTCGCATAGAGCGGCACTTCGGGACGATACAGCGGGATCGGCGGATTGGGGTTGGGGCCGGGGCCGGGGTTGATAAGAGACGAGCGCAGATACCAGGTGTTCTGCTCGTCGGCCGAGCCGCCGTTCGGCAGGCCTTGAAAGAGCAGATACTGAAAAGCACCGGCCGCCACCGGTCCGCCGAGCTGGAAGGCCGTCGGCGTGGTGGTGGCGCCGTTCTGCGTCACCACGATCGGAATGCCGTTCGTCGTCTCCGCACCGGTGCCGCCGACGTTGGTCACCTGGATCGATGTCGTGCCGCTGGCACTTGCACCCGCGCCCTGCAGAATCAACTGGTCGGTTGGCGAGCCGTCGTTACCAAGCGCGGTCTTGATCGCAAGCGTACCGCCGTTGCCGACGTAGGCGCCGGTGATGGTGAGCGCACCGAAACCGCTGGGCCCAGGCCCGGGCGCGACAATGCCGGCATTGGTGACGTCGTTGAAAATCGTGCCGGTGCCGCCGAGCGTGCCGCCGGCATTGACTGTCGTCGGTGACGTGATCGAGCCGTTCACCCGGAGCGTGCCGCCGGAGATCGTCGTGGGGCCGGTATAGGTGTTGGCCGCGGTCAGAACGGTCGTCCCGGCAAGCTGGTTGACAGCGCCAGGACCTGAGATGGCAGGCGCGAAGACATAATCGCTGCTCGTGTGATTGAAGTTGATCACGCCATCGCCGATGCCGAACTGGATACCGGCCGCATTGACGGTGCCGGGCGCAGCCGCGGGATCTCCCGGTGCGGCACCGATATTGAGGGTGCCCTCAGACAGGCCGCGGGCAATCCACAGCGTGCCACCGGCTGTCACGTTGCCTCCGTTCGAGACCGTGAGCGTACCATCGCCGACGTTGCCGACGTTGATGTCCCCGCCGGCGCTCAGCGTTGATCCGGCGCCGTCGACCGTCACCGTGCCGCTGCCGCCCAAGTTGCCGATGCTGATCGGGCCTGTCGTGCTGGCGGTCCCGCCATTGGTGATGGTGAGAAAGCCGGTGCCTGCCCCCGCCGTCGGGCCCGTTCCCCCGCCGACGTTGAGGCCCACACCGCTATGCAGTGTTGAGCCAGCCCCATCGATCCTCACCGTGCCGGTGCCATCGCTCGAAGCGCCAATGCTGATCGAGGCGAAGTCCGCTTGAACGACCCCGCCATTGAAGATGTTGAGAATGCCGGTGCCGGCCCCGCCGACATGAAAGTCGACGGTGCCCTCGACCGTCCAGGTTGACCCGGGATCGGTCACGTTCACCGTTCCATGGCCGGTCGCGTTGGTTGCGATCTGAGCGATGGGGCTGGTGACCGTGCCGCCGTCGCTGATCTCCAGCGTGCCGGTACCACTGAAGCCAACGCTGACCCAAGGATTGGTGGCCACGTTTACGACCGTGATATTCGATCCGGCGCCGCTGACGACCGCATGCCCGACCGTTCTGGAATCAAGCCCGATGTCGATGCGAAAGCCGGTGACCTGAGCGCCATCCAGGACATTGAAGGCCCCCGGCAAAACGGCCGGAGCAGGGGCCGCAACACCGACGACGACGGATCCGCCATTCCCCTGCAACAAAGAGCCTGGGCCGGTGACGGTGACAGTCGCGATTGCCGGCGGGCTTCCTCCACCAATGGAGACGCTGTCAGCGGCGTTAGCCAACGCAAGCGAGCCGCCGCCCTGAATCGTCAGCTGAGCGCTGGTACCGACATTGACCGAACCGTTGAGCGTTGGAACGTCACTGCTGATGACCGGGTTCACCGCCGGGGGGCCGCTCTGGCCGATGTGGACAGCGCCGGTGGTGGGACCGCCGGGCGCCGCAGGCGTCCAGTTTGCACCGTTGGCCCAGTTGCTGTCTTGACTCCCGTGCCACGTATGCTGCGCGGCTGCTGGCGAAAGCAGCATCGCCTGGACGAGCGCGATGGAGGAGACCGAAAGAAGAAAGCGTTCCAAACGCGGGGACCGATTCAAATCCTTGCTGCGGGACAAGCCATCGCCGGTCCCGCTGACGTCTCTTTGCTTAGCAGACATCGCTTCCCCAGCCCCCCATCTGTTCGAGGCCGTACTCGCCGGAACAGGGCATAGTTGCGTCGTGCGCGCATCACGTCGAGCGACCGGACACAATGTTGTCGCAGTCAATCGCGGATTGCGAGCAACAAGCTTTGGCGACGAAGACTTCTCCACAGACCTGTGTACAGTGCGCCTGAGCCAACAGCGCAAACGGTAGCGTGCTTATGATCGATAAATCCCGATCTGGCCTACATTAGTATAAGCGCACCGACGCTTTGATCGCGCGCAACCCCCACCGATTGTGATTCACCACACCACCCCGCACGCCGGCGCTGCCGCGGAACGTCTCGCGGGTCGCGGCCGCCGGCAACAACGGTTGTCTAGGAATGACGTGACCTTGCTTTGCTCATCCGCCTGTGGGCGTCACCTCACGTGCCGCGGCGGGCAGCGGCCGGCCGAGCGCACCGATGATCATCAGGATGCTCACCGCCAGCATCCACGACATGAACAACCAGCCGCCGAGCGGGCCGAAGTAGCGCAGCAGCGCCACGATCGCGACGGCAAATCCCACCCACGCGAGCCATGCCGGGACGAGCTTGGCACGCAGCCCTCCCGCGGATGTTGCCGCGATCATCGCCGCGATGCCGACAAACGCGAAACGGTAGAACCAGCCGGACATCGCAAGTGAGAGAAAGCCGATCTGCTCATCTTCGCGGAAATTCTGAAACCGCGCCTGGGTCGCGGCATGCGCGATTTCGGCCACCGCGCCGGCCAGCATGAGAGCGATGAACAGGAGCCCGCCGCCGAGCACGACCGGAGCGAAGCCGAACCCGCCGTCTTCCGCGCGCCGCGCCATTTCATACAATCCGCCGAGGAACCACAGGAAGAAGAACGAAGCGAAGATCAGCATGATGCCGTTGAAGGTGAGGATCTCGCCCTGCCGCGACCTGAAATAGTCGAGCATCTCCTGACCGCTGGATGTCGCGATCGGCGAATCCGGTGCGGTGAGGTAGGAGGGAATGAACAGGATCAGGAACAGAATGCCGCTCAGCCCGGCGACGCGCAGGACGTTGGTGTCCGACATGGAAACCGCTCCAGATTGCGTTGCGCGGGCTTTTCGGTCGCCACCGGAAGCCGTTCAGGCGGCCTCGATACGTCGATAGGATACGACCCATGGTGCTGAATCGGAAATGATATCGACCGATTTTGCACAAATACGACTGATTTGCTTGCGGGTCACGCGCGCCAAGGCAGACGCCGGTTCACCCCAACGACCAAGAGACTGCGCTTGATCAGAGGGGCGTCGCTCGACCGCCGGAGCTGAACGTGATCCGAATTCCAGGTGTTCGCAGTTCTGTTCTGAAGTGGCGGAAGGCGCTGCCGCTTCCGACCCATAACCGCCAGACCCTTCCCCTACTCCGCCGGCTGCTGCTGCGCCGCCGGTGGCTGGCGGCGGCTCGCACGCAGCGCGATCCAGCGGCAGATCACGTAGAAGGCCGGCGTGAACAGCAAGCCGAAGACGGTCACGCCGATCATCCCCGAGAACACCGCGGTGCCCAGCGCCTGGCGCAGCTCGGCGCCGGCACCGACCGCCCACACCAGCGGCAGCACGCCGAAGATGAAGGCCAGCGACGTCATCAGGATCGGGCGCAGCCGCAGATGCGCCGCTTCGACGGCCGCTGCGAACCGATCGAGGCCCCGGTCCTCGAGCTGCTTGGCGAACTCGACGATCAGGATCGCGTTCTTCGCCGCCAGTCCGATCAGCACGACGAATCCGACCTGCGTGAGGATGTTGTTGTCCTGGCCGCGCAGCACGACGCCGACGATCGACGCGACGAGGCACATCGGCACGATCAGGATCACGGCCAGCGGCAGCGTCAGGCTTTCGTATTGCGCCGCCAGCACCAGGAACACGAACACCACCGCCAGGATGAACGCGAAGATCGCGGTGTTGCCGGCCATGATCTGCTGATACGCAAGCGTCGTCCATTCATAAGCGAAGCCGTCAGGCAGCGTGGTCGCGGCGATGCGCTCCATGGCCGCGATCGCCTGCCCGAGCGAATAGCCGGGCGCCGCGGCGCCGTCGAGCTCGGCCGCGGGATAGAGATTGTAGCGCGGCACGCGATAAGGCCCGGAGACGTCGCGCACCGTCGTGAATGACGCCAGCGGCACGGTCTCGTCCCGATCGTTGCGCACGCGGATGTTCAGCACGTCGCTGGGCTGCAGGCGATACTCGCTCTCGGCCTGCGCGGTCACGCGATAGGTGCGGCCGAACAGGTTGAAGTCGTTGACATAGGACGACCCGATATAGATCTGCAGCGCGGCAAAGACGTCGGGAATGCGGACACCGAGCATCTGCGCTTTGGTGCGGTCGATGTCGAGATAGAGCTGCGGCGTCGAGGTCTCGAAGAACGAGAACACCTGCGTGAGCATGGGATCCTTCGCCGCCGCGCCCATCATTGCAACGGTAGCCTTCTGCAGCGCCTCCGATCCGCGCCCGGCGCGATCCTCGACCATCATGCGGAAGCCGCCCGCGTTACCGATGCCCTGCACCGGCGGCGGTTGGACCACGAAGATCTGCGCCTCCTGGATGCTGCCCAGCCGCCCATACAGTTGGCGGACAATCCCGTTGGCGGACAGATTCGGATCGCGGCCGCGGTGCTCGAACGAGTCGAGCACCACGAAGATCGCGCCGGAGTTCGGTGCGTTGGTAAAGGTCGCGCCGGAAAACCCGACGATGTTCACGGCGCTCGAAACGCCGGGCGTCTTGAGCGCGATCTCGACGGCGCGGCGGTTGACCGCGTCGGTGCGGTCAAGTGCGGCGCCCGGCGGCAACTGCGTCACGATGATGAGGTAGCCGCGGTCGACCGACGGAATGAAGCCGGTCGGCGTCTTGCTGAATTCGTTGAGCCCGAA
This sequence comes from Hyphomicrobiales bacterium, assembly GCA_009377695.1. GTDB lineage: Bacteria > Pseudomonadota > Alphaproteobacteria > Rhizobiales > Xanthobacteraceae > VAZQ01. Next base: position 5,444 of record WHTP01000033.1, on the reverse strand, counting down.
GGCGATGACGCCCGCATAGATGACCAGCATCAGCACCGCTAGGCGCACGATGTAGCGCGTCAGCCAACTGTAACCGTGGGACAGACCGTCGAAGCTGCGATTGAACAGCCGGTAGAACGCGCGGATCGGACGTTCCCACCAGCGCGGCGCCCGCTGCGCGTGCGGCTTGAGCAGCATGGCCGCGAGCGCCGGCGACAGCGTCAGCGAGACGATCAGCGAAATCACGGTTGCGGCCGCGATGGTGAGCGCGAACTGCCGGTAGAATTGCCCGGAGATGCCGGTGATGAACGCGGCCGGCACGAACACGGCGGTCAACACGAGCGCGATCGCGATCAAGGCGCCACCGACCTCATCCATGCTCTTGATCGCCGCTTCACGCGGCCTGAGCCCGGCTGCGATATTGCGCTCGACGTTCTCCACGACGACGATCGCGTCGTCGACCACGATGCCGACCGCGAGCACCAATCCGAACAAGGTCAGATTGTTCAGCGTGAAACCGAACATCGCCATGACGAAGAACGTGCCGATCAGCGAGATCGGGATCGCGACCAGCGGAATCACCGCCGCGCGCCAGGTCTGCAGGAAGATGATCACCACGATGACGACCAGCAGGATCGCCTCGAGGATCGTCTCCTGCACCGCGTCCACCGACTGCTGGATAAACTGGGTCGGGTCATAGACGATCGTGTACTTGACGCCGGGCGGAAAGCGCGGCGCGAGCTGCTCCATCGTGGCGCGGATTTCCTGCGCGGTCGACAGCGCATTCGAGCCCGGCCGCTGGAACACCGCAATCGCCACTGCGGGATCGAGATCGAGATAGGAGTTCGACCCATAATCGAGCGCCGCCAGCTCGACCTCGGCAACATCGCGCAGCCGCACCACAGCGGTTTCGGTCTGCTTGACGATGATGTTGCCGAACTCGGCGACGTCAGTCAGCCGCCCCTGGGTCTGAACCGCGATCTGGAAGGCTCCCGGGTGGCCGACCGGCGGCTGGTTGAGCACACCCGAGGCGACCTGGACGTTCTGCCCCGCCAGCGCCTGCGTGACGTCCGCGGCGGTGAGGTCGAGGGATTGCAGCCGCTGCGGATCGAGCCAGACCCGCATCGAATAGTCGCGCGCGCCGAACACCGTGATCGAGCCGACGCCGTTGATGCGGGTCAGCGGGTCCCTGACCTCGAGCGTCGCGAAATTGGACATAAACAGCGTGTCACGCGAGCGGTCGGGCGAATAGAGATGCACGACCATCATCAGGTCGGGCGAGCTCTTGCTGACGATGACGCCGATATTGCGCACGTCGGCGGGCAGGCGCGGCTGCGCAATCGAGACGCGGTTCTGCACCTGCACCTGCGCGATGTCGAGATTGGTCCCGAGGTCGAAGGTGACGGAGATGCTGAAGCGCCCGTCGGCGGTCGCATTCGAGGACATGTAGAGCATGTTCTCGACGCCGTTGATCTGCTCTTCGATCGGCGCGACCACCGTCGACGCGACGACCTCGGCGCTGGCGCCGGGATATTGGCCGGTGACGTTGATGATCGGCGGTGCGATCTCGGGATATTGCGCGATCGGCAGGCGGAAGAAGGAGACCACCCCCAGGATCACGAACACGATCGAGACCACGGAGGCGAAGATCGGCCGGTCGATGAAGAAGTGCGATAGACGCATTCGTGAACCGTCAGTTCGTTGTTGTTGCCGGCGCGGCCTTCGCCTTCGCCCTCGTTTTTAGCTTTTTTTCCTTCGCTTTTTCCTTTTCCTTCGCCTTTTCCTTTTCCTTCGCCTTCTCCTTTGCGTTTTCCTTGGCCTGTTCTTCCGGCGTGACCTTGGCACCCGGCCGCGCACGCATCATTCCGTTGACGACGACCCGGTCTTCGGGCTTGAGCCCATCCTTGACGACGCGCATGTTGTTGTTCACGAGCTGGCCGAGCGTGACGTAGCGCATCTGCGCGGTGTTCTCAGCGTCGACGACGAGCACGTATTTGCGCGCCTGCTCGCTGCCGATCGCCTCGTCGGGGATCACCAGCGCGGGATAGGCCGGTGACCCCGGCACGCGGATGCGCCCGAACATGCCAGGGGTGAACACGCCGTCGGCGTTGGAGAACACGGCGCGCGCGCGGATGGTGCCGGAGCCCTTCTCGATGACATTGTCGACGAAATCCATGTAGCCGCGATGAACGAATTCGGCTTCGTCGATCAGCCGGAGCTGAACGATGACGCTGCCGCTGCGACCCGTGACTTCGCGGCCGGTACTGGCGAACCGTTCGTAACGGAGATAGGCCGCCTCGTCGAAGGTGAACTCGAACCGCATCGGATCGATAGACACGATGGTGGCGAGCATCGTGGTGGTGGTGCCGGAGGCGCCGCCGGCGATGAGGTTGCCCGGCGACACGCGACGATCGCCGATGCGGCCGGTCACCGGCGCTCGCAATTCGGTGAATTCCAGATCAAGCTCCGCCTGGCGCACCAACGCTTCGTTGGCCTGCACTGACGCGTCGGCGTTGCGCTTGGCTTGCGCACGCTGCTCGAACACCTGTTCGCTGATGGTACTGTCACGCAGGAGCTGCTTGCCGCGCGCGAGATCGGCTTCGGTGTAAGTCAGGTTGGAGCGCGCGAGCGCCAGATTGGCGCGCGCCTGATCGAGCGCGTTCTGGAACGGACGCTTGTCGATCGTGAACAGGAGGTCGCCCTCTTTGACGATCTGGCCGTCGTTGAAATGCACGCCCTCGAGATAGCCCGAGACGCGGGCGCGCACCTCGACGGCATCGACCGCGACGAAGCGGCCGACATATTCGTCGTAATCGATGACATTGCGCTGGATCGGGTTCGCCACCGTCACTGTCGGCGGCGGCGGTGTGGGCGCGGCCTGCTGCTGGCCCTGACCGCAGGCGGCGAGCAAGGAGGCGAGGATCAACGCGAAGATCGGTGAAGGGCTTTGGGTGATCATCTGCTGGACACACAATTCTGCCTTTGCGGCATCGCACCATATAGCGACTTGACCGGTCCGGCGACATCGCAGGTTCGTGAAATAAATCACGATCGCAGCGATGTTCGGGCTCACGGACACAGTGCCGCGCCCCCATCCTGCGCCCGAGGCTTCGAAATACCCAAGCGAAGTCAACGGATTGCAGCGCTACTGCCGCGAGTGTGTTGAAATCAGCACAGCCCGCCAATTCATACCGACGATGATTGCGCCTGAACTGTGGCCGGGGGTAAAATCGTAAAAAATTTCCATCGCTTATGAGGGGTCTGGGGGATGGCTCCCCGCTTGGTGTGTCGCGTCCTCGCGGCGCTGGTGCTGCTTGTGTTGTCGCAGCCGGCGCTCGCACAAATTCCTGCCAGCGAATTGCCTGGGCGGGAACGCGAACGATTCGAGCAACCACGCGCGCCGCTATCGCGGCCGGGCGGCCCGGTGGTGTCGCTTCCCAGCACCATCGCACCGCCGGGCGCCGAGAAGCTCAAAGTCAGGGTTCGCGGCATCCGCATCGTCGGCAGTACGATTTATGGCCCAGAAGATTTCGAGCCGCTCTACCGCGACCTGATCGGCCGCGAAGTGCCGGTCACCGCGATCTACGACCTCGCCCAGCGCATCACTGCGAAATACGGCGCCGACGGTTATGTGCTGTCGCGCGCGATCGTGCCGCCGCAGGAGCTGAGCCCGCACGGCGACATCGTGCGCATCCAGATCGTCGAAGGCTATATCGATCGCGTCGAGTGGCCGCCGGCGCTATCGAAGTACCGCGATTTCTTTTCGCATTATGCCGCCAAGATCACCGCCGAGCGCCCGATCAACGTCAAGACGCTCGAGCGCTACCTGCTGCTCGCCAGCGATCTCCCGGGCCTGAAGTTCACCAACAGCCTCAAAGCGTCGGCGACCAATCCGGGCGCGGCCACGCTGGTGGTCAAGGTGGTGGAGAAGCCGGTCGACTTGTTCGCCCGTATCGACAATCGCGGCACCAAGGCGCGCGGACCATACCAGTATCTCAACAGCGTCAGCCTCAACAATCTCGCCGGGGTGCATGAAAGCCTGACCCTGACCGCAGCCGGCGCCTTCCAGTTCAAAGAGCTGCAATACTGGATGGCGAGCTATCGGCAGGTGCTGACCAGCGAAGGCCTCACGTTCTTCGCCAACAATAGCTACAGCCGCAGCAAGCCCGGCACCGAGATCCTCGAGCTGCTCGAATACAAGACCCGCGACGAACTGTTCGAGGCCGGCCTCAGCTACCCGGTCATCCGCAGCCGTGAGAAGAACCTGGTCGCGGCGGCGCTGGTCTACATGAGCAACTCCCGCGGCGAGATCCTGGCGGCGCTCAACACCCTCGACCGTATCCGCGGCTTCCGGCTAAGAGCGGACGTCGACTTCGCCGATCCGCTTCGCGCCATCAACCAGATCAATTTGGTGCTCAGCCAGGGCATGGAAGCCCTGGGCGCTTCATCGGCCGGCTCCGAACTGCTGTCGCGGGCCAACGGGCGGACCGATTTCACCAAGTTCGAAGCAACCTTCACCCGCCTGCAGCCGCTGGGATGGAATTTCTCCATGCTACTCGCCGCTTACGTTCAGTGGGCCAGGACCCCTCTCCTCTCGCCGGAGCTGTGCGGCTATGGGGGCCGCGCCTTTGGCCGCGCTTACGATCCGTCGGAGCTGGTGGGCGACAGCTGCATCGAGCTCCTGGCGGAGCTGCGCTACGACATCCCCCATACGCTATTAAACGTGACCCAGCTTCAGCTTTACAGCTTCGCCGACCGCGGCTGGCTCCATAATCTTGCCCCAGTTCCGGGAACACCTGAGAATGTGGATGGCGCTTCGGTTGGTGGGGGTCTCCGCCTCGGTCTGCAGCCTAACCTGACGGTCGATTTATCGGCGGCCAAGGGTGTGGCGGGCATACGCGACGACTGGCGGTTCTTCTTCATCACAACCGGCCGATATTGAGAACGCAGCAATGTCTGTGCGCCTCCGCAATCTGTTCATGACCTCCGCCGCACTGCTGGCGCTCGGCGTGGCGCCCGGCGGCGCGCAGCCGACCGGCCCCAATATTGTCGGCGGCAATGCAACGGTGAGCGGCGCGGGCACGAACTCGGTCATCGTCAACCAGACAAGCGACCGCGCGATCATCAACTGGAACACGTTCAACGTCTCGACCGGCGGCTCCGCGACGTTCAATCAGCCGGGCTCGTCGTCGATCACGCTCAACCGCGTTACCGGCGGCCTCGGCCCGTCGAAGATCGACGGCACCATCACCGCCAACGGCCGCGTCTTCATCATCAACCGCGACGGCATGCTGTTCGGACGCAACGCGGTGATCAATACCGCCGGCTTCCTCGCCACGACCAGCGACATCCGCAACGCCGACTTCATGGCCGGCCGGATGAACTTCAACATCCCTGGCCGTCCCGATGCCTCGATCGTCAATTTCGGCAACATCACCGCGTCGAGCGGCGGCTTCGCTGCGCTG
>WHTP01000206.1 GCA_009377695.1 Hyphomicrobiales bacterium | reverse complement strand
TCCGGCTTCACGTCTGTCGTCTTGGTGCCGACGGTTCCAGTAATCAGCCGCGCCCCCCGCTGGAACGTGGCGAAGTACCAGGCCCAATTCACCATCACCAGCAGGCGATTCCTGAAGCCGATCAGAAAATAGATGTGCGCGAAGCACCACAGCAGCCAAGCGGCAAGCCCGCTGAGCTTGATACGTCCAACCTGCGCCACGGCGCGGCTCCGCCCGATGCTGCTCAGCATCCCGTAATCCCGGTATCGGAACGGCGAGATGGATCGTCCGGCGGCGCGGGCGGCGATTGCGCGTGCCACATAGGCTCCTTGTTGTTTGGCGACGGGAGCCACGCCGGGAAGCGGCTTGCCCTCGGCGTCGACGCGAAAGGCCGTATCGCCGATGACGAAGATGTGCGGGCGCCCGGGCAGCGAAAGATCCGGCTCGACTTTGACGCGGCCTGCCCGGTCGCTGTCCGCGCCGAGCCATTGAGCCGCCGGGGACGCCTCGACGCCCGCCGCCCACATGATGGTCCTACTTTCGATCCGCTCCTTTCCCATGGAAATCCCCAGGTCGTCGCATTCGGTCACTTCGGTTCCAAGACGAACCTCGGCGCCCAATTGCTCGAGTGCTCGCAGCGCGGAACGTGAGAGCGATTCGTCGTACTCACTCAGGACGCGCGGTCCAGCCTCGACCAGCACGATCCGCGCCGAGCGCGGATCGATGGTTCGGAAGTCCAACGCGAGCGCGCGTTTCGCGAGTTCGGCGATCGCGCCGGCCAGCTCGACCCCGGTCGGCCCGCCGCCGATGACAACGAAGTTCAACAGCCGGCGGCGCTCGCCGGCGTCGGGCTCGGTTTCTGCCTTTTCGAAGGCGAGCAGGATCCGGCGTCGCAAAACCGTCGCGTCGTCGATCGTCTTCAGGCCGGGCGCGTGCGGCGCCCAGTCGATGTGCCCGAAATAGGCTTGCTGCGCGCCGGTTGCGACGATCAGGTAGTCGAACGGAATGCGGCGGCCGTCCGCGATTACTTCATTCCGGGCGTCGTCGATGCCGGAAACATTCGCCAGCACGACGCGCACATTGGGCTGCCGGCGAAATATAGTTCGGATCGGCGATGCGATGTCGGCCGGCGACAGTGCCGCAGTTGCGACCTGATAGAGCAATGGCTGGAACAGGTGATAATTGTAGCGATCGACCAGCGTGACGTCGAACGGTTCTCCCGACAGGGCCTTTGCCGCCGAAAGGCCGCCGAACCCCGCTCCGATGATGACCACGCGGGAACGCTGGATCGCGACGTTGGAAGCCATGACCGGTCTCCCGAACCGGGTCTTTCGGTACCCGGTTTCTTCCACCCCGCGCCGATAGATTAGGTGTCGGGCCGGCGCTTGAACAGCCCGGCGCTGCGATTCCGTCTTTGACCGCCGCCATTCCGCCCCTCACCATTCAGAAGATAGCAAAATCACGACGACAAATGTTCTGGAATTTCCAACGACTCAGAAATCAACGCCCTGATAACTAAAAAAGGGTACGAGAAAGGCGATACTGATCAACGTGAATTTGCTTCAATACAGACCGCTCCAGTGAACGGTATGGATGCGATCGTGAAACAGGCTATTGCGAGTAGATCGCGTCGAACGGCGATGGCCTTCGGTGCGGCCCTGCTGGGCAGCGGCTGCGACCTGACCGATATTCCCGTCCTCGACCCTAAAGGTCCCATTGCGCTGGCCGAGCGCGACCTCTTGCTGACCGCCGTCGCCCTGATGCTGATCGTGATCATCCCGGTCTTCTTCATGACGTTCCTGTTTGCCTGGCGATATCGATCCTCCAACAGCAATGCCCGCTATACTCCTGATTGGTCCTATTCCGTCATAACCGATGTCGTCGTCTGGCTGGTCCCGGCGGTGATTGTGATGGTGCTGGGCACTCACTTGTGGAGCAACACGCACAAGCTTGATCCCTACAAACCGATTGATGTGTCAGTCCGACCGCTCGAGGTCGAAGTCGTCGCGCAGGACTGGAAGTGGCTGTTCATTTATCCCGAGCAGGGAATTGCGGTCGTCAACCAGTTGGTGTTTCCCAGCCAGACGCCGCTCAGCCTGAAGCTCACGTCGGACACAGTGATGAACTCTTTCTCCATCCCGGCGCTGGGGGGCCAGATCTATGCCATGGCCGGGATGCAGACGCGACTGCACCTCTTAGCCGACGCGCCCGGAACATTCGCCGGAAGAAACATGCAATACAGCGGGCGAGGCTTTGCCAACCAGCACTTCGAGGCGATCGCCGTATCGCAGGAGGACTTCGATGCCTGGGTGGCGAAAGTCAAGCAATCACCGACCACGCTGGATGCAGCCACCTATCGCGCGCTCGCGGCGCCCACCATCGGCCATCCGGTGACCTACTATTCGGCAGTCGAGCCGAACCTGTTCGACACGATTATCGCAAAGTACGCGCGCGGCTCGGGACACGCCGGCCAGCAAGCCGCCCACGAGACGCACGTCGGAGAGGCCCAAGATGCTCGGTAGGCTGACAGTGGATGCGCTGCCGTTCTACAGCTGGGTCGCCATGAGCGGCGCTCTGGTCACGGTTCTCGGCGGATTGATGGTCGCCGCCGGGCTGACCTGGTTCAGACAGTGGGGCAATCTCTGGAGCGAATGGCTGACCAGCCTCGACCACAAGCGCATCGGCATCATGTATGTGGCGCTGGCGATGGTGATGCTGATGCGCGGCTTCATCGACGCGATCATGATGCGCAGCCAGCAAGCGGTGTCGCTCAACTCCGATGGCTATCTGCCGCCGGACCACTTCGACCAGATCTTCAGTTCCCACGGCACCATCATGATCTTTTTCATGGCGATGCCCTTTTTGACGGGGCTGATCAATATCGTGGTCCCGCAGCAGATCGGTGCACGCGACGTCGCCTTTCCGTTTATGAACTCGGTCAGCCTCGCGCTTACCGCGGCCGGTGCGGGATTGGTCCTGGTGTCATTGGTGATCGGCAAATTCTCGACCGCGGGCTGGACCGGATACCCGCCCTATTCGGGACCGGAATTCAGCCCAGGCGTCGGCGTCGACTATTGGCTATGGGCAGTCTTGATCAGCGGCGTCGGCTCGACTCTGACCGGTATCAATTTCGTCGTGACCATCCTTAAGAAACGTGCGCCGGGGATGACCTTGATGCGCATGCCGCTGTTCACCTGGACAGCCCTGTGTACCAGCGTGCTGATGACCTTCGCCTTCCCCGCCCTGACCGTGGCGGCCGGACTGCTGGCGCTCGACCGCCTCCTCGGCATGCACTTTTTCACGAATGCCGGCGGCGGCAACATGATGAACTACGTCAATCTGCTCTGGATGTGGGGCCATCCGGAAGTCTACATCTTGATCCTGCCGGCGTTCGGCATCTATTCGGAGGTCGTCGCAACGTTCTCCGCAAAGCGCCTGTTCGGCTACACATCACTCGTCTATGCGACGGCGTCGATCGCGGTTCTGTCGTTCACGGTCTGGCTGCACCATTTCTTCACGATGGGGTCGAGCGCCAACGTCAATGCCTTCTTCGGCATTGCGACCATGATCATTGCGGTCCCGACCGGTGTGAAGGTGTTCGATTGGCTGCTCACCATGTATCGCGGCCGCATCGAGTTCCGTCCGCCGATGCTGTGGACGCTGGGCTTCATTGTGACCTTCGTTATCGGCGGCATGTCGGGAGTATTGCTGGCGCTGCCGCCGGCCGACTATCTGATGCACAACTCCACCTTCCTGGTGGCGCACTTCCACAACATGCTGATTCCCGGCGCGCTCTTCGGATATTTTGCAGGCTATATGTACTGGTTCCCGAAGGCCTTCGGTTTTGCGCTCGATGAGCGATGGGGCGTTCGGTCGTTCTGGTGCTGGTTGATCGGCTTCTACTTAGCCTTCATGCCCCTCTACGTCCTGGGCTTCATGGGCATGCCACGCCGGATGGAGCACTACAACATCGCCCTGTGGCAACCTTACTTGATTGTTGCCGCGCTCGGCGCAGTGCTGATCCTGATCGGCATCATCTTTCTGCTCGTCCAACTCGTTGTCAGCGTTCGACAACGGCAGGGGTCTCTTGATCGCACCGGCGACCCATGGAACGGACGCACGCTGGAATGGCTGACATCATCGCCGCCCGCACCCTACAATTTTGCCGTGCTGCCCGACGTGCGGGACATAGACGCCTTCCATGACATGAAGGCGCGTGGCGTCGCCTATCGTAAGCCCGATCATTACGACGACATAGACATGCCGAAGAACAGCGCGGCCGGTGCATTCCTGTGCGCCTTTGCCTTCCTACTCGGGTTCGCCATGGTTTGGCACATCTGGTGGATGGCAATCCTGTTCGCAGCAGCGACGGGAATCGTCATCGTTGCCCGTGCTTGCAATGACGATGCCGAATATCGTCTGTCCGCCGCCGACGTGGCGGCGATCGAGGATCGACGCTATCAGGCGCTGGCAAACGCGGCCCGCATGCGGCCCACAACCGATCAAATATTCGCGAATAGGCCGCTGCAGGAGGGCTCGACATGACCGCGGCCGCCTCTGCCCCCAGCGCGCATCCTCGACCGCCGGCACTGGACGTGTATGACCAGAGAGCGTTCGGATTCTGGCTCTACTTGATGAGCGACGCGATCATCTTTGCGCTGCTATTCGCCACCTATGTCGTGATGGTCTCCAACACTGATGGCGGTCCCACAGGAAAGAATCTGTTCAGTTTGCCGCACGCCTTCGGCGAGACCCTGTTGCTGCTGTTCAGCAGCCTCACTTTCGGCTTTGCCACCCTCGCGATGAAATCCGGCAAGAAGCCATCGCTGCTGGCATGGCTGCTCGTGACCTTCGTGCTCGGCCTTGGATTCGTTGTCATGGAGGCCCGGGAGTTTTCGCGGATGGTGCAGCTCGGTGCGGGACCCGACCGCAGTGGATTCCTGTCGGCCTTTTTCACGCTGGTCGGCACCCATGGACTGCACGTGAGCTTCGGCCTGATCGGGATCCTCCTCATGGCGAGTCAGGTTGCCGTCAAAGGCCTGACGATGCCCGTGATCTCCAGGCTGTCGCGGCTCGGCCTGTTCTGGCATTTCCTCGATATCGTCTGGGTGGGCATCTTCTCCATCGTGTATCTTCCAGGGATCCTGTAGATGCAGTCCGTACCCTCCGGCAGCGATCACGCCTTGCGATCCTACCTCACCGGTTTTGTGCTGGCGTTGATTCTGACCGTAATTCCGTTCGCGCTGATCGCGGCGAATTCGCTGCCAAGGCCGCTCACGCTGATCATCATCGCTGTCGCAGCCGTCATCCAGATTCTGGTTCACCTGCGCTATTTCCTGCACCTCGACCTGAAGTCGACGCCGCGCGAGAACCTCGC
>WHTP01000091.1 GCA_009377695.1 Hyphomicrobiales bacterium | reverse complement strand
GCCGCCACCGAGCGGATCAGCAGAAGCTTGCCGTCGCGTTCATGGCGAAACTGCTGGATGGTGTAAGGCCGCGTGCTGCGCGCGGCGGTGAGCCGCATCGGGTCGTCGTAGATGCGCCGGTTGCGGCAATTGCGCTCGTTCCAGTGCGGTTCGCCGGGTCGCTGGGGTTGCGAATGCTTGGGCCGATGCACCGGGATATAGCCGTTGCGGTCGATCGCCGAGCATAGGGTCATGTTCGGGTTGGACTCGTACACCGGATCCTGGATCGGCGGCAGCACCCTCTCCAGCAGATGGAGAAACCGCGTGCTGTATTGGACCGGGTCGGTGCCCGTGATCGGCACGTAGTTATTGTCGAACAGATCGTCGATTTCGATCTGTCCGGTCGAGATCAGATTCTCGAATTCCGCCGATATCTGTGCGGCGATCGTGATGGCGCGCGCGATCAGCACGCTGTTTTCCTCGCGAATGGAAGCAAGCCGGTCGCCGAGCGCCGTGTGCGCGTTTCCGTCGAAGCGCGTGAATTCAAAATGCACGCCCTTGCTCGAGCGGTTCGCGACCCGCACCCGAACCGAACCTATGCCGGTAATCGAGGCCTCCAGGATGTCGTCGGCCCGAGCGGTGTCATTGAAATCGAACGTCGCCAGCATGCCGCCCTCGGACAGGTCGAGCGTATGGCCGCGAGCCATGCCGCCCGGCACCTGCAGCGTGAGCGGGAGCTCGCAGGGCAGCCGGTCATGGCGGCGGCGATCGCCAATCTCGGTCTGGCGCAGGAAGATAGCGAAGCGCGTCTTCAATTCCGAGGCGAGCTGCACCATCGAGATGCTTGAATGATCGACGATATCGCTCTGCGCGCGGGCCGCCGCAGCGGCCTGCTCGATTTCGGTCGCCCCGTCGGCAACGGCGGTGACGAATTGAGACGACACGGCGGCGTTACGCGCGAGCTCGGACGTCGTGGAATTCTGCTCTACGGCAGCCGCGGCGACCGCGCCGAAGACCGGCTGCACGTTCTCGATCATCGTGATGATCTGGTTCACCGCCGCGATCAGCTCAGCGGCGTCATGCTGGAGCTTGCCGACGCGCCCGGCGATTTCGTCCGTCGCCTTTTGCGTTTCGACCGACAATGCTTTGACCTCGTCGGCGACCACGGCGAAGCCGCGGCCGGCGGCGCCGGCGCGCGCAGCCTCGATCTTGGCGTTGAGTGCCAAGAGGTTGGTCTGCTTGGCGATGCCGGCAATGACGTTGACGACGTTCCCGATCTGGCCGGACGACTGTTTGAGGCCGTCCAGGCTGTGCCCGGCGGCGCTTGCAACCTGATGGACCTGCGTGGTGAGCGTGCTGGCGTGGTCAACCTGGCGGGCGATCTCGGTCGAGGAGGCGGCCAGTTCCTCGCTGGCGTCGGCAAGCTGGCTGGCATCGCGCTTGGAGTCATTGGACTGCCGCGCCAGCGCCTCGCTCCGCTGGCGGATGGCTTCAAGCGCATTGACCGACGCGCTGGCACCCTGATGGACGGCGGCAGCGGCGCCCTCGACGCCACGGATCATGGCGCTCAGGTCGGCTTCAATCAGGTCGATCGTTTCTCGGATGACGTCGAGCCGCGGCCCGGCCACCGGGGCGGCGGCGGGCTCGATCGCCGGCGCTTCAACGTCCAGGATTGGGGCGGGAGCCGGCGGGCGGCGCCAAAGGTGGTTGAAAAGATCGGGCAGCATGCCTGGATCCAAAGGGACGGGACGCGGCACTTCCGGGTCTCGTCGCTGGGCCCAGCGTTGCACAATTTCAGCAGGACTCGGGCAATCGGCACCGCGACCCACTAAAGCTGACAGCCAAACCTTTCAGGACCTTAAAGCCGCATACGGAAGGTCGTGCAGTAACGACTTGCTAGGCTCTGGAGCGAATCTGTGGCGACCGGGTGACGGCTGTTGCCTCCCCGCAACATGTAGACAACATTTCCGGAGGTGCCCAGCCCGGATGCATATGCGCCGCTATTTGGCCATACGCTCATTCGAGATCGTAGAGGCCGCAAAGGCGTTGCGTCCTTTCTCTGATCGCGTGGTGCACTAGTGTGGCGGTTCAGAAGTCCGCATCATTTCTCGCGGTTAGGCCGACATGCGGACTTCTGAACCAAAGCCGCACTAGATTCAAAGAGTTGCTAGTGTCCTTCGATTCCGAAGTATTGGAGGCCGCCGCGAAAACCGTACGAACTTCGGAATCGTGACACTAGCCTGGGCTGACGAAATCATGGATGCCAAGACCAATCTGAAGGCGAAACTGCCCAGCCGGCATGTGACCGAGGGGCCCGAACGCGCGCCGCACCGCTCCTATTATTACGCGATGGGGCTTACCCGCGAGCAGATCCACCAACCCTTCGTTGGCGTCGCGAGTTGCTGGAACGAGGCTGCGCCCTGCAACATTGCGCTGATGCGTCAGGCGCAAGCGGTGAAGCGAGGCGTTGCCTCCGCCGGCGGCACGCCGCGCGAATTCTGCACCATCACCGTCACCGATGGCATCGCCATGGGGCACGAGGGCATGAAATCTTCCTTGCCGTCGCGCGAGGTGATTGCGGACTCTGTCGAGCTTACCATGCGGGGCCATGCCTACGACGCGCTGGTCGGCATCGCCGGCTGCGACAAGTCACTGCCCGGCATGATGATGGCGATGTGCCGGCTCAACGTGCCGTCAATCTTCATCTACGGCGGCTCGATCCTGCCCGGCACCTTCAAGGGTGCACCCGTTACCGTCCAGGACGTGTTCGAGGCAGTCGGTAAACATTCCGTCGGCGAGATGTCCGACCGCGACCTCGAAACACTTGAGCAGAACGCTTGTCCGTCGGCTGGCGCCTGTGGCGCCCAGTTCACCGCCAACACGATGGCGACGGTGTCCGAGGCTATCGGTCTCGCACTGCCGTATTCGGCCGGGGCGCCGGCTCCCTACGAGATCCGCGACGCCTTCTGCATGACCGCCGGTGAAAAGGTCATGGACTTAGTGAAGTCCGGTTTGCGTCCGCGCGACATCGTCACCCGCAAAGCGCTGGAAAACGCTGCAGCCGTTGTTGCCGCGTCGGGCGGCTCCACTAATGCTGCACTGCACCTACCGGCGATCGCACACGAATGCGGCGTCGAATTCGATCTCTTCGATGTCGCGAAAATCTTCAAAAAGACACCTTACATCGCGGATTTGAAGCCAGGCGGCCGTTATGTCGCCAAAGACATGTTTGAAGCTGGTGGCGTCCCGCTGTTGATGAAGACGCTGCTCGACCACGGTCACCTGCACGGCGAGTGCATTACGGTAACCGGCCGCTCCATCGCCGATAATCTCAGACGGGTGAGATGGAATAAGGACCAGGACGTCGTCCGCCCTGCCGACAAGCCGTTGTCGGTTACCGGTGGTGTCGTGGGCCTGAAGGGCAATCTCGCGCCCGACGGTGCCATTGTTAAGGTTGCCGGCATGAGTGAGTTGAAATTTTCCGGTCCTGCGCGCTGCTTCGACGGTGAGGAAGCTTGCTTCGAAGCCGTGAAGAACCGCAAGTACCGGGAAGGCGACGTGCTCGTGATCCGCTATGAGGGCCCCAAGGGCGGCCCCGGCATGCGTGAGATGCTGGCGACGACTGCCGCGCTCTACGGTCAGGGCATGGGCGGCAAGGTCGCCCTCATCACCGATGGACGTTTCTCCGGCGCCACGCGCGGCTTCTGTATCGGACATGTCGGCCCCGAAGCCGCTGTCGGCGGACCGATCGCGCACGTGCGCGACGGCGACATCATCACGATCGATGCCGACAAGAGCACCCTCGAAGTCAATCTGACCAAGGCCGAATTTGAGAGCCGCGCGAAATCCTGGAAGGCGAAGGCGCTCCAATTCACGTCCGGCTATCTGTGGAAATATGCCCAGCAGGTCGGGCCGGCGCGCGAAGGCGCGGTGACCCATCCGGGCGGCGCCGCTGAGAAGACGTGTTATGCGGACGTCTAACGCCGTCGTCAGCCTCGGCCTGATCGGCTTGGCGTTCGGCTTCTCGCCGGCGGCGAGCTTCGACGGCAGGCGTACGCCGGAGATGGCGCCGGTTGCGGTCCCGTTGCCGCCTGCGCGCCGCGCTCCGCTCGCTGCGGTTCCGCATGGTGCATCGACAGGCCCCGCATTGAGCTCCGTTCCGCCGGTCGCGGTCAAGCCGTTCGATGCGCTGCGCTCGGGCAACCGGATGCTGCGCGAAGGTCGGATCGACCAGGGTCTGCTGGCGCTCGAATACGCTGCCGAACGCGGCTTGCCCAGCGCGATCTGGAAGCTCGGCCGCATCTATGCCGATGGCGACGGCGTCGGCGTCGATGAGAAGCGGGCGTTCGAATACTTCCGCAATCTCACCAAGGCGCATGCCTACGATCCGCCCGGCACACCGCATGCGCGCTTTGTCGCGAATGCATTCGTGACGCTCGGGCATTTTTATCTGAAGGGAATTTCCGGCTCGGACGTGCGGCCCGATCCGGTCGTGGCACACGGGATGTTCCGGCACGCGGCGTCCTACTTCGGCGATCCGGAAGCCCAGTATCAGGTTGGCCGCATGTATCTCGAAGGGGCCGGCACGCCGAAGGATGCGGTGCAGGCATCGCGCTGGCTGCGGCTCGCGGCCGACATGGGCCAGCGCAACGCGCAGGCTTTGCTCGGCGCCATGCTGTTCAAAGGCAAGGACGTCTCGCGACAGGCCGCCATGGGCCTGTTCTGGTTGACGGTTGCCAAGGATGCAGTTGCGAAAGAAGGCGCCGGTCCGGACGACAAATGGATCACCGACACCTATTCGAGCGCGTTCGCCCAGGCCACCGAAGACGAGCGCGTTCTGGCCCACGCCTATCTCGAAGGCTGGATGCGTAAGCGGCGCTGAAGCTTCGCCCCGCTATGTCCCCTCAATTGCGAGTTCAACGACCACGGGGACGTGGTCGGACGGCTTTTCCCATGCGCGGACATGGCGATCGATGGTCGCACTGACGAAACGGTCGGTGGCCTGTGGCGACATGAGGACGTGGTCGATGCGGATGCCGTTGTTCTTCTGCCAGGCCCCGGCCTGGTAATCCCAGAACGTATAGAGGTCGGAGTTGTCGCTCGCGGCGCGTACGGCATCGGTCAGGCCGAGATTGACGAGCGACCGGAAGCGTCCCCGCGTTTGCGGCAGGAACAAAGCATCGCCCACCCAGGCGGACGGATTGCGGGCATCGGAGGCGGCCGGAATCACGTTGTAGTCGCCGGCCATGAGCAGCGGCTCCTCCAGCGCCATGCGCTCGCGCGCGTAGTCAATGAGCCTGTCCATCCATTTGATCTTGTATGAATATTTTTCCGTGTCGGGCGGATTTCCATTGGGCAGATAGATGGAGGCGACCCGCACCACGCCGCCTGGTGTCGAGATGACGGCTTCCAGGAAGCGGGCCTGTTCATCGCCATTGTCACCCGGTAAGCGGGCGGTAACCTCATCAAACGGAGCCTTGGACAGGATCGCGACCCCGTTGAAGCCTTTTTGGCCGTGAGTGGCCACGTTGTAGCCGAGGCCCTCGAAGGCCTCGCGGGGGAACGCGTCATCCACACATTTCGTTTCTTGTAGGCAAACGACGTCCGGATTGCGTTCGGCGAGCCAGGCCGTGGCGCTGTCCAGCCGCTGTTTCACCGAATTGACGTTCCAGGTTGCGATGTGCATGTGGAATACCTTGCGGGTGGAATACCTTGCGGGGCGGCCCGAGGCGCAAAAAAGCACCCCAAGCGGCGGAATTTACGCTGTTTTTCGGGGCTTTGCTTCAGTGCATGTGTTATCGTTATGATAGAACAAGTGCAAAACATGCGGGAAAGAACCGCGAGCGCGGGGCGGTATTCGAGAGAGGGAGCTGAGCTCTTGTTGTAGAGCCCGGTCCGAATATAGGAATGAACAGACGGATCCTGGTGATTGGGGTGGCTGCGGCGCTCGCCCTAGCGGGTGGCTTTGCCGTGATGCGCGGCCTCGGCACTCAGGACCGAGCGGTCGCGCAGTTGTCGAAAGGCAAAGGCAAGAGCGGCGGCGTCGCCGTCGAGATCGCGCAAGCAGTCAAGAAGAAGGTTGCGGTCCGCGTCGATCTCCTCGGCAATGTGACGCCCATCGCCTCGGTGGCGGTGAAGCCGCGCATCGACAGCGAAATCATCCAGGTCCATTTCGATGACGGCGCCATCGTTCGCAAGGGCGATATGCTGTTCACGCTCGATCATCGCGCGATCGATGCGCAGATCAGGCAGACCCAGGGCATTCTCGACGGCGCCAAGGCGCAGCTGGAGCAGGCCAAGCGCGACGTCGATCGCTACGAAGCCCTGGTGGCCAAGCACGCGACCACCACGGTGACGCTCAATAACGCCAAGACCCAAGTTAACATCTTTACCGCGGCGGTTGAATCGAACGCCGCGCAGCTTGATCTGCTGCGGGTGCAACGCGACTATTGCTTTATCCGCGCCCCGATCACGGGTCGGGTCAGCATGGCGAACGTCAAGGTCGGCAACTACGCGCGTCAGGCCGATGCGATCCCGCTGGCGACCATCATTCAAGTCGCTCCCGTCTACGTCACCTTCGCGCTGCCGCAACGCAATCTCCCGGAGCTGCGCCAGTCGATTACCAACGAGACCGCGACCATTCAGGCGATCGTTCCGGGCGACGGCCGCAAGGCGTCCGGACAGGTCACCATGATCGAGAATACGGTCGATCCTGCAACCGGCACGGTGCCGGTCCGGGCGACCATGCCAAACACGGACGAGCTGCTCTGGCCCGGGACGCTGGTGCAGGTGCAGTTGGTCTTCCGCGAAGAGGAGGCGGTGGCCGTTCCGCAGTCGGCCATTCAGGTCAGCCAGACCGGCACCTTCGTCTTCGTGGTGAAGAACGGCCTTGCAGAAGTTCAGGCGGTGAAGGTTGCCCGCACAATGGATGGAGAAACATTCCTCGCGAGCGGCCTTGCCGGCGGGGAAACAGTCGTGACGGAAGGGCAGTTGCGCCTCAGTAACGGCACGCGCGTAGCGCCGCGCGAACATCCCGGGTCCTGACCATGAGTTTGTCGGAGCTCTGCATTCGCCGCCCGGTTCTGACAACGCTGGTCACGGCGACGTTCATCGTTTGCGGCATTTTCGCGTATCGATTGCTTGGCGTGTCGGCGCTGCCGGCCGTCGACTTTCCCACCATCCAGATCATCGCGACGCTGCCGGGCGCCAGTGCCGAGACTATGGCCGCGTCGGTCGCGTCGCCGATTGAACGGCGGATGGCGACCATTTCCGGCGTCAGCTCCCTGACGTCGACCTCGTCACTCGGCCGGAGCACGATCGTCATCCAGTTTGATCTGGCCCGCGATATCGACAGCGCGGCGCTCGACGTTCAAAGCGCGTTGACGGTCGCCCAGCGGCGGCTGCCGATCGAGATGACGACGCCGCCGAGCTTCCGGAAGGTCAATCCCGGCGATTTCTCCGTGGTGGTGCTGAGCGCAAACTCGGCGACGTTGCCGCTGTCGAAGGTCAACGATTACGCCGAAACCAAGCTTGGTCAGCAGATCTCGCAACTTCCCGGCGTCGCGCAGGTGGACGTCTGGGGTTCGCAGCGGTTTGCGATCCGCGTGCAAGTCGATCCGATCGCAGCGGCGGCGCGCAATATCTCGCTCGACGATATCCGGCGGGTCATCGCCGAGACCAATTCCAATGCGCCGGTCGGCACTATCTACACGCCGCGCCAGAACATCACGCTGTCGGCGACCCAGGCCATGCGGACCGCCGACGAGTACAAGGACGTCGTCGTCGCCTGGCGAAACGGCGCGCCGGTCAGGCTGTCCGAAGTCGCCGACGTCGTCGAGAACGTCGAAAATCCACGGCAGGCGACCTGGTTCAACGACAACCGCGCGATCATGCTCGGCGTGCAGCGGCAGCCAGGTTCCAACGCCGTCGCTGTCGTCGATGCCATTCGCGAGCACCTGCCGCATTATCGTGCGCAACTGCCGCCTTCCGTCAATCTCGAGGTCTTGTTCGACCGTTCGAGCTCGGTTCGAGACTCCGTCCGGGACGTGCAGGTGACGCTCGCGGAGGCGTTCGCGCTCGTCGTGCTGGTGATCTTCCTGTTCTTGCGCTCGGCGTCCGCGACGATCATCCCGACGCTGGCGGTCCCGGTATCGCTGATCGGTACCGCGGCGGCGATGTACGCACTTGGGTTCTCGATCAACAACATGACGCTGCTGGCGCTCACGCTCTCGGTCGGCTTCGTGGTCGACGACGCCATCGTAATGCTCGAGAACATCGTGCGCCATGTCGAGAATGGCATGCGGCCTTACGAAGCCGCTCTCAAGGGCGCGAAGGAAATCGGCTTCACCATCATCTCCATCACCTTCTCGCTGGTGGCGGTGTTCATTCCGGTACTGCTGATGGGGGGCATGGTCGGCCGCATTTTCCGCGAGTTCGCCGTCACGATCTCGGTCGCGATCATTGTCTCGGGCTTCGTGTCGTTGACGCTCACGCCCATGCTGTGCGCGCGCATGCTCAAGCATCGCCCCGAAGGCGAGAAGCAGAATGTCGTGCTTCGGGCCTTCGAAAAGATGTTCAACGGCTGGCTGCGCGGCTACGAGTGGACCCTGGATAAGGTCATCAAATACAAGGCCGTGATGCTGGTGGTGACGATCGCCACCCTGTTTGGCACCATCTGGCTCTACATCGTTATTCCAAAGGGCTTCTTCCCGAGCGAAGACACCGGCTTCATTTCGGTCTCAACTGAGGGGCAGGCCGATGTCTCCTTCGCCGCGCTTTCCGAAATGCAGGCGAAGGTCGCTGCGATCATTCGCGCCGACCGCGCGGTCGCTAATCTCAATTCGACCGTTGGGCCCGGCGGCTCAAGCCCCGCGACCAATGGCGGGCGCATGTTTGTGGCGCTGAAGCCGCGTGCCGAGCGCGACAATGTCAACGTGGTCATGGGGCGGCTGCGCGCCGCCACCAACAACATCCCCGGCATCCAAGTCTACTACCGCAGCGTCCAGAACCTGAACGTCGGCGGTCGTCCGACGCGCGCTGAATATCAGTACACACTCACGTCCAGCGACACCGACGTCCTCTATCGGGTCGCACCGGATATGCTCAAGCGGATCTCTGAAATCGAGGTTGTTCGCGACGTCAATTCCGACCTCAACCTGCGCAACCCGCAGATGAACATCGAAGTCGATCGCGAGAAGGCCGCCGTCTACGGTATCTCCATCGAGCAGGTGCGGCAGGAACTGTTCAACGCCTTCGGCTCGCGGCAGGTCGCGACCATCTACACGCCAGACGACGACTACCAGGTCATCCTCGAGAGCAAGCCGGAATTCCAGAACGACGTCAATGCGTTGTCGCGTCTCTTCCTGAAGACCGGAAATGGCCAGTCGGTGCCGCTGGAGGCGGTGACCCGAATTACATCCTCGGTCGGACCGCTGCTGGTCGCGCATCAGGCCAACCAGCCGGCAGTGACGATCTCCTTCAATTTGGCGCCGGGCTATTCGCTCGGTCAGGCGGTCGATGCCATTGCCCGGATCGAGCGCGACGCGCAACTGCCGGCGACGGTCAACTCGTCGTTCCAAGGCTCCGCGCAGGTGTTCCAGGATTCACTGAAGGGGCAGGGGATCCTAGTGTTGGCAGCGATCTTCGCCGCCTATGTGCTGCTCGGTATCCTATATGAGAGCTTCATCCATCCGATCACGATCATTTCCGGCCTGCCCTCGGCCGGCATCGGCGCGCTGCTCACGCTGATGGCGTTCAAGATGGATCTCTCGGTCATTGCCATGATCGGTATCGTGATGCTCGTGGGCATCGTCAAAAAGAACGCGATCATGATGATCGATTTCGCGATCGAACGGCGCAAGGTCGGGCTCAACGCCGAGGCCGCGATCCGCGAGGCCGCGTTGCTGCGCTTCCGGCCGATCATGATGACGACGTTTGCGGCGATCTTCGGTGCGCTTCCGATCGCGCTCGGGCAAGGCGCCGGCGCGGAGCTGCGCCAGCCGCTCGGCGTAGCGGTGGTCGGCGGGCTCGTGCTGTCGCAGCTTCTCACGCTCTACATCACGCCGGTCGTCTATATCTATCTCGACCGCTTCGACCGTGTCCTCAAGCGGCGCCTCGAGCCGCAACTCCAGGAGGTTTCGGAGCCTGCCGAGCGGCCGAAGGTGCTGGCGGCGGAGTAGCCCGTCCGGATCCGCGGACATATTGGCGCGTTTCTTGCGGCGCCGGCTGAATTCGGTGCGCTGGTGGCGCGCGAGCTGACGACCTACGCTGAATTCACGCGCAAAGCCGGATTGAAGATCAATTGATGCTCAGAGCGAGAAGCTTGTCCCACAGCCGCAGGACGCCTTCGCCTGCGGATTGTTGATGCGGAAGGACGCGCCGATCAGGTCGTCGACGAAATCGATCTCGGAACCGGCGAGGTAGTTGAGCGACACCGAATCGATCAGCACCGCGGCACGATCCCGCCGGATGAGAATGTCGCCATCCGCCTGCGTGCGTTCCATGTCGAATTTGTACTGGAACCCGGAGCAGCCTCCGCCTTCGACGCTGACCCGCAGCATCGTGCCCTGTGGCTCATGGCTGAGGATCTCGCCGATCCGCCGGGCGGCGCGGTCCGTGACGGTGACGCTATCGGTATTGATGGTGTCTGTGCTCATTTTCGAGTGATTCCAGACCGGATGCGCGATTGCAACGCGCCCTGACCAATAGTTAAGTGCGCCGGCAGCCGGGGTCAACGGCAGGACGGAGCATGGTGGTAGAGACGCGCGTGTCCTATGCGTCCGATCCGGCCAAAAGCCGCGGCCGGCTGCGGCCGGAGCCGCCGTCGCCCACACGCACCGATTTCCGCCGCGATTGCGACCGGATCATCCATTCGGCGGCATTCCGGCGGCTCGCCCACAAGACGCAGGTCTTCGTCTTTCACGAGGGCGATCATTTCCGCACCCGGCTCACCCACACGCTGGAGGTCGCACAGATCGCGCGCTCGCTCGCGCGGGCCCTCGGGCTCGACGAGGACTTGAGCGAGACCCTCGCGCTGGCCCACGACCTCGGTCACACGCCTTTCGGCCATGCCGGCGAGCGCGCACTCAATCGCTGCCTCGCCGGTGCCGGCGGCTTCGATCACAACGCGCAGACGCTGCGTGTCGTCACGGCGCTCGAGCGTCGCTACGCCGCCTTCGACGGGCTCAATCTCACCTGGGAGACCCTCGAAGGACTGGTCAAGCATAACGGGCCGCTGATCAGCCGCGATGGCCAACCGATCGGGCGCTACCGCGAGCACGGCGTGCCCCTACCCATCCTGGACTATGGCCGCCTGCAGGACCTCGAGTTGTGGAGCTTTGCCAGCGCGGAAGCGCAGGTCGCCGCGATCGCTGACGACATCGCCTACGACGCCCACGACATCGATGACGGGCTGCGCGCCGACCTGTTCGCGCTCGACGATCTTGCGGAGGTCGAATTCCTGCGTGAGATCCTGGCCCGCATCCGGCAGGGCGGTGCGCAGATCGAACCGGCTCGTACCGGCCACGAGGTGGTTCGCCGCGTCATCACGCGCTTGATCGAGGACGTCATCGGCGAGACCGCCGCGCGGCTCCAACGCCTTTCGCCGTCGTCGGCCGACGATGTGCGCGCTGCAGCGGCACCAGTCGGTGCATTCTCGTCCGCGATGGCGGAGGCCGATCGCGCGATCAAGGGATTCCTGCATCCCCGCATGTATCGTCATCATCGGGTGATGCGGATCATGGGCGAGGCGGAGACGGTGCTGTACGATCTGTTCTGGCGCTATGCAGAGCATCCGGGCGACTTGCCGGCGGACTGGTCGCACGCAACTGAGGCGAGCGATGATGCCGGCCGTCTGCGCCGGATCGGGGACTTCATTGCCGGCATGACCGACCGCTACGCGTTGGTCGAGCATGCACGGCTGTTCAAAACGACGCCCGAGCTGCGGTAATTACCTCAAGCCGATCTGCTTGACGATCGGTGCCCACGTCGCCCGCTCCGCCTTGATGAAGGCCGAGGTCTCGGCGGGCGACAGCGCCGGCTGCTTACGTTGGTAACGCGCGAGCTGCTTGCTGACTTCGGGATGGCTCAACGCCTTGATCAGGTCGGTATTGACCTTCTGAACGATCGCGTCGGGCGTGCCGCGCGGCACAAGCACGGCCTGCCAGCCGCTGGCTTGGAATCCGGGCAGTGTCTCTGCCACGGTGGGGACGTTCGGCATTCCGGGCACCCGCTGGGGCGATGCGACCGCAAGTGGGATCACAACTCGCGACTGGATCGCGCTCATAAGGCCGGAATAGCTTTCGATCACCAGCGAGACGCGCTTGCTCTGCATCTCTTTAAGTGCCTGCCTGGTGCCACCCGGATAGGGGATCATCAGAAGCTGGATGCCGGCGCGATTGGCCAGCAATTCGCCGGTCATGTGCGTGAGCCGGCCGGGACCGGTGGTCGCGTAGGTCAGTTCGTTTGGCGGGTTTTTCTTGGCCAGCGCGATCAACTCCGGCAGCGTCTTCACGTCGAGCCAGGAGGCGGCGGCGATGAGCATGGGCGCGCCGCCGAGATGGCCGACTGGCAGGAAATCGCGCGGGACCTGGATCGGCAGGTTGCTGGCCGTGCCGGGCGCCGCCACGAAGGTCGAGAGCGCGGCAACGAGCAGCGTGTAGCCGTCGGGCGCCGATTTGGCGGCAGCGCTCACCGCGATCGAGCCCCCGGCGCCGGGCAGGTTCACCACGATTACCTGTTGGCCCCACATCTGGCTCAATCGGTCGGCGACGATGCGGACGATCGGGTCGATAGCGCTGCCGGGGGCCGCATCGGAGACGATGCGCACCGGACGAGTAGGGTAGTCCTGCGCTCCTGCCGGTGTCGCGGCCACGGCCACGATCACCAGGCACAATGATCCCACGGTCCATCGGCGAGTGTGCATTCGTGCTCCCGACTCGCTTCTGCACTATGGGCCATCATCGTAGCGCGGAACGGGGTGTGGCAACATCGGGGCCGCATCCGGTAATTGCATTCCACCTCTCATCCGGTGATAAACCCGCCGCCATGTCCCAGTCGCCCAACATCTTCGCCCTCGTCCTCGATAAGGTCCGCGCCGCCAATGCGGCGCTGGCGGCCGACGGCGTCATGCCCGCCGGCCTCGACCAGTCGCGCATCGTGGTCGAGCCGCCGCGCGACGCGGCCCACGGTGACATGGCTACCAATGCCGCGATGGTGCTGGCCAAGGATGCTGGCAAGAAGCCGCGCGACCTGGCCGAGGCGATCGCTGGAAAGCTGCGCGCCGACGCACTGGTCGACACGGTCGAAGTCGCGGGACCTGGCTTCATCAATCTTACGCTCAAGCCGGCGGCCTGGACCGAAGAGCTGCGCGTCGTGCTCGCGGCCGGCGCCGGCTATGGCCGCAGCGGACTCGGGCAGGCCGAGCCGGTCAACGTCGAGTACGTGTCCGCCAATCCCACCGGTCCGATGCATGTCGGGCATTGCCGTGGCGCCGTCTTCGGCGACGCGCTCGCGAACCTTTTGTCGTTCGCCGGTTACAAGGTGACGCGCGAATACTACGTCAACGACGCGGGCGCGCAGGTCGACGCGCTCGCGCGTTCCGCGTTCCTGCGCTACCGCGAGGCGCTCGGCGAAGACATCGGCCCGATCCCGGAAGGCCTTTATCCCGGCGACTATCTCAAGCCGGTGGGCGAGGCGCTGGCGGAGGAGTACGGCCGCGCCCTGCTGCAACAGCCAGAGAGCGACTGGCTTCCCACTGTGCGCCAGCGCGCCATTGACATGATGATGGACGAGATCAGAGGCGATCTCACCACACTCAATGTGCGCCACGACGTATTCTTCTCGGAGCGCTCCCTGATCGGCAGTGGCATCGGGCAGCCTGACGACCAGGTCGCCCGCACCATCGACGTGCTGCGCCAGGACGGGCACATCTATGAAGGCCGCCTGCCGCCGCCCAAGGGCGCACCGGACGATGACTGGGAAGACCGCGAGCAGACGTTGTTCCGCGCCACCGATTTCGGCGACGATGTCGATCGTCCGCTCATGAAGTCGGACGGCACCTACACCTATTTCGCGTCCGACATCGCCTATCACCGCAACAAGTTCGAGCGCGGCTTTAACAACCTGATCGACGTCTGGGGTGCCGACCACGGTGGTTACATCAAGCGCGTGCAGGCGGCGGTGAAGGCGATCTCGGGCGGCAAGGCCGAGCTCGACGTGAAGATCGTGCAGCTCGTAAAGCTTCTGCGCGCCGGCGAGCCGGTGAAAATGTCGAAGCGGGCGGGAGACTTCGTGACCCTGCGTGAGGTCGTGGACGAGGTCGGACGCGACGCCGTGCGCTTCATGATGCTCTACCGCAAGAACGATGCCGTGCTCGATTTCGACTTCGTCAAGGTGCAGGAGCAGTCGCGCGATAATCCGGTGTTCTATGTCCAGTACGGCCATGCGCGGGGCTGCTCGGTGTTTCGCAACGCTGCCGAGGTCGTGCCGGATCTCCCGACCGACGCAGACGCGCGCAGCAAGCTCCTTAAGGAGATACCGCTTGAGCGGCTCGACGATCCCGGCGAGGCGTCATTGATGCGACGATTGGCGCTTTATCCGCGTCTTGTCGAAGCGGCCGCCGGCGCTCACGAGCCGCATCGGGTAGCTTTCTATCTCTATGAACTGGCTAGTGAATTTCACGCGCAATGGAATCGCGGTAAGGACACGCCTCATTTACGCTTCATTATCCAGAATGATCCACTAATGACCATGACACGGCTTGCACTTGTGCAGGGCGTAGTCACCGTTCTCGCATCCGGGCTGGGGTTGCTCGGTGTCGAGGCGCCTGAGGAGATGCGTTGATCTCGCTCGACGTTGGGCGCGGAATGCGCGGTCGACGATGTCCTTTGGGGGATCCTTGGGGACCGATCGGGGTGCGACGCCAGTAACCGGAAACGGATGAGTATGGCGGACGACAATACGTTGCGATCATATCGCTCGAATGATCCTTATCGCCGCAGCACGCACCAGGACGATGCGCAGGACACCGCGCTCGGCGGCAGCGACCCGTTGGCCGAGCTTGCCCGTCTGATCGGGCAGCCCGACCCGTTCCACGAGACCGTGCGCCGGCAGTCGCAAGCTGCGGCTCATCCGGCGGACGATGCCGGTGACTGGCGCAGGCACATCCAGCGTCCGACCTATGATGAGCCGGAATATCCGGCATATGACGACGCCGATCCGCGTTCCGCGCCGGCCGATCATCATCACGATCCCCATCGGATGACGGCGGAACAGTACGATCACGACGTCGATGCCGATTCCGATCCACATGCGGGCTATCGGCATGATTCGTCCTATGCCGCGGCCGACTATCGCGACGCGCCCGACTACCGCGACGCGCCCGACTATCCCGAAGAGCAGATGTATGCCGAAGCGCAACATCGCGCCGCCCACGCCGATGAGCGGCACTACGGTGGCATGAGATCGCCTGGCGACGATGACTATGACGACCCGCCACGCCGCAGCCGCTCCGGCAGCGGCCTAATGACTGCCGTGGTCCTGATCGGCTGCGCCATGCTCGGCACTGCCGGCGCCTACGGATATCGCACTTATACGAGCTCGTCCGGCTCGGCGCAGGCGCCCGTCATCATCGCGGACAGCGCGCCAAACAAGGTCGTCCCCAACACCGAACAGAAATCCGCACGCTCGCAGGATCGCGTTGGGCAGGGCGATGAGCGGCTGGTGTCGCGCGAAGAGCAACCTGTCGCGTTGCCGGGTACGTCGTCGGTCCCGCGCGTGGTGTTCCCGTCGCCGGTTCAGTCGGCGCCGACCACGACCGGCACGACTCCTCCTTCGTCTGACGCGAATGCGCAGTCATCCACGACGGATCAACCGAAGCGCATCCGCACCGTGCCCATCCGGCCCGATGGCGGCGATGCCAGTGGGCGCCCGGCGAACGAGCCGTCCCCGCAAGCCGCCCCGCCGCCCCCGGCGCGGGCTTCGCGGGATGCTCCGCTGTCGCTCGATCCAGCCTCGCAACAGCGCCCGCAAACGGCTCCCGCGCCACGTGAGACCAATCAGCAGCAGCCCGCAGCCCGGGTGGCCGCCGTGCCCCCATCGAACGGCAATAGTGGCGGCTATCTGGTGCAGGTCTCGTCACAGCGCAGCGAAACGGACGCGCAGGCGTCATATCGGGGACTGCAGGCGAAATATTCGTTGCTTAAGTCGCGGCAGGCGGTCATCCGGCGTGCCGATCTCGGTTCCAAAGGCGTCTATTATCGCGCCATGGTCGGACCGTTCGAATCGTCCGACGAAGCCGGTCAGTTCTGCAACGGTCTCAAGCAGGCCGGAGGACAGTGCCTTATCCTGCGGAACTAAACCGCAGGAAATCGCACGAACCTCAGAATCGGAACACTAGCGGCTTGACCCCCGCGGGGGCGACAGCTAAGCGGCGGCGATGGCCGCACGCGCGTTCATCACCGGCGTTTCGGGCTTCACGTTGACGTCCAAAGAGCGCACGTTTCTGCGTGAGGCCGAGCCGTGGGGCTTCATCCTGTTCAGCCGGAATCTGCGCACGCCGGCGCAGATCAGGAAACTCGTTGCGGAATGCCGGGAGGCAGTTGGGACGCACGCGCCGGTCTTGATCGACCAAGAAGGCGGGCGCGTTCAGCGCCTTGGACCGCCGCATTGTCCGTTTTATCCGAGCGGCGCCGCGTATGGGCGAATCTACGACCGCGATGTGGCGAAGGGTCTCGCGGCGGCGCGTCTCGGTGCGCGCCTGATCGCGAGCGATCTCATGGCACTCGGAATCGATGTCGATTGCCTGCCGATTGCCGATGTTCCCGCGCGCGGCGCCAACGCCGTGATCGGCGACCGCGCCTATGGCCGGACGCCGGAAGCGGTTGCCGCGATCGGTGGCGCGGTGGCGGCGGGACTGATGGCCGGCGGCGTCCTGCCAGTGCTCAAGCATATTCCCGGCCATGGCCGCGCCAATGCCGACAGTCATGAGCGGCTTCCTGTGATTAAAGCACCTCGCGAGGAGCTTGAAACGTGCGATTTCGCGGCATTCCAGCCGCTATCTCGGCTGCCCATGGCAATGACCGCGCATGTTGTGTTTTCTGCCATTGACCCGCTCGCACCGGCCACGACTTCAGCCACAATGGTGCATGAAGTGATTCGCGGATTTATAGGGTTCCAGGGGCTGTTGATGAGCGACGACATCGCCATGGGCGCGCTGTCAGGCACGACTGCGGCGCGCACGCAGGCCGCGCTCGCTGCCGGTTGCGATATCGTGCTCCATTGCAACGGCAAGCTCGAGGAGATGTGCGAGGTCGCCGAGCACGCGCCGTTGCTCTCCGGGAAGGCCGCCGAGCGCGCCGCGGCGGCGCTCGCCTTGCGCTGCGAGCCGGAAGAATTCGACCGCGACGAAGGCCGCAAGACGTTTGCGGCGCTGCTCGCCAGCAATCGCCCGGTCGTCGCGCGCGGTGCCACAACCGGAACTGTCCGTAAGGCGGCGGGGCGTCGCATCGGCCGGCCGCTCGGGCGTGCTGGACGCAGGAGGCGGCCGTGACGCCTGAAGAGACTGCATTCGAAGCCGAGTTTGCCACCGATCGTGCGACCGACGAACCGGCGCTCGTGGTGGACGTCGAAGGATTCGAGGGCCCGCTCAATCTCCTCTTGATGCTGGCGCGCCAGCAGAAGGTCGACCTCGCGAAGATCTCGATTCTTGCGCTCGCCGACCAGTATCTCACCTTCATCGAAGAAGCGCGGCGACTGCGGCTCGAACTCGCCGCCGATTATCTCGTGATGGCGGCATGGCTCGCCTATCTGAAGTCGCGGCTGCTGTTGCCGGAGCAGGCGACGCCCGAGGGCATGACCGCGGAGGACATGGCGAACGCGCTCGCGCTCCGTCTCAAGCGGCTCGAGGCGATCCGCGAGGCGGCACAGAAGTTGTTCGAGCGCCCGCAGCTTGACCGCGACGTATTCGTGCGCGGCCAGCCCGAGCCAATCGCGCATATCAAGCACCCGCAATGGACCGCAACGCTCTACGATCTGCTTACCGCTTATGCCAGCCAACGGCAGAAGACAGCGCTGTCGCATGTGCGCATGCAGAAGAGGGCGGTCTGGTCGCTGGGCGAGGCGCGCGAGGCGTTGGAGCGGCTGGTCGGCGCCGCGAGCGACTGGACACGCATCGATGAATATCTGATTGCCTATATCGTCGAGCCTTCGCAGCGCGCGACGGTGCTGGCGTCGAGCTTTGCCTCCGCGCTTGAAATGGTGCGCGAGGGCGTCGCTGAAATCCATCAGCAGCAGCCGTTTGCGCCGCTCTTCATGCGCAAGCGTGCGACGCCGCAGAACGGGAATGGGGTTGCGGCCGAGGCTGGCGGAGCCGGGCCGACGGGGACCACGGGGTAAAGAGGGAGGCCTTCAGCGATGAGCCTGGCCAAGAGAAAAATCATGTCGCGTCACGAGCCAGAAGAAGCCGTCGAAGCACGGGCGGAAGCGGTCGTTGAAGTCCGGCCGGAAGAACTTCGCATCCTCGAAGCCATGCTGTTCGCCTCTTCGGAGCCGATCAACGAGAAAGATCTGGCGGCGCGGCTACCGGAGGGCACCAATCTTGCTGGCGCGCTCGAACGGCTGCGCGAGGACTATGCCAACCGGGGCGTCAATCTGGTGCGGATCGACGGCAAATGGACCTTCCGCACCGCCACCGACTTGTCGTGGCTGCTCAGCAAGGAGACGACCGAGAAGCGCAAGCTCTCGCGCGCCGCGATCGAGACCCTTGCGATCATTGCCTATCACCAGCCGGTGACACGCAGCGAGATCGAGGAGCTGCGCGGCGTCTCGACCTCCGCCGGTTCCGTCGATGTGCTCTTAGAGACCGGCTGGATCCGGCCGCGCGGCCGGCGCAAGTCGCCGGGCCGTCCGGTGACCTACGGAACGACAGCGGATTTCCTGTCGCATTTCGGCCTCGATCAAGTCGGTGACCTGCCGGGCCTCGAAGAGCTCAAAGGCTCGGGCATGTTCGACGGGCGCCTGCCGCCCGGCTTCTCGGTGCCGATGCCGTCCGACGATGCGGCGCTGCGCGACGACGAGGATCCGCTGGAACCGAGCGATCTCGACCTTGGGCTCGCGCCTCGGGCGGAGCCCGCCTCGGGCGATTGACGCGCGAGCGGTTAATGCGCCCATCGGCCGCGGAACTTTGCGATTTCAAGGAGTTGCAGTGAGGCGCTGCGGCGAATTCATGCCGTCGCAGATGCGTGAGTCTTGTTTTTGTTCGGCCTGAAGCCTAGTTTTCAGTGAAAGCGGGACGGGCGAGCGCCTGTCGACGAGGACTGGCAGAGGACGAGCGAACCATGGGTTCAATGAGCATCTGGCACTGGATCATTGTGCTGGCGGTCGGCCTGCTGCTGTTCGGTGGCCGCGGCAAGATCTCCGAGCTGATGGGCGACTTCGCCAAGGGCATCAAGTCGTTCAAGAAGGGACTGTCGGAAGACGACAAGCCCGAGACCGAAGAAGCGGCCAAGCCCGATCAGATGCGCACGATCGACCACCAGCCCGGGCAGCCGACCACGGCGCCAGGCGCACCGGTGGCGAGCGGCGCATCGTCGTCGGGAAGCGAACCGCACAAGGCTGTCTAAGGCTGTCGAGGTAGTGCGGCAGTTCAGTAGTTCGCGATGCTTTGCGGGGCAACGGGAGCGAACTTCTGAACCAAAGCCCCACTACAAAGCTATGCGTGCTAGTGTCCCTCTAAATCCGAAGTTCGCTGGGCGCTTGCGGTACGGTTGGGCGAACTTCGGATTTGGGACACTGGCGGCCGACCACGCCCGGCAGAACGGGCATCTGATGAGGGGGCGTCGGTCAACGGCGCCCCTTTGGAGTTAAAAAGGCCCCATGCTCGATATCTCGTGGTCCGAACTCCTGCTCGTCGGCGTCGTTGCGCTGATCGTGATCGGTCCGAAGGAGCTGCCCGGCGCGTTGCGCACGCTCGGGCAGTGGATGGCGAAGATCCGGCGCATGGCCGCCGAATTCCAGGGCCAGTTCCAGGAGGCGATGCGCGAAGCCGAGATCGACCAGCTCAAGAAAGACATGGACGAGATGGCCGACAAGGCAAAGGACTTCACCAAGTTCGACGAGCTCGACGACGTGCGCCGCGACATCGAGAAATCCGTCGGCGATCTGCCGCCGCTTGACCAGCCGAGTGCCACCAAACCGCCCGCGCAGCCAGCTGACGCGCAAACTGCGACCGCGGCCCTGCCACAGCCGTCAGATGATGCTGCCGCAACCGCGGCGTCACCATCGCCGCCGGCTGAGCCGGCGCCCCCGGCGGCACCCGCCGAGCCCGATCCGGCGGTCGCCGACGTCAAGCCCGCCGCGGGGAGGGCGCCCGCATGACGATCGAGCGCGACGAAGCGGAGATCGAGGCCAGCAAGGCGCCGTTAATGGACCACCTGATCGAGCTGCGCTCGCGGCTGATCAAGGCGCTGCTCGCTCTCATGGTGATGTTCGTCATCTGCTTCATCTTCGCCAAGCAGATCTACGACGTGCTGGTGTGGCCGTTCGTGTGGGTGGCAGGCGCGGAAAATTCAAAATTCATCTACACCGCGCTGCTGGAATACTTCATCACGCAGTTGAAGGTCGCGTTGTTCGGCGCCACCTTCCTAGCCTTTCCGGTGATCGCGGCGCAGATCTACATGTTCGTCGCGCCAGGCCTCTACCGGCACGAGCGCTCGGCGTTTGTGCCCTATCTCGTCGCGACGCCGATCTTCTTCGTTTTCGGCGCCATGGTGGTCTATTTCCTGGTCATGCCGATGCTGGTGAAGTTCTCGCTTGGCATGCAGCAGACGCCGGGCTCGGGCTCGGCCGAGATCGCGCTGCTGCCGAAGGTCGGCGAATATCTCTCGCTGATGATGGGCCTTATCTTTGCCTTCGGCATCGCGTTCCAGCTGCCGGTGATCCTGACGCTGCTCGGCCGCATCGGTATCGTGACGTCCGACGGGCTGCGCGAGAAGCGGCGCTATTTCATTCTCGGCGCCTTTGTGATCGCGGCAGTCCTGACGCCGCCGGACGTGCTGAGCCAGCTCTCATTGGCGATCCCGCTGGTGCTGCTCTACGAGGCGTCGATTTATTCGGTGCGGATGGTGGAGCGGAAAGCGCAAGCCGCGGCTGCCGAGGCCAACCCGGCGGAGTAGTAATACCACACGTCATTCCGGGACGGTCGGAAGGGCCGAGCCCGGAATCCATAACCCTGGCTGCGGAGTATGGATTCCGGGCTCGCCGCCCGCAGCCAAGTGTACGTAGGCTGCGTAAACTTGCCTGCGATGGCGCCCTCGAATGACCATAGGGCCTGCTATAACGATCCAACCGAGTCCCGCTGAGCGACCCCCATGCACGACATCAAATGGATTCGCGACCATCCCGACGCGTTCGACGCCGCCCTCAGGCGGCGCGGGCTCTCGGGCGAAGCGAAGCGGCTGATCGGGATCGACGAGCGCCGCCGCGCGGCGATCCAGACGTCGGAGGCAGCGCTTGCGCGCCGCAACGCCGCCTCGCGCGAGATCGGCGCAGCCAAGCAGAGCAACGAGGAGCAGCGCGCGCAGACGCTGATGGCCGAGGTCGCGAAGCTGAAGGACGACATCC
This sequence comes from Hyphomicrobiales bacterium, assembly GCA_009377695.1. Taxonomy (GTDB): domain Bacteria; phylum Pseudomonadota; class Alphaproteobacteria; order Rhizobiales; family Xanthobacteraceae; genus VAZQ01. Next base: position 2,080 of record WHTP01000091.1, on the reverse strand, counting down.
CGCACCTCGAGGCGCAGGCGAAGGCGGCCGGTGACGAACTCGACAAGGCGCTGGCCGAAATTCCCAACCTACCGCTCGAGGAGGTGCCGGACGGCGCCGACGAGACCGGCAATGTCGAGCACCATCACTTCAACGGGAAGCGCAACTACGCTTTCACGCCCAAGCAGCATTTTGAATTGGGCGAAGGTCTCGGCCAGATGGATTTCGAGACCGCGGCGAAGCTCTCAGGTGCGCGCTTCGTTGTGCTCAAGAGTGGTCTTGCGCGCATGGAGCGTGCGCTCGGGCAGTTCATGCTCGATATCCATACGAGCGAGCCGCACAATTACACGGAAGTCTCGCCGCCAATTTTGGTGCGTGACGACGCAATGTTTGGAACGGCACAACTTCCAAAGTTTCGGGACGATCAGTTTTCGGTCCACGCAGGACTCGTGGGTCAAGGCCGGTCGAATGCGGCTGAGGACGCATCGCATTTCTGGCTCATCCCCACCGCCGAAGTGCCGCTCACCAATCTCGTGCGCGGCTCCATCGTCGACGAAGCCGAATTGCCCCTGCGCTACACGGCGTGCACGCCGTGCTTCCGCGCCGAGGCTGGTGCGGCGGGGAAGGACACCCGCGGCATGATCCGGCAGCACCAGTTTACCAAGGTCGAGCTGGTGTCGATCACGACGCCGGAGCAATCGATGGATGAGCACGAGCGCATGCTCGCCTGCGCCGAGGAGGTGCTGCGCCGGCTCGACTTGCACTATCGCGTGGTGACGCTTTGTACCGGCGACATGGGCTTTGCGTCACAAAAGACCTACGACATCGAAGTATGGTTGCCCGGCCAGAACATGTACCGAGAAATTTCTTCGTGCTCGGTCTGCGGCGATTTCCAGGCGCGGCGCATGAATGCGCGTTACCGGCCCAAGGGCGGCGGCGAGAAGGGTGGTGGCGCGAAGGGCGGCTTGCCGCGCTTCGTGCACACGCTCAATGGTTCCGGCGTTGCGGTTGGCCGCGCCCTGATTGCTGTCATGGAGACTTACCAGCAGGACAATGGATCGATTGCCGTGCCTGAAGCGTTGCAGCCTTATATGGGCGGGGCAAAGATTATCGAACGCAAGCAATAGACCACGTCTCTGATCGCATGCGCATCCTCATCACCAACGACGACGGCATCCACTCCGATGGACTCGACGTCTGCGCCGAGATAGGCAAATCGCTGTCCGACGACGTCTGGGTGATCGCGCCGGAATTCGATCAGTCCGGCGTGTCGCATTCGCTTTCGCTCAACGATCCGCTGCGGTTGCGCGCGATCGGAGAACGTCGCTTCGCGGTCAAGGGCACGCCGACCGATTGCGTGCTGATGGGCTCGAGCCATGTGCTCAAGGAACGCCCTCCCGACCTCATCCTGTCCGGCGTTAACCACGGCCGCAACACCGCTGAGGATGTGATCTACTCCGGAACGGTAGCCGGTGCGGTCGAAGGGGCGGTGCTCGGCATTCCATCGATTGCGCTCTCGCAGGCCTATAGTTCGCGCGGCGGCAAGCCGCCCAATTGGGACATCGCCCCGCACTACGCGCCCGCCATTATCCGCAAGCTGATCGGGACGCAGATGCCGCGCGGCGTGTTGGTCAACATCAACTTTCCCAACTGCAAGCTGAGCGAGGTCAAAGGTGTCGCGGTGACGAGCCTCGGCCGCCATCACGGAGGACGGCTGCGCATCGACCAGCGCACCGACGGTCGCGGCAATGCGTACTACTGGATCGCCTACGTCCCTGATCGTTCGCATCGCGGCACGGAAGGCACCGATGTCGCCGCCATTGCCGACAACAAGATTACGATCACGCCTCTGCGCATCGACATGACCGACGAGCCGTTCATGACCAAGCTCGCGGAACAGTTCGCGAAGGAATGACAAGCGTCGGCTAGTGTGGCGGGACTTCTGAACCAAAGCCTCGGAACACTAGAGCATTTTTCGATCTGGCGGAATCGGAAGGGATTCCCTTGCCGGGCAAATCGTGATTCATCGTGGGGGCTGGTGATGGAGGCCAGCCCGCATGGCCAAACCCCTCTCGCCGGATCTTCGTCTTCGCATCATTCG
>WHTP01000177.1 GCA_009377695.1 Hyphomicrobiales bacterium | reverse complement strand
TCAAACGGACAGACCGAAGGTCAGATCACACGCCTCAAGCTCGTCAGACGTCAAATGTACGGCCGAGGCAAAATCGATTTGCTTCAGGCCAGACTGATAGGCGCTGAATGAATAAGCTGCACCAAAACTGCGTCAGAGCCATAATTGAAAGCGCGCCAGATTTACCTGAAAAGGATTTGAAGATGGATAAGCTCACGGACGAACAGCGCAAGAAGGAATGGCAAGAACTCTATAGGCGCACGAAGCGCGCGCTCGAGCCATTTTGGAACGGACGATGAGGCGGGCGGTGACTATTTCGTGATCGACTTCGTTCCCAATGAAAAAGTTCAAATGGTTGAGCTTCACAGGCTGCATATGTTGCGGCCGCAGATCATCAAGTCGCTGCATAACCTGCTAGCAGACTTTCCCGACTGGCAGATTGAGGTCTTTGTACTCAGCCCAGAGGAAAATACCGTCATCGATCCAGAGTCGGGACTCATCCTTCGCCGCGACGGAATCATCGATGCGCTGGATCGAGAAGAGCTGCCGCAGAAATATCGCTTCGTGTATGAGGGCAGCCGCCGACCGCCCAAAGATTTCAAGCTTTATTAGTTCGTTGGGCCGAATAGTCCAAAGGGGCATAATCCGCCAAATGACAGCGGGGGCGAATTACGCTCTTTCAATCCACTCTACATGCTACGACAGCAGCGCTTTCATGCGCTCCTGGTTGAGGTTCTTGACGAGCTGGTCAACAAGTCCCGCGAGCGGCATCGGCTGCTTGGCGTCTTGCGCGAGTTCCAGCGCGACGTCCATGTCCTTCTCGGCCCATTTGCCGGTCGACTTGCCCCACCGCGACAGCGACCAGTTCGCGCCGGAGCCGTGGCCGAGCGCCTCCACCAGCTTGGGGATATCGACGCCGAGCTTCTTCGCGAACGTGAGGCATTCGAAGTTGGCGCACATGCATGCCCACAGCAGCATGTTGTTGATCGATTTCGTGATTTGGCCGGCGCCGACGCCGCCGACGTGAAGAACCTTCGCGCTAAATGCCGCGATCGCCGGCCGCGCACGCTCGACCGAGGCGTCGTCGCCACCGACATAAGCGACCACTTGGCCGTTGTTCATGGCCTCCTGGCCGAGCACCAGCGGCACGTCGACAATGCCGATGCCTTTCGGCGCGGCGAGCTTGGCGAGATTTTGGCAGGTCTCGGGCGAGCAGGACGAGGCAATGCAGATCACCGCTCCGTGGCCTAACGTGTCGAGGAGGCCGGATCGCTCGATGACATCCAGAATCTGTTCGTCGGTCGCGACCATGACGAAGACAACGTCGGATTGCTTGCCGATGTCGGTCACCGACCCGCAGATTTTGATGCCGTGGCCTTCGGCGGTCTTCGCGGCGGCCGCGTCGACGTCGTAGCCCGAGACCTCGAAGCCCTTCAGCACCATGTGGCGGCCCATCTGCAGGCCCATGGCCCCGAGGCCGATCATGCCGGTGCGCTTCACTACATCTGCCATGTCATTCCCTCGTTCCGTTATTGCTTCGAGCGTCGCTGCTTCGTCGTCGCGTCATCAATGCGCCATGAGCGGCCGTCGCGCTTAACCACCACGCCATAATCGCGCTCCGCGGCTTCCGGCGATATCTGGCCTTCACGCACATCGTCGAGAACGCGCTTTGCTTCGCGTGTCAACGCGTCGCCGTGGCCGCCGCCGCCGGGCGTATCGAGCCGGAAGATGTCGCCCTTCTTCAGAGGATAGTCGGCGTAGCGCGTTGGAAGGCGCTTCGCGTCCTTGCCGTCCGGATTGATCCAGATGTGGCCGGGCTGCCCGGTCTTGCCGCCGGCACAGCCATTCGGTGGGATCACGTGCTTCATTGACCGGATCGAGAACCGCGCATCCTCGAGATTGAGATATTCGCGACGGATGCCGAGTCCACCGCGGTAGCGACCGGCGCCGCCGGAGTCCTTGATCAGCTCGAAACAAAGAAGCCGAGTGGGAAATTCGCTCTCGATGATCTCGATCGGCGCGATCATCGCGTTGCTCTGGTTGACCGTGATGCCGGACGCGCCGTCCTTGGTCGCGCGCGCGCCGGCGCCGCCGGCGATGATCTCGTATTGCACATAGCCCTTGCCGGTATAGGTGCTGCGACCGCCAAGAATGATCGAGCGGCTGCCGGAGCCGTCAGCACGCACCTTGTCCGGCACGATGTTGCTGAGCGCGTCGTAGACCGCGTCGACCAGTGCGTGCACGGTCGGATTGTAGGTGTTGACCGGCGCCGGAAAGTGCGGATTGAGCACCGAACCCTCGCGCGCCGTGGTGGTGAAGGCGCGCAGCAGGCCCTGACTCACGAAGATCTGTGGGTCGATCAGCGAGATCAGACAATAGGCGCAGGCCGCCTGCACCAGCGGCGGGCGCACATTGGCCGGCCCCCTGGTCTGGTCGGCCGAGCCCGAGAAATCGAAATGGATGCGGTCGCCCGTCTTCTCGACCACGACATGGATGCGCACCGGCTTCTCGAGGTCGATGCCGTCGTCATCAACAAACCGCTCGGCCTCGAAGCGGCCATCCTTCCATTCCGTGAAAGTCCGACGCAGCCGCGTTTCCGATAATTCGAACAGCCGGTCGAAGCAGGCGAGGATCTTCGCCTTGCCATATTTGGCGGCGAGCTCGTTGAGCCGCTTTTCGCCGAGCCGGTCGGAGCCGAGCTGCCCGCGGATGTCGCCGAGCACAAGCTCGGGCGTGCGGCTATTCGCGCCGATGATGCGCTCGATGTCGTTGAGGGGCTGGTGGCGGCGGTGGTAACGAACGGCAGGCAGGTGCAGGCCCTCGTTGAACACCTCGCGCGCTTGCCCGGAACAGCTTCCTGGCACCGGCCCGCCGATGTCGCTCTTGTGCGCGATCGAACCGCAGAAGCCGAACAGCTCGCCGTCGACGAACACGGGACTGAGCACGCACATGTCGGGCGCATGCGGGCTGCCGCCGTAGTATGGGTGGTTGATCAGGAAGGCATCGCCTTCCGCGATATCGTTGCCGAACTCCGCGATCACGGCACCGCAGCAGGCGGGAAAGGCGCCGATGTGCAGCGGCAGCACGACATGCTGCGCCACCACCTCGCCCTTGGCGTTCATCAGCGCGCAGGAGGCGTCCTGCGATTCACGCACGATGGTGGAGAAGCCGGTGCGGAACAGGCAGTTCTGCATCTCCCGCACGATGCCGGAGAGGCTCGCCTTCACCACCTCGAGATCGACGACGTCGATGTGCATCAGGTCTGTCTCGTATTCGACACCGGTGCTGCGCGCTCGGTGCGCTCCCTCCCCCCGCGAAGCGGTGGGGAGGGTAGGGTTGGGGGGTGGAGCGTGTGGCATGAGGGCCGCCCAACGCACGGCCCCCCACCCCCGACCCCTCCCCACCATTCGCTGCGCGAACGGGAGGAGGGGAGCGGAGAAACCGGTCGTACTTCGGTCAAGCCAAGGCTCATCGTTAGCTCACGTCACGATCAAATTCTTGTACGCATCCACCCGCGCGGTCTGGCCGGTATAGATCACGGTCGTGCAGTCGAGCTGATCGAGAATGGCCGGTCCCGTCAAGGTGAGGCCGACGTCGAGCTTCTCGCGCTGGTAGACCGGGCAGTCGATATCCTTGCCGTCCATCCGCGCGCGCCGTGTTTCTCGCAGCGCGTCTTTCAAAGTCGCGCCGGTCGACTTGAATGTCGGCATCTCGACCGGCGGCACCAGACCGATGCCGCGCACGCGGTAGGAGACGATCTCGACCAGTTCTTCCGGCGCGCTGTGGCCGAACATCGCCTTGTGCTGCGCGTCGAATTGTCGGCGCAACGCATCGAGCCTGCCATTGCGCATGGGCTCGTGGTCGCACGGCATGGTGATCTCGTAGCCCTGGCCGGCATAGCGCATGTCGAGCGCGCGGTGGATGCGGATCTGTGTCTGCTCGAAGCCATCCGCATGCAGCTCTTCGGTTGCGGTGGCTTCCATCCGCGCGAACATGGCGTTCACATCCTGTGGCGTCAGGTCGCTGAGTGGCGTCATGCGCGACTGTATGTAGTCGTGCTTGACGTCCGACATGATCAGGCCGATCGCCGAATAGACGCCCGGATAAAGCGGCACGATCATCCCGGCCATGCCGAGCTCGCGCGCGATACGCCCGGCATGCACCGGCCCGGCGCCGCCAAAGGCGAGCAGCATGAAGTCGCGCAGGTCGTGGCCTCGCATGGTGGAGATCGCCTTGATGGCTTCTTCCATCTTCACGTCGATGATGCGCGCGATCCCTTCGGCCGCTTCGAGCACGTCCATGCCGAGCGGCTGCGCGACCTTGGTCTCGACCGCTTGCCGTGCCGCGGCGGAATCGAGGCGCATCCTGCCGCCGAGGAAGTTGTCCTCGCTGAGATGGCCGAGCACGAGATTGCAGTCGGTGATTGTCGGCATATCACCCCCGCGTGAGTAACAAGCGGGGCCGGGCATCGCGCCGGCGCTCTCGGTACCGACTTTGAGCACGCCGAAGCGATCGACGCTCGCGATCGTGCCACCGCCAGCGCTCACGGTGTTGATATCCATCATCGGCACCGCGATATCGCGGCCTTCGATCTTGCCGCGGCTCGCTACCGAGGGCTCGCCGTCCTTGATCAGCGCCACGTCGCAGGAGGTGCCGCCCATATCGAAGGTGATGATGTTCTTGAAGCCCGTCATCCGGCAGGCATAGGCGCCGGCGGTGACGCCGCCAGCGGGGCCGGAGAGCACCGTGGTCACGGCCTTGCGCGCCGCGGCAGCAAACGTCGCCATGCCGCCGTTCGACTGCATGATGTATTTCTGCCGCGTGGTCAGGCCAGCCTCGTTGAGGCGGCGCTCGAGTTGCGCGATGTAACGCGCCAAGATTGGCTGCAGGTATGCGTTGATGACGGTCGTGCTCAGCCGGTAGTATTCGCGGATCTGCGGCACGATGTCGGACGACAGCGAGACGCTGCAGTCCGGCATCTCCTCGGCCACGATCTTGCGCACGCGCGTCTCGTGCTCGGGATGCAGGAACGAGAACAAAAGGCACACGGCCAGCGACTCGATCTTCTGCCCCGCCAGATCGCGCACGGTCTCGCGCAGCGCCGCTTCGTCGAGCGGGATGAGCACCTTGCCGCGGAAGTCGACGCGCTCGCGCACCTCGCCCGTGAGACTCTGCGGCACAAGCAGCGCCGGCTTGTCGTACATGACGTCGAAGATCGGTGCGCCATAGGGCCGCGCCTGTTCGCCGACCGGATAGATCGCCCGGAATCCATCGGTGATGAGCAGGCCGGTGCGGACGCCTTTGCCCTCGAGCAACGCATTGGTCCCGACGGTGGTGCCGTGACAGAAGAAGGAGATGTCGCCGGGCCGCACATCCTGGCCGAGCAGCGTCTCGACCCCTTGCAGGATGGCACGCGACGGATCGTCAGGCGTCGATGGTACCTTGGAGATCGTGACTTCGCCGGTATGCTCGTTCAGATAGACGAAGTCCGAGAAGGTTCCTCCGGTATCGACCGTGACACGGTAGCGGTTCATGCAGTCAGGTCGCTCCAAGCTCTATTCATCATTCACCAAATTCCGCGTGCGAAAGGGCTGGGCGCCGTTCCGACACAGGTCTCGCATAGGCGGGCGCGAGTGGGGTCGACGGCCAAGCGTCAAATTGACCCACAGAGTGCGACCTCGTGAGGAGACCGAATGCTCATGCCATGCGTTATTTTCCAGCTTTCATCAAGTCGGAGGACGCCATGCTCAGGTCAATTGCTGTAGTAGCCATTGCGGCTGTAGCCGCCTTGTCCGCATCGCCGGCATCGGCGCAGTACCCGGAAAAGAACATCGAGTTTCTCATTCCGTTCGGGCCGGGCGGGGGGTTTGATCGGACGGTGCGGCTGATCTCCCCCTATATGGAAAAGGCGCTACCAAACCGGGTCGAGGTCCTTCCTAGGAATCTGCCTGGGGCCGGCGGCCGCCGCGCGCTCGCGACCGTCTATCGCGCCAAGCCCGACGGCCACTTGATCTCGATCATGAACAGTCCCGGCGCTGCGATTCCCATGCTGCTCGGCGAGAAGGTGGAGTATGACTTGGCCAAGTTCGCCTGGATCGCCAAGATCGGCGCCGAGGACTACATGGTCGGGGTGTCAGCGAAGTCCTCGATCCGTACGATTGACGATCTGAAGAAGTTGGGGCGCCCGATCAAAATGCCGACTACCGGCTTCGGCTCGACTGCTTACGCCGCCGGTGCCGTGTTCGCGGCAGCCTTCGGTTTGAAGGCCGAACATATCTCCGGCTATAAGGGCACCAATGACTACATCGTTGGCATTGTCCGGGGTGACGGCGATATCGCCGTGGCTCCTGTTTCCACCTTCAGGCAGTTCGTGGAGTCCGGGGCCATCCGGCCGCTCATGACCTTCGAAGAGAAGTCCTCGATGCCGGGCATAAAGACCGTGGCGGAGCTCGGACATCCGGAACTGTCGGGTCTGGCGGTTGAGCGCTTCATTGTGGGACCGCCAAAAACTCCGGCCAACATCGTGAAAATCCTGTCTGACGCGATCGGGCAAGCGGCCAGCAATCCGGAGCTCAAGGCGAAGGCGGAGAAATCGGGTGAGCCGCTCGATTACATCCCTGCGGCCAATGCGAAGGCGGCGTTCGACAAGGCTCTGGCCGTGTATGAAAAGTACAAGTCGGCCATTGCCCGGAAATAGACTTCGGTGTGCCATACTCGGCGAAGCCCGGGACGGCGGCAAAAGGGTGACCGGGACCATGCGCCATGCTCGATAGCATCCTCTTGGCGTTGCAACTCCTGTTCACCGCGAAAGCCATGTTGTTCCTGGCGCTCGGTGTCGGCGTCGGGCTGCTGTTCGGTGTGATGCCGGGTCTCGGCGGCACGACAGCGATCGCCCTGTTGATGCCGCTGACCTTCAGCATGGACCCGATCAACGCCATGATGCTGGTGGGCGGCGTCATGGGCGCCGTCTCCGCCGGAGGCTCGGTTTCGGCAATTCTCATCAATACGCCGGGCACCGCGCCCAATGCCGCAACCTGTTTCGACGGCTATCCACTGGCGCAGCAAGGCAAGGCCGGACTGGCGATCGGCGCGGCGCAGGCTGCATCGACAGTCGGTGGCTTCATCGGCCTTTTCACGTTGATCGCAATCATTCCGCTCGCCAAGCAGGTCGTGCTGCTGTTCGGACCGCCGGAGTACTTCATGCTCGCGCTGATGGGCCTGGCCGCGATCGCGGTCTCCACCGGCGGCCAGTTCTTGCGCGGGCTGATCGCGGGCGCCGTTGGGTTGATGCTTGCCTTTGTGGGCTCCGATGCGGTCAGCGGTGACATCCGCTACACACTGGGGTCCGACTATCTGTGGGACGGCATCCCGCTGGTGCCGGCGCTGACAGGATTGTTCGCGATCTCGGAGATGATCGCGCTGTCAGCGACGGGTGGCACCATTGCCCAGGAACAGGTCAAAACCCGCGTCACCCAGGTGATGGAGGGCGTCTGGTCGGTGTTCCGCCACTGGAAGGTGATGCTCCAGGGGTCGGTGATTGGGACCTTCGTTGGCGCAATCCCGGGGCTTGGAGGAACAGTCGCGTCGTTCCTGTCCTACACAGCGGCAATGCAGATATCGAAGGAGCCGGAGACGTTCGGCAAGGGCAATATTGAAGGCGTCATCGGTCCGGAAGCCGCCAACAACTCCAAAGACGGCGGCGCGCTGATCCCGACACTGGCTTTCGGCATTCCCGGTTCCGCCGAGATGGCGATTTTTCTTGGCGTGTTGGTGCTGCACGGCATCGAGCCGGGGCCAATGCTGCTCATCAAGCATGAGGGCGTTATATTCAGCCTGATCATGGCGCTGCTTGCGTCCACTTTCCTATCGGCCGTGATCACGTTGATGGTCGCGCGTCAGCTTGCGCTCATCACATTTGTCGACGTGCATATCCTTGTGCCGGTGGTGATCTCGGCGGCACTCGCGGGCGTCTATGCGTTGCGCGAAACCGCGGGCGATGTGATGCTTGCCGGGATTTTCGGTATTCTCGGTTACATCATGATCCGCTTCCGTTATCCGCGCGTCACTCTTGTGATAGCGTTGATCCTGGGTGAGCTGGCGGAGCGGAGCTATCATCAGTCGCTCAACATGGGCGACGGCAGCGCGGCGATTTTCTTTACCCGTACGACGTCGTTGATCCTGTTCCTCGCCACCATCGGGTGCCTGTTGCTGCCAGCCATCCAGTATCTGCGGAATCGCAGACGGGCAGGGGAGCCGGCGGCATGAGCGGCATCACGAATTGGCGCGATTTCGGCTCCGCACTCGCGGTGTTTGCGATCGCCGTCACCTTCTTGCTCTGGACCCAGACGGTCCCGGCGCGGGCCGCGGCCATGCCGACGCTGGTCGCCTGGCTCACCATCGTTTTGGCCCTGATCGATATCGTGGCGCAGACTGAAACCGCCATCGGCCGGCTGTTTCGGCGATTTGTCAGCGCCGAAAAGGTGGTCGAGTGGAAGGCGCAGGGCGACGAAAAAGACGCCACGTGGAGCCGGGTATTCCTGTCCGTTCTGTGGGTGATAGGCTATCTGGGTGGTGTCTATGTCGTCGGCTTTCTCCTGACGACGCCGCTCTATATTTTCCTCTACATGGTCCTGCACGGCGGGAAATCGGTGCGGGCCGCCGGCACCATGGCGATTGTCACGACATTCCTCGTTTGGCTGACTTTCGAGATTGCTTTCAAATATCCGCTCTATCCCGGCATATTGTTCGGCGGATACTAGCCCATCTTTCACGGTTCGCAGAAAAAAGCGAATAAGATCAATGGGCGCACCCTGAAAGTCTTCACTACAGAGCCGGGGCCGGATGGTGGGCTGGGAGCGTTGCAGTCGTAATGC